>NZ_JAFCLX010000011.1:0-201866 GCF_018130205.1 Bradyrhizobium sp. AUGA SZCCT0222
CGGGTTGCGGTGGACGCTGGTTTACGCTGAGACGATGGCGTGGACTAAGCGTACGGCAAAACCGTGTGGTCCTGGCGCCCGTTGCAGGCGTCAAGCCGTCGGCTAGGCGCAAGCTGAACCGGCGGTGACGGAGTCAACCAAGAACTCGTCTCCGGGGAGATCACGGCATAAGCCGTAAAGCCATTGCGCAGGGAAGGCCGGGTGTTCTCCGCTGCCCTGTATGCTCGTGTGCAATCTATTTAGTGCAAACCGCACACGGGACCGCGGGTGCAGCGCGCACCCGGTCTTCCCTGCGCCCTCTGTTTTCGAGGGCAAGGAAATTTCTGGCAAAGCTCGGGCGCAATGCGTCGCGAGAATGCGAAGGCGCGTTTTGGATGATTGTGCAACCACAAACACCGCCGTCGTCCCGGCGAACGCCGGGACCCATACGCCGCGGCCCATCGGTAAGAGCGGTGGCGTTAGAGACCTTCTGCAAACAATGACTGCCGCGGCGTATGGGTCCCGGCGTTCGCCGGGACGACGAATAGGGAAAATTGAATCCAGTACATCTCGCGACAGACCTGTTTTACGCCGTCGCGCGGGAAGGGGCCAACCGATCGCCCAACAAAATGCCGGCGATTTCTCGCCGGCATTTTGCACTTGGGACGATCCGCCGGATCAGGTCTTCTTCAACAACGGGCAGACGCTCTTGTCGAGCGGAATGAAGGCTTCCTCGGCCGGGATGGTGGCGACGAGGTTGTAGTAGTCCCACGGATATTTCGAATCCGCCGGCTTCTTCACCTCGAACAGATAGGCCGGATGGATCTTGCGGCCGTCGGCACGGACCGTACCCTTGCCGAACAGGTCGTCGTCGCTCGGCATTTCCTTCATCTTGGCGACCACCGCGCGGCCGTCATGCGGGTTGCCGCCGAGGGCTTCCAGCGCCTTGAAGTAATGGATCAGCGAGGAATAGACGCCGGCCTGCACCATGGTGGGCGGGCCTTTCTTGTACTTTTCGTTGAAGCGCTTGGTGAAGGCCCGGGTCTTGTCGTTGGCGTCCCAATAGAACGTCTCGGTGAAGTTCAGGCCCTGCGCGACCTTCAGCCCGAGCGCGTGAACGTCGGTGATGAACATCAGCATGCCCGCGAGCTTCTGCCCGCCGGAGACGATGCCGAACTCCGCCGCCTGCTTGATCGAGTTGGTGGTGTCGCCGCCGGCATTGGCAAGGCCGATGATCTTCGCCTTCGAGCTCTGCGCCTGCAGCAGGAAAGAGGAGAAGTCGGCATTGTTGAGCGGATGCTTGACGCCGCCGAGCACCTTGCCGCCGTTGGCGGTGACGACCGCCGCCGTATCGCGTTCGAGCGCGTGACCGAAGGCGTAGTCCGCCGTCAGGAAGAACCAGCTGTCGCCGCCGGACTTGACCAGCGCCTTGCCGGTGCCGTTGGCCAGCATCCAGGTGTCGTAGACCCAGTGAATCGTGTTCGGCGAGCATTGCGCGCCGGTCAGATCCGACGACGCCGAACCGGAGTTCAAATTGACGACGTTCTTGTCCTTGGCAAGGTTGGAGATCGCAAGGCCGACGCCGGAGCTGGCGAGATCGACGAACACGTCGACCTTCTCGACGTCGATCCACTGCTTGCCGATGTTGACGCCGACATCAGGCTTGTTCTGGTGATCCGCCGAGATCAGTTCGATCTTCCAGCCTTTCGCCAGCAAACCGGAATCGTCGATCGCCATCTGCGCGGCGACGCTGGAGCCGGGGCCGCCGATGTCGGCGTACAGGCCGGATTGATCTCCGAGGCTTCCGACCTTGACGACCTTGTCGAGCGTTTGCGCAAACGCTCCCCCTGCAAATACCAGGCTCGTGGTCATCACCAAAGCTGCAATGGATCGCTTCATTTCCCCTCCAAGGAATCGTTCAAGGATATTTTTGCAAGGATATTTTGAATGTTTTGCAAAACTCGCCGAGCCATTATGCCCGGCATCGTGTTCGCCGCCTAGCTGTTGCGATGGATCGTTCGTGAAGGGAATATTCCATGTCGCGGTGAATTCGGCGCACGCGCCGGCGCTGCATGCCACTGAAACGCGAAAATGTCGCGAAGACGTATCGCGTCGATCAGCGCCAGATTCAAAATCATCCCGCCCTGGAATAGAAAGCCGTAGCCCGGAGGCATCGTACGGCAGCGAAGGTCACCGTCATCCCGGCAATCACGCGTTACGCCTGCAACGTATGCGGCGCCACGGTCAGCTCTCTTTCCCCCATGCCGCATTCTGCCCGATTGGCGTCAGGTACGGAGCGTCTCCGCGCATTGCGACGAGGCCAAGCTCGATCAGCTTCGCCAAATGATCCTTGTTGAACGATCGCCTTCCGGCAATGTCCCGCAACGTCCATCTGAGATCGACCGCGTCGATCCCGAACTGTGCAAGCGGATCTGCGTCGTTGCTCATTTCGCTTTCTTGCGCGAGGGTCGGGCTATCGCCAGTAATAGCGGATGCCGACATAGACGACGACAAGGCACGCAAAGATCAGCGCCACCGGAAGCCGCGGTTTTGCCTGTGGTCCTGATGCGGCGACCTTTGGCTTGGCAGGCGGCCGGCGAAAGGCGGTGACGTTGCCGGTGTCGGCCGGGGCATCGGCGGAGCGTGCGGGGATTTCCGGTGCGGTTCCGGCGCCGCCCATCTCCGCATAATAGCTCTTGTACATGAGCTGGATGGTAGCCTCGGAAGCATCCGCATCCGTCATTTTCTCGAGCAGCTGCTTGTAGCTGACGAGAAAACCTTGCGCCTCGGCGGGCAGGGCGGAAGCGCCGTTAAGCTTGGCGAGCATTCTCCAGGTGGCAAAATCCGCCCTCGCGCGGGTGTCGGCGCGTCGTGCGATCAACATATCGGCGGCTTTGATCACCATGGCTCCAAGCCAACTCCTCCTTGTCCGGCGTTCTCTATCTCAGGTTTATGCGTTGCCCGTGATAAAGAGAAGCGCACGGATCACATAGCCGGTCAGTGTCCGCAGTATTGCCGAAATAACATCAAGATTTAGGCCGAGCTGGCTGCCCAGGATCGGCAGCAGGATCAGCAGGCCGATCAGGATCAGCATGCCATAGGGTTCCAGCCGCGACAGCGGGTAAGCCAGCACCCGCGGCAGCAGCCCCACCGCGACCCTCCCGCCATCCAGCGGCGGGATCGGCAGCATGTTGAAGATCGCCAGCACGATGTTGATCAGGAACGCATTTTTGAGGTTGTCCGCGGTCCATTGCGCCGCATTCGCGGGCACCAGGGGCATGATATGGAAGGCAAGGGCTACCAACACGGCCAGGACGATGTTGGTGGCCGGGCCCGCCAGCGCCACCCAGACCATGTCGAGCCGGGGATGGTTCAAATTGCGGAAATTCACCGGCACGGGCTTGGCGTAGCCGAACAGGAACGGCGAATGCGAAAGCAGCAGCAATCCGGGGAGAATGACGGTCCCGAACGGGTCGATATGCTTGAAGGGGTTGAGGCTGACCCGGCCGAGTTGCCAGGCCGTGTTGTCGCCGAGGCGATAGGCGGCAAAGGCGTGGGCGGCCTCATGCAGGGTGATGGCGAGCAGGACCGGCAGTACCCAGACCGATATGGCGTACAATGAGATGTTCAATCGATCGGCCCCGATTCACGCGCTGTGCTGGGCTCAGCCTAGCACGTCGGCGTCACTGGGGAACCGTCTCCTGGTATTGCGGCAGGCCGTCGTCGAGCCGTACCCAATCGATCTTTTCCGAGACCCAGATGTGCTCGGTCGGCGCAAAGGCGTTGCGGTCGTCGAAGGCGGCAAGCGCGACGCCAACCACCGTGCCGTTGGTCCGCCGGGAAAACAGCCGGGTGCCGCAGGCCCTGCAGAACATCCGGTCGAGTGCGTCCGAGGATAAATAACCCGCAGTGTCGCCCTCGACCGTCAGCGCGCGCTGGTCGAACAGCGCGCGGGCAAAGAACGGCGATCCCATCGACTTCTGGCAGTTGCGGCAGTGGCAGATCCGGATATTGACCGGCTCGCCGTCGGTCTTGAACCGGACTGCGCCGCACAGGCATCCGCCTTCCCGGATCGTGCCCATATCAATACGTCGCGCGTCCGCCGGAGATGTCGAACACCGCGCCGGTCGAGAAGGCGCAGTCTTCCGATGCCAGCCAGGCCACCATGGCGGCGAGTTCTTCCACCAGCACGAAGCGGGCCTTCGGGATTTTCGACAGCATGAAGTCGATATGCTGCTGCGTGAGCTGGTCGAAGATCGCGGTCTTGGCGGCGGCCGGCGTCACGGCGTTGACCAGGATGTCGTGCGCCGCCAGTTCCTTGCCGAGCGATTTCGTCAGCGCGATCAGGCCGGCCTTGGACGCCGAATAATGCGCGGCGTTGGGATTGCCTTCCTTGCCGGCAATCGAGGCGATGTTGATGATGCGGCCGTATTTGTTGGCGAGCATCGCCGGCACCACGGCCTTGCAGCAGATGAAGGGGCCGTCGAGATTGATGCGCATCACCTTGCGCCATTCGTCGAGGTCGGTTTCCCACACCGTCTTGTTGATACCGGCGATGCCGGCATTGTTGACCAGGATGTCGATCTTGCCGAACGCCTTCAGCGTCGCATCGCGGGAGTTCTCGACGGCGGCGAGGTCGGAGACGTCGACCTTGAACGCGCTGACATTCTCGCCGATCTCCTTCGCGGTTTTTTCCGCAAACGGCAGGTCATGGTCCCAGATCGCCACCTTGGCGCCGGACGCCACAAAGCGTTCGGCGATCGCGCGCCCAAAACCCTGCGCGCCACCGGTAACGATCGCGCAGCGGCCGTTCAGATCGATCTTGTTCATGCTGGAATCCCTTGATCGCGTGGCCGTTAGAGCATGTAGCCGCCATCGACGACGAGGTCGACGCCGGTGGTGAATGCGCTTTCGTCGCTCCCAAGATAGATCGCCATGGCCGCGATTTCCTCTGCGGTACCGAGGCGGCCCATCTTCTGGCGGGCAACGAACTTCTCGCGTCCATCCGGGCCAGCGGCGGCCGCGCGATCGAGCATCGAAGGCGTCTCCACGGTGCCGGGGCAGATGCTGTTGCAACGGATGCCCTGATTGATGAAGTCGAGCGCTACCGCGCGCGTGAGCAGCGAAACCGCCGCCTTGGACGCACTATAGACATACCGGTTGGCCGGTGGCCGGAGCGCCGCGCAGGACGAGATGTTGACGATGCTGCCGCCGCCGCCTGCCATCATGGCTGGCAAAAACGCCTTGATGGTCCGGTGCATGGATTTGACGTTGAGGTCGAACGAGAAATCCCAGTCTTCTTCGGAACACTCCATGATGGTTCCGTGGTGCACGAAGCCCGCGGCATTGAGCAGGATGTCGATCTTTCCAACGCGCCTGGCGAAGGCGTCGACGTCGGCGGTGCTGCGAACGTCGAGCCGAGCCGTCTCGGCGACGCCTTCCTTGCCCAGGGTGGCGATGCCGCTTTCATTGATGTCGGTGGCCATGACAGTTGCGCCTTCGCGCGCGAATGCGATTGCGCAGGCGCGGCCAATGCCGGCCGCCGCGGCGGTGACGACAGCGCGCTTTCCCTTCAATCGATCAGACATTTTTGGTTTCCTTCTTGTTCCTTTCGTCATTGCGAGGAGCGAAGCGACGAAGCAATCCATCCAACCGCGTATGTCGCACTATGGATTGCTTCGCTGCGCTCGCAATGACGGGGTTATTGCCTAATGATTATCCCGCGCCACACCGACCGTGCCTGCGATGTCCTGATAGCGCGTGGCGAGTTCCATGCAGGCGCCGGTGGCCTGCTGGCCGACGGTCGAGCGATAGAGTTCCTGCCACGGCGTCTGGTGCGCCGGGTATTTGAAGCCGCCGCCCGCCTTGAGGTCGGCGTGACGCTGCTTCAGTTCCGCATCCGAAATGAGGATGTTCGCCGAGCCCTTGTTGAGGTCGATGCGGACCTTGTCGCCGGTCTTCAAGATCGCGAGTCCGCCGCTGGCGGCGGCTTCCGGCGAGGCATTAAGAATCGACGGCGAGCCCGAGGTGCCGGATTGCCGGCCGTCGCCGATGCAGGGCAGGGCCAGGATGCCGCGTTTGATCAGCGCCGCCGGCGGCTGCATGTTCACGACTTCGGCGCCGCCGGGATAACCGATCGGGCCGGCGCCGCGGATGAACAGCACGCAGTGCTCGTCGATATTGAGCGAGGGATCATCGATCCGCTCGTGATAGTCCTCCGGGCCCTCGAACACGATGGCGCGGCCCTCGAACGCGTTCAGGTCCTTGGCGTTGCTGAGATAGCGGTCACGGAATTCCTTGGAGATCACGCTGGTCTTCATGATCGCGGAATCGAACAGATTGCCGCGCAACACCAGGAAGCCGGCCTCCTTGACCAGCGGCTTGTCGTAGTTCCAGATCACGTCGCCATCGGGTTTTGTCGCTGTGCTGCAATTCTCGCCCATGGTGCGGCCGTTGACCGTTTTGACGGCTTCATGGATTTTCTTGTGCGCCATCAATTCGCGAACCACCGTCGGCACGCCGCCAGCGCGGTGAAATTCCTCGCCGAGATAGAAGCCGGCCGGCTGCAGGTTCACCAGCATCGGGATTTCGTGGCCGTGTTTCTGCCAGTCATCGATCGAGAGCTCGACGCCGATGTGGCGCGCCAGCGCGTTGATGTGGATCGGCGCGTTGGTCGAGCCGCCGATCGCCGAGTTTACCACGATGCAGTTCTCGAACGCCTCACGGGTCAGGATGTCGGACGGCTTGAGGTCCTCCCAGACCATCTCGACGATCCGCTTTCCGGTTTCGTAGGCGATCTGGCCGCGCTCGCGGTAGGGAGCGGGAATCGCCGCGCAGCCCGGCAGCGACATGCCGAGCGCCTCGGCCAGCGAGTTCATCGTCGAGGCCGTGCCCATGGTGTTGCAATGGCCGACCGACGGCGCGGAGGAGGACACGATCTCGATGAATTCGTTGTAGTCGATCTCGCCGGCGGCAAGCCGTTCGCGTTGCTTCCAGACGATGGTGCCGGATCCGGTGCGCTCACCGTTGAACCAGCCGTTCAGCATCGGGCCGCCCGAGAGCACGATAGCGGGCAGATTGACGGTCGCTGCCGCCATCAGGCAGGCCGGGGTGGTCTTGTCGCAGCCGGTGGTCAGCACCACGCCATCGAGCGGGTAGCCGAACAGGATTTCGACCAACCCGAGATAGGCGAGGTTGCGGTCGAGCGCCGCGGTCGGGCGCTTGCCGGTTTCCTGGATCGGATGCACCGGGAATTCCATCGCAATCCCGCCGGCCATACGGATGCCCTCGCGCACCCGGTGCGCCAGTTCGAGATGGTGGCGGTTGCACGGCGACAGATCATTACCGGTCTGCGCGATGCCGATGATCGGCTTGCCGGACTGCAATTCTTCCCGGGTCAGGCCGTAATTGAGATAGCGCTCCAGATAGAGCGCGGTCATCCCCGGATTGTGCGGGTTGTTAAACCACTCAAGGGAGCGAAGCTTCCGTCCCTTGCCATTGCTGGCACCATTATTGTCATTTTTTTTCATTGGTTCCTCCCGCACTGCAAACTGCTTAGGGCGGCTCAAATCACGGCAGCGGTTTCCACCATGCTCAAAATTTCATCCGCTGCAAACGCGGCCGCGCATCCAATTCCTGACTCTCTTTTTCGATCCTAGTTCGCGCCAAAAGACAGCGCTACCATTTTCTGTGCAACCCTGCATGAGCCGTGTGACACAAGGCTTTCAAGCCGTCTGCGGCGTCGAACTTTCGCGGATCATGAGTTGAAAACCAAGGTCGAGGACCGGTTCCCGCGGCCGGCGGCCCTCGATCGCGTCGATCACCATGGTGATGGCGTGACGGCCCATCTCGTAGCGATTGGTCCGCACGCTGGTGAGCGAGGGGACGGCGGAGGCCATGAATTCCAGATCGTTGAAGCCGACAATCGCCATCTCGCCGGGAACCGATATCTGGCGGCGCTGGCATTCGAACAGCACGCCGAGCGCAAGGTCGTCATTGACGCAGAACACCGCGTCGATATCAGGCGTCTTCGCAATGAGATCGGCGAACAGCGTACCGCCAAGCGTCACGGTGGTCGGCACCGTCGTCGTGACGACGAGGTTTGGATCGAACAGCGAGGCCGCCTTCATGGCGTCGCGATAGCCGTCGAACCGCCGCTGGACGCGGGGATCCATCCGCGCGCCGAGGAAGCCGATGCGCCGGCGCCCTTGCTCGAGAATATGCGAAATAGCCGCAAAACCGGCGTCGTAATGCGAAAAGCCGATCATCATGTCGACCGGGCTGTCCCCGATCTCCATGATCTGCGCGACCGGGCAATCCATGGTCTCCAGGATGACGCGGGATTCCGCGGTCTGGTTGATGCCGGTCACGATCAATCCGGCCGGCTTCTGCGCCCGGAACAGCCGCAGCATCTTCTCTTCCTGCAGGATGCTGTAGCGCGTATTGGTCAACTGGATGCTGTAGCGGCTCTGCTCGGTCGAATCGTAAATGCCACGCAAGACGTCGGCGAACACGCTGTTGGTCAAAGACGGAATCACGACGCCGATGACTTCGGTGCGATGCGAGGCCAGCGCGCGCGCCGCCAAATTGGGCACATAGCCCAGTTCCTTCACCGCGCTGTCGACGCGTTCGCGTTTGGCGAGCGACAGCGCATCCGGGTTTCTGAAGAAGCGGGATGCGGTGATTGGCGACACGCCAGCCAGCTTGGCGACCTCGGTGAGGCGGATTTTGCCAGACTTCGTCGGTTTTCGTGCCATTCCGCGCTCTTACCATAAGAAACCAGACAAATGAACAATTATTGACAGCGCTACCATCGCATTGCTAAAAACCGCCAAACTGCGGATGATAATGCTTGGCTGAATTCGGCTGGATGGCATTAGAGTCGAACAAGACAGCGTGGCGCCGGCCTCCGTCCGATGGCGTCAGAAAACAGAAAATGAGGGGAGAGAAGTCCGATGTCGTCGGTACAGATTCGCGACGTGCGAAAGTCGTTCGGTAATTTTGAGGTTTTGCACGGCGTTTCGATTCCGATCGAGGACGGCGAGTTCGTCGTGCTCGTCGGCCCCTCCGGTTGCGGCAAGTCGACCTTGCTGCGGATGCTCGCGGGCCTGGAAAACATCACCTCAGGCACGATTTCGATCGGCGACAAGGTGGTCAACAATGTCCAGCCGAAAGAGCGCGACATTGCGATGGTGTTCCAGAATTATGCGCTCTATCCGCATATGACGGTCGCCGACAATATGGGCTTCTCGCTCAAGCTGCGCGGCGCCAAGCCTGAGGAAATATCTGCCGGCGTCAAGCGCGCCGCGGAAATTCTGGCGCTGACCCCACTGCTCGAGCGTTATCCCCGGCAGTTGTCCGGCGGACAGCGTCAACGCGTCGCGATGGGCCGCGCCATCGTGCGCGATCCGCAAGTGTTCCTGTTCGACGAGCCGCTGTCCAACCTCGACGCCAAGCTGCGGGTTGCGATGCGCACTGAAATCAAGGAACTGCACCAGCGCCTGCGCACCACGACGGTCTACGTCACCCACGACCAGATCGAAGCCATGACCATGGCCGACAAGATCGTGGTGATGCATGACGGCATTGTCGAACAGATGGGCACGCCGCTCGAACTCTACGATACGCCGGCCAATCAGTTCGTTGCGGGCTTTATCGGTTCGCCGGCGATGAACTTCCTCAAGGGCAAGGTGAAGTCGAACGGCAGCGCCGGTTTCGAAGGCCCGAACGGTGTCAAGCTGCCGCTGATGTCGGCACCGGCCAACTCCGAAGGCAAGCCGGCGGTCTACGGCGTCCGGCCCGAGCATTTCACCATCGCCGACGACGGCGCCGAAGCCGAGATCGTGGTGGTCGAACCGACCGGCTCGGAAACCCAGGTCTTCGCCAAGCTCGGCGGCGAACAGGTCGTCGCCGTGTTCCGCGAGCGACATCAATTCAATCCGGGCGACAAGATCCGGCTGAAGCCGGATCCGGCGCTCGTCCATCTGTTTGACGAAACCACGGGAAAGCGACTGAACGCCTAAAAACATAATCAAAATCAAATTCACAGGGGAGGATCTACGATGCACGATTTTACTCGCCGCTCGCTGCTTCAAGGCGGCACTGCGCTGGCCGCGGCTGGCGCGCTGACCGGGCCTGCACTGCTGGATTTCGCCAAGGCCTGGGCGCAAGCCTCGCCTTGGAAGGCGGAGCCGGGCGCCAAGCTGACGGTGATGCGCTGGAAGCGTTTCGTGCCGGCGGAAGACGACGCGTTCAACGCCATGGTCGCCGCCTTCAAAGCCGCGACCGGCACCGAGATGAACGTGTTCAGCGAGTCCTTCGAGGACGTGCAGCCGAAGGCGTCCGTAGCTGCGAACACCGGCTCCGGGCTGGATGTCGTCTGGGGCCTGCATACGCTGCCGCAACTGTTCCCGACCCAGGTGATGCCACTGAACGACGTCGCCGACTATCTCGGCAAGAAATACGGCGGGTGGACCGAAGCGGCGGCTGTTACCTGTAAGCAGGGTGACAACTGGCTGGGTATCCCGGTCGCCACCATTGGCGGCTACATGACTTACCGAAAGTCTGCCGTGGACAAAGCGGGCTTCAGCGAGTTTCCCAAGGACTTCCCCGGCTTCCTTGAACTGTGCAAGGCGCTCAAGAAAAACAATACCCCGGCGGGCTTCGCGCTCGGCCATGCGACCGGCGACGCCAACGGCTGGCTGCACTGGATCCTTTGGGGTCACGGCGCCTATACCGTCGACAAGAACGACAAGGTGATCATCAACTCACCGGAGACGGTGAAGGCGCTGGAATACACCAAGGCGCTTTCGGACACCTTCATTCCTGGCGCAGCGTCGTGGAACGATGGTTCCAATAACAAGGCGTACCTGTCGGGCGAACTTTATGTCACCGCCAACGGCATCTCGATCTATGTCGCGGCCAAGGATGACCCGACCAAGAAAGAACTCACCGAGGACACCTATCACGCGCTGTATCCGGTCGGTCCAATCGGTAAGCCTACTGAATTGCAGCTGTGCGTCCCGATCCTGGCGTTCAAGTTCACGAAGTATCCGAACGCCGCCAAGGCCTTCATCGCCTTCATGCTGGAGAAGGAAAACTACGACAAGTGGCTGACCGGCGCGCGCGGTTATCTGACCCACACGCTGAACGCCTACGACAACTCGCCGGTGTGGACGGCAGACCCGAAGAACGCGGTGTTTGGTCAGGCCAGCAAGCGCGCGCTTCCCGCTTCCGGAATCGGCACGCCCGGCGAGAAGGCCGCGACCGCGATCGCCGACTTCCTGGTGGTCGATATGTTCGCGAACTACTGCACCGGCCGTGAGACCGCCCCCGGTGCGATTGCGATCGCCGAACGGCAGCTGAAGCGCATCTATCGCTGATGACAACAACTACGGGCGGCACGCAATGCCGCCCGTAGTTGCCGGATGCTTCGCTATCGAGGACGAGACGGCACCACGGCCGTTACACTTGCGGGATTTTGCCAATGGCTGACATCGCCCTCCAACCCCGGACTGCCAGACGGCCGATTCGCGAGGCGTCGAGGTGGGACCTGATCAAGGCCAACCGCAACTATCTCGGCTTCTGGTTCATGCTGCCCGCAATGGTGTTCCTGGTTCTCTTCCTGGCGTATCCGCTGGGGTTGGGAATCTGGATTTCGTTCACCGACGCGCGCATCGGCAGGCCCGGCGCGTTCGTCGGGCTGGAAAACTATGAATGGCTGTGGGGCGACTCGATCTTCTGGCTGTCGGTATTCAACACGCTGCTCTACACATCCGTCGCCAGTGTCATCAAGTTCGCGATCGGCCTTTATCTCGCGCTGCTGCTGAACGAGAACATGCCGTTCAAGGCGATGCTGCGAGCCCTGGTGCTGATCCCCTTCATCGTGCCGACGGTGCTGTCGGCACTGGCGTTCTGGTGGATCTTCGATTCGCAGTTCTCGATCATTTCCTGGTCGCTGAAGCAGATGGGATTGATCACCGACAATATCAATTTCCTCGGCGATGTGACCTGGGCGCGGATCTGCGTGATCTTCGCCAACATCTGGCGCGGCGTTCCCTTCGTTGCGATCACGCTGCTGGCCGGCCTGCAGACGGTGTCGCCGTCGCTTTACGAAGCCGCGACGCTCGATGGTGCGACCAGCTGGCAGCGGTTCCGGTTCATCACCTATCCGCTGCTGACGCCGATCATTGCCGTCGTAATGACCTTCTCGGTGCTGTTCACGTTCACCGATTTCCAGTTGATCTGGGCGATGACGCGCGGCGGTCCGGTCAATGCCACGCACTTGATGGCGACGCTGTCCTATCAGCGGGCGATCATCGGCGGCGTTCTCGGTGAGGGAGCCGCGATCTCGAATGCGATGATTCCGTTCCTGCTGGCGGCGATCATGGTCTCCTGGTTCGGACTGCAGCGCCGCAAGTGGCAGCAAGGTGAAAACAATGACTGATCTGCCCACACAGAGGCTCGACCTCAAAGGGGTGTTGTCGGGATCGGCGCGAACCGCGGCTGCCGACGATCACACCGTCGGCATGAGCTATCTGGAGTCGCTGCCGCGGCGCCTGGTGACGCTTTATCTGCCGCTCGGGATCATCGTCGTTGTGCTGTTGTTCCCGTTCTACTGGATGGCGCTCACCGCCATCAAGCCGGACGAGCAGTTGCTCGACCTCAACACCTATAATCCGTTCTGGACCTGGAATCCGACGTTCAAACACATCCACAAGCTGCTGTTCGGAAGCTACTATCCGCTTTGGCTGTGGAACACGATGTACGTGGCGGTCTGCTCGACCGTGCTGTCGATCTTCGCCAGCGTGCTGGCGGCCTACGCCATCGTGCGGCTGCGCTATCGCGGCGCGCAATGGGTTGGCGGGCTGATCTTCCTGTCCTATCTGGTGCCGCCCTCGATCCTGTTCATTCCGCTCGCCACCGTGGTGTTCCAGTATGGGCTGTTCGACACGCCGTTCGCGCTGATCCTGACCTATCCGACCATCCTGATCCCGTTCTCGACCTGGCTGTTGATGGGCTATTTCAAGACCATCCCGTTCGAGCTGGAAGAGTGTGCGCTGATCGACGGCGCCAGCCGGTGGCAGATCCTGACCAAGATCGTGCTGCCGCTGGCGATCCCGGGATTGATCTCGGCCTTCATCTTCTGCTTCACGCTGTGCTGGAACGAGTTCATCTACGCGCTCACGTTCCTGACTTCGGTGCAGAACAAGACGGTGCCGGTCGCGATCGTCAACGAATTCGTCGATGGCGACGTCTATCGCTGGGGATCGCTGATGGCGGGGGCGCTGGCGGGTTCGCTGCCGCTGGTTATCCTTTACGCCTTCTTCGTCGAGCATTATGTGTCGGCCATGACGGGAGCCGTGAAAGAGTGAGCGCGCGGGCCCGAAGCAAGAAATAACAAAAGCCATCGCTGTCGTCCCTGCCTAGGGCGCAATTGCGCTCCGGAGCAGGGACCCATAACCACCGGCAGCAATTGTTGAAACGAAGTCGTCAACCATTTCGTCTCAGTCACATCGGCCGCGGCGTATGGGTCCCGGCTCGAGGCCGGGACGACCAAAAATGAAAAAGGAGTAGGTCTTGCACATTCTTATTCTGGGTGCCGCCGGCATGGTCGGCCGCAAGCTGACCGAGCAGCTGCTGCGCGACGGCCGCCTCGGCAAGCAAGACATCACCCGCATGACGCTGCAGGACGTGGTGGCGCCCACCAAGCCGGCCAGCTCGATCCTGGTCAACGTCGTTGCCTCCGATTTTGCCGATGCCGACGCCGCCGCGCCGCTGATCGCCGAACGGCCTGACGTGATCTTCCATCTCGCCGCCATCGTGTCTGGCGAGGCGGAGGCCGAATTCGACAAGGGCTATCGCATCAATCTCGACGGCACCCGCTACCTGATCGACGCAATCCGCGCTGTCGGCGGCGGCTACAAGCCGCGGCTGGTATTCACGTCCTCGATCGCCGTGTTCGGCGCGCCGTTCCCCGAAAAGATCGGCGACGAGTTCTTCCATACGCCATTGACGAGCTACGGCACCCAGAAGTCGATCTGCGAACTCCTGATCAACGACTACACCCGCAAGGGCCTGCTCGACGGCATCAGCATCCGCCTGCCGACGATCTGCGTGCGGCCGGGCAAGCCGAACAAGGCGGCGTCCGGGTTCTTCTCCAACATCATCCGCGAGCCGTTGGCGGGCGAGGAGGCGGTGCTGCCGGTGTCCGAAGACGTGCGGCACTGGCACGCCTCGCCTAAATCGGCGGTCGGCTTTCTCATGCACGCCGGCACCATGGACCTCAACGCGATGGGCGCGCGGCGCAATCTCAGCATGCCCGGGATGTCGGTGACCGTCGGCGAACAGATCGCCGCGCTTGATCGCGTCGCCGGCAAGAACGTCACCGCGCGCATCAAGCGGGTGCCGGATCCGACCATCATCAGCATCGTCAGCGGCTGGCCGCGCGATTTCGTCACCGACCGCGCGCTCAAGCTCGGCTTCACCACGGCCGAGAAGACTTTTGATGACATTATCCGGATTCACATCGCGGATGAGCTCGGCGGCAAGTTCGCCAGCTAGCGTGCGGTTACGCGATCCCGTACAGATGCGGTCATGACCAGGGTAGCCTGTATCGGCGAATGCATGATCGAGCTGAAGCAGGCCGAGCACGGCCTGTTTTCGCGCGGCTATGGCGGCGACACGCTCAATACCGCCGTCTATCTGGCTCGGCTTGGCGCCGGCGTCGATTACATCACGGCGCTTGGCGACGATACGCTGAGCGATGAAATGATCGCGGGCTGGGGGGCCGAGGGCGTTGGTACGGCACGGGTGTCCCGGCTGCCGGGCAAATTGCCGGGCCTCTACATGATCCAGACCGACGACAAAGGCGAACGCCGTTTCTTTCACTGGCGCGAGAGCGCCGCCGCGCGCAGCCTGATGGATTTGCCCGAGACGGCGGATATCCTGGATTCGCTGGCGGGTTACGACATCGTTTATCTCTCGGCGATCACGCTGTCGCTTTACAATGACGTTGGTCGCGGGCGGTTGTTCTCGGGGATCAAGCGCGCGCGGGAAAGCGGCGCGCGTTTTGCCTTTGATACCAACTTCCGCGCCCGCGGCTGGCCGGATCTGGAGATAGCCCGCACCGTTTATCAGGATGCCTTCAATCTCGCCGATATCGTATTGGCCTCGACCGAGGATTTGCTGCCGCTCTATCCCAAAGCTAGCAACGAAGACCTGCTGGCGCGCATTTCGGGCGGGGAGGTCGTGCTAAAACTTTCCGAACCCGCGAGCATCCTCCGTCTCGACGGCGCGTTGCATCGGACCCGGGCCGAGCCGCTGACGAAACCCGTCATCGATACCACTGCGGCGGGCGACAGTTTTGCAGCCGCCTACATTGCCGCACGGCTTGCGGGTGCCGGGCCAGTTGAGGCCGCGCGGGCCGGGCACCGCCTGGCCGGCGTTGTGGTATGTCACCCCGGTGCGATTATTCCGCGCACGGCGATGCCGGCCTGATATCGTTGGCACACCAGTAACCTCTCGCAAGGCGTCCCTATGAGCGTGAATGTAACAGCAAGGCAGGAAAAGCTCGCGGCTTTGGTGAAGTCCGCCACCGTCATACCGGTGCTGACCATCGAGCGGGTGGAAGACGCGGTGCCGCTGGCCAGGGCGCTGGTTGCGGGGGGCGTGCGCGTGCTGGAAGTGACGCTGCGCACGCCGGTGGCGATCGAGGCCGCCAAGGCCATGATCGCTGAGGTGCCGGATGCCATTGTCGGGATCGGCACCATCCTGAACGGCGATGATCTCAAGCGAACCGAGGCGCTCGGCGCCAAATTCGGCATTAGCCCCGGAGCGACGCCCGAACTGTTGAAGGCTGCGGCCGCCAGCGACCTGCCGTTTGCGCCGGGTATCGCGACCGCGTCCGAACTGATGCAGGCGCTGGCGCACGGGTTCGACCTCGTCAAATTCTTCCCAGCGGAACAGTCCGGCGGTATCAAGGCACTGCGCGCGCTCGCCGGTCCGTTTCCGAACATCAGGGTTTGCCCGACCGGCGGCATTGGTGAAGCCAATGCGGCGACCTGGCTGGCCGAGCCGAATGTGCTGGCGGTCGGCGGTTCCTGGCTCTGCCCGGCGGCGGATATACGGTCCGGCAACTGGGCCGGCATTTCAGCCATGTGCGCGCGGGCGATGAAAACGCTGAAACCGGCGTGAAGTATTTTTTCCGATAGGGTACAAAACCGTCCGAACCGGAACAGGGAGAACGACCATGACAGCCAGCATCGTGGGATGGGCGCACACGCCATTCGGCAAGTTCGACGCGGAGACCGTTGAAAGCCTGGTGGTGAAGGTAGCGACCGACGCAATGGCCGATGCCGGCATTTCCGCTGAAGACGTCGATGAAATCGTGCTCGGCCATTTCAACGCCGGCTTCTCGCCGCAGGATTTTACCGCCTCGCTGGTGCTGCAGGCCGACCCGAAGCTGCGTTTCAAGCCGACCACGCGGGTCGAGAACGCCTGCGCCACCGGTTCGGCCGCAGTGCATCAGGGCATCCGCGCGATTGCCGCGGGTGCGGCCAAGATCGTGCTGGTGGTCGGCGTCGAGCAGATGACGCGCACACCGGGCCCGGAGATCGGCAAGTACCTGCTGAAGGCGTCCTATCTGCCGGAGGACGGCGAGACCGTCGGCGGTTTTGCCGGGGTGTTCGGCAAGATCGCGCAGAGCTATTTCCAGAAATATGGCGACCAGTCCGACGCGCTCGCAATGATCGCGGCGAAGAACCACAAGAACGGCGTCGCCAATCCCTACGCGCAGATGCGCAAGGACTTTGGCTATGAGTTCTGCCGTGCCGAGAGTGAGAAGAACCCGTTCGTCGCAGGGCCCCTGAAGCGCACCGATTGCTCGCTGGTGTCGGATGGCGCGGCCGCACTGGTGCTGACGGATTCGGAGACCGCCAAGACCATGGGCAAGGCGGTGAATTTCCGCGCCACCGCGCACGCGCAGGATTTTCTGCCGATGTCCAAGCGCGACATCCTGCAGTTCGAAGGTTGCACGGTCGCCTGGCAGCGCGCGCTGCAGCAGGCCGGCGTTAGCCTTTCCGATTTGTCGTTCGTCGAAACCCATGACTGCTTCACCGTCGCTGAGCTGATCGAATATGAAGCGATGGGCCTGACGCCGCGCGGGCAGGGCGCCCGTGCCATCAAGGAAGGCTGGACGCAAAAGGACGGCAAGCTGCCGGTCAATCCGTCCGGCGGTTTGAAGGCGAAGGGCCATCCGATCGGCGCCACTGGCGTCTCCATGCATGTGATGAGCGCGATGCAACTGGTCGGCCAGGCGCCCGAGGGCATGCAGCTGAAGAATCCAAAACTCGCGGGCATCTTCAACATGGGTGGCGCCGCGGTGGCGAACTACGTTTCAGTGTTGGAGCCGGCGAAGTAAGACGGTAAATTCCGTGTCATCCCGGCGCAGGCCGGGACCCATAACCACCGTCGTTCGTTGTTTTGCCGAGCCGTAGGCTCCGTCCTCCGATTGCAACTTCACGGCGTATGGGTCCCGGCCTGCGCCGGGACGACGTGGAAGTATTGAGCTTCGCCACGCATACGCCCATACCCCTGACGCCCTTGCTCTTCGTTTCACCCTGCCGTTACTAGATGGGGAATAACCACATCCGGGAGCGAATTGGGCATGGGACCGCTAAAAGGCATCAAGGTCGTCGACATGACGTCCGTGCTGATGGGGCCCTTTGCCACCCAGACGCTCGGCGACTACGGCGCCGACATCATAAAGGTGGAATCGCATGATGGCGACGTCACGCGGCAGATCGGGCCGACGCGGCATCCAGGCATGGGGCCGGTGTTCCTCAACACCAACCGCAACAAGCGCAGCATCTGCCTTGACCTGAAGAAGCCGGCCGGGCGCGACGCCGTGCTGCGGCTGATCGCGAAAGCCGACGTGCTGGTCTACAATGTGCGCCCGCAGGCGATGGCGCGGCTGCAGCTCGGCTACGACGTGGTCTCGAAGATCAACCCGCGCCTGATCTATGCCGGCGTGTTCGGTTTCGGCCAGGATGGGCCTTATGCCGCCAAACCCGCTTATGACGATCTGATCCAGGGCGCCACCGCGCTGCCGGCGCTGATGGCGCAGACCGGCGATGGCGTGCCGCGTTATGTTCCCAATGCCCTGGTCGACCGCATCGTCGGGCTCACCGCGGTCGGCGCGATCTGCGCCAGTCTTGTGGATCGCGACCGCACGGGCCGTGGCCAGCGCGTCGACATCCCCATGTTCGAGACCATGGCGAGCTTTGTGATGGGCGACCACATGGGCGGGCTCACCTATGAGCCGCCGCTCGACAAGGGCGGCTACGCCCGGCATCTGTCGCCGGATCGGCGGCCCTACAAGACCTCCGACGGCTACATCTGCGTGATCGTCTACAACGACAAGCAGTGGGAGAATTTCTTCCATGCCACCGGCCGCGACGATTTGCGCAGCAATCCGAAGTTCGCAACCTTTGCCGGCCGCGCCACCAATATCGACACCGTCTATGCCGAACTGGCGCGCATCCTTGAGACCAAGAGCACGGCCGAGTGGACCGCCATCCTCGAGAAGGCCGACGTGCCTGTCATGCCGATGCATGACCTCGAAAGCCTGCTGCAGGACCCGCACATAACAGCGACTGATTTCGCTCCCGTGATCGATCCTCCGACCGAGGGACGGATTCGCAACATGCGGTCGTCGGCGCGGTGGTCGGAAACGCCGGTGGAGATGACGCGGCTGGCGCCGCGCCTGAGCGAGCACAGCGCCGAGATCTTGCAGGAAGCGGGCTTCTCGGTCGACGAGATTGCCGCCCTGGTTCGCGACGGCGTCACCAAGACCGTATCAAACACCTAAGGACCGAGACCATGGATTTCGCGCTGTCGGCCAACCAGGAATCGATCCGCGACGCGATCGGGAAAATCTGTTCGCGCTTTGACGACGCCTATTGGC
This sequence comes from Bradyrhizobium sp. AUGA SZCCT0222, assembly GCF_018130205.1. NCBI lineage: Bacteria > Pseudomonadati > Pseudomonadota > Alphaproteobacteria > Hyphomicrobiales > Nitrobacteraceae > Bradyrhizobium > Bradyrhizobium sp. AUGA SZCCT0222. The sequence continues at coordinate 18,944 of NZ_JAFCLX010000011.1, forward strand.
TGAAGAAGGACAAGGAAGGCGGCTATCCCGCCGATTTCCACCGCGCGCTGGCCGATGCCGGCTGGCTTGGCATCTGCATTCCCGAGGAGTATGGCGGCTCGGGGCTCGGCATCACCGATGCCGCGATCATGATGCGCACGATTTCGGAGTCCGGCGCCGGCATGTCGGGCGCGTCGGCGGTGCACATGAACGTGTTCGGCCTCAATCCGGTGGTCGTGTTCGGCACCAAGGAGCAATGCACGCGCATGTTGCCGCCGATCATCGACGGCCGCGACAAATCCTGCTTTGCGGTGACCGAACCCAATACCGGGCTCAACACCACGCAGCTCAAGACCCGCGCGGTGCGCAAGGGCGACAAATACATCGTCAACGGTCAGAAGGTCTGGATTTCGACGGCCCAGGTTGCCAACAAGATCCTGCTGCTGGCGCGTACCACGCCGCTGGAAGAGGTGAAGACGCCGACGCAGGGCTTGAGCCTGTTCTATACGGATTTCGACAAGCAGCGCGTCGCCGTGCACGAGATCGAGAAGATGGGCCGCAAGCCTGTCGATTCCAACGAATTGTTCTTCGAGAACTTTGAAATTCCGGTCGAGGATCGCCTCGGCGAGGAAGGCCGCGGTTTCGAGTATATCCTGCACGGCATGAATCCCGAGCGCATCCTGATCGCAGCCGAAGCCGTCGGGCTCGGCCAGGTCGCGCTGTCGCGGGCGTCGGCCTATGCCAAGAACCGCATCGTGTTCAACCGTCCGATCGGCATGAACCAGGGCATTCAGCATCCGCTCGCGAAAAACTGGATGGAGCTGGAAGCCGCTTGGCTGATGGTGCTTTCTGCCGGCTGGCAATATGACCAGGGCATGCCGTGCGGCCCGGCGGCCAATGCCGCGAAATATCTCGCGGCCGAAGCGGGCTTTCATGCCTGCGAACAGGCCGTCATGACCCATGGCGGCTTTGGTTACGCCAAGGAATATCACGTCGAGCGTTACTTGCGGGAATCCCTGATCCCGCGCATCGCCCCGATCAGCCCGCAGCTTATTCTCAGCTTTATCGCCGAGAAGGTGCTGGGGTTACCGAAGTCGTATTGAGGATGGCCCTACGATTACCCCACGTCGTCATTCCGGGATGCGCCGTAAGGCGCAGGCCCGGAATCCATTGGGCTGCTTGCGACGGCGGCGAAATGGATTTCGGGCTCGCGCTTCGCGCGCCCCGGAATGACAATGGGGGACGACCATGAGCTTCATCACCGGTGTCGGACTGACGTCCTACGGCAAGCACGAAGGCTCGTCCTCGCTCGATCTCATGAGCAAGGCAGCCGAGATGGCGATTGCCGATGCCGGGCTGAAGCGCTCGGAAATTGACGGCATCCTCTGCGGCTACAGCACGGTTTCGCCGCACATCATGCTGGCGACGGTGTTTGCCGAGCATTTCGGCATCCGGCCGTCCTATGCCCACGCCGTGCAGGTCGGCGGCGCGACCGGCCTCGCGATGACCATGCTGGCGCATCATCTGGTCGATGCGGGAATCGCAAAACATGTGCTTGTTGTCGGCGGTGAAAACCGCCTCACCGGGCAGAGCCGTGACGCCTCGATCCAGGCGCTGGCGCAGGTCGGCCACCCCGACTACGAGGTGACGCTGGGGCCGACGATCCCGGCCTATTACGGCCTCGTTGCGTCGCGCTACATGCACGAATATGGCGTCACCCAGCAAGACCTGGCCGAATTCGCGGTGCTGATGCGTGCCCACGCACTGACCCATCCCGGCGCCCAGTTCCATGAGGCGATTACGGTCGCCGACGTGATGGCGTCAAAGCCGGTGGCGATGCCGCTTAAGCTGCTCGACTGCTGCCCGGTGTCCGATGGTGGAGCGGCATTTGTGATCAGCCGCGAAGCGACCGGCGCGACTGGTATCCGCGTGCGTGGTGCCGCACAGGCACATACCCATCAGCATGTCACCGCGGCACCAGCCTTGAGCGAGCTCGGCGCCGAGATTTCGATCGCGAAAGCCAAAGCCGCATCCGGCCTTGCGATCTCCGACGTGCGCTATGCTGCCGTCTACGACAGTTTCACCATCACGCTGGCGATGCTGCTGGAGGACCTCGGCCTTGCCAAACGCGGCGAGGCGGCCGCAAAAGTGCGGGCAGGGTGCTTCGGCCGCGACGGCGAGATGCCGCTCAACACCCATGGCGGTCTTCTGAGTTACGGTCATTGCGGCGTCGGCGGCGCGATGGCGCATCTGGTCGAAACCCATCTGCAGATGACCGGGCGCGCTGAAAATCGCCAGGTGCGCGATGCCTCGATCGCGCTATTGCACGGCGACGGCGGCGTGCTGTCGTCGCATGTCAGCATGTTCCTGGAGCGGGTGCGATGAACGCGGATTGGACCAAGGGCGGCGAAGGCATCGTCTACCAATCCTGCGCCACTTGCGGGAAGGTGCAATATTTCCGTCGCAGCTTTTGCGCGGCCTGTGGCGCGCCGGATCCGGCGGAGAAATCCGCAAGTGGAGCAGGGACGGTCTACGCGACCTCGCTGGTATGCCGCGCCGCAACGCCGGAGACCCGCGCGCATGTTCCCTATAATATTCTGCTGGTCGATACGCCGGAAGGGTTTCGCATGATGGCCCATGGCGACCACGATCTGGCCATTGGCGATCAGGTCAGCGCGACCTATCAGCCATTTGCCGGGCGGCTGGTTCCATATTTCGCAAAAGCGAAGTAGCGCATCGCGTTATCGAGCGAAGCCAAATCAAAATGCAAAGCTCCGAAGCAATCCAGAGTGACGCGGAACGGATGTTTTCTGGATTGCTTCGTGACGCCTTTACTCACAAGCCGCGGTTTCACCGCGCGTAGAAGATGACGCTGGCGATGACGAGCATTGCCGTCACCGCCAGCATTTGCGCAAGCGCCTCCGAGGCCGCCCTCTTGGTGGCTTCCTTCATGCTTTCTCCCTAGACTTGGGCATAGCTCATCGCTGCACGACAAGCGTGCAGGACGGCCGTTTATTTTTACTCGGAACACCCCGCGACGATCATTCGCTTCGATTGAGTCCCCACTCAGCGAACATCGACCGTACCAAGTTTGAACAGCAATGCGGCGGCATTTTGGCTCAGGCGCAGCCGGATTTTGCGCGCGTGGTGGCGATTTCCGAGCATAGTCTGGTTGATCCGCAGGGAGCCGCAAGGCATGATCCGCCTGCAAAATCAAAGAAAACAAGGTGAGAAATGGCCCGCATCGAATACAGCGATCCCGCTAAACACAACGATCGTACCCGCGAAATTCTCGGCAAGAACCGTAATGCCAATATTTTCAGAATGATGGCGCATTCGCCGAGCTATTTCGAGCAATATTGCCGGCTGGGCGGTGCGATCAGGCACAAGGGTGAGCTCGATCCGGTGGTGCGCGAACTTGCCATCACCCGCACCGGCATTCTGTGTGAGGCGCCTTACGAAATCGTCGCGCACAAGCGTATCGGCAAGAACGTCGGCGTCAGCGACGAGCAGAACGAAGCGCTGGAAGACTGGCAGTCGGCCACATGCTTCAACGAGGTGCAGCGCGCCGCGCTCGCCTTCACCGATGAAATCGTCAAGCTGCACAAGCCGACCGACGCGACCTTCAACGCCATTGCGTCGAAACTGACGCCGGCCGCGCTGATCGAGCTGCAGCTTTCGGTTGGCTTCTACATCATGACGTCGAAGTTTCTGGAAACCTTTGCCATCGACCTGCAGCCGGCGACCGAAGTGATTCCATAGGTGGGCGAGAGCATGAGTGAAGAGGAACTCGATGCCTCGGTACGCGTGGCCATCGCCCGGCTACATCAGGCGATGGCCAGAGTTGCCAATGGTGATGTGTCCGCGATCAAGGCGCTTTATTCGCACACCTCGGAAGCGACCAGCTTCTACGGCTGGGGCGGCTACGAGAAGGGATGGGAAGCGGTGTCTCGGCGGTGGGACTGGGCCGGTGCGAGGTTCAAGGGCGGAACCGTCCGTCACGAGAATATCTCCAAGGTCGTCACTCCTGCGATGTTTTACGTGACCGATATCGAGACCTTCGAAAACCAACGCGTCGCCGACGTCGAAGGCATCACCGGCTGGTCCAATCGGGTTACGCATATCTTTTGCCGCGAGGCCGGCGAATGGCGCCTCGTTCACCGCCACGGCAACCGGCTGGAATCGCAGCACGAGCCATCCACCAAACTTGGCGAAGTTGGCCGCTGAGGCGATGGTTTGCCGTCGGCTTCCATTCAATAACGACTGTGTTCGGATGCGGGTGCCCTCATGAGCAACGGATGGGAGCTTTCAGCGCAAGCCTGGATCGACTCCATGGGCGAGCGCGGAGATTGGGGCCGCGAGCACGTGCTCGATCCGGTCATGCTCAGCCGCGTGGCGGCAGGCCGGTTCGGTCGTGCGCTGGATGTGGGCTGCGGCGAGGGCCGCTTCTGCAGGATGCTGAAGGCCGCCGGCATCGCAGCGACCGGGATCGATCCGACCCGTCAATTGCTCGAGGTAGCAAGGCAGCGCGATCCATCCGGCGACTACCGGTCCGGCAATGCCGAGCAGCTTGAATTCGAGGCGGCAAGCTTCGATCTCGTTGTCAGCTACCTCACGCTGATCGATATCGTCGATTTCAGAACGGCGATCAACGAGATGGCCAGGGTTCTGAAACCCGGCGGCTCGCTGCTGATCGCAAATCTCACCGGCTTCACATCGGCCGCTGCCGATCGGGGGTGGGTGAAAGATGCGGAAGGACGCCATCTTCACTTTCCCGTCGATCGTTACCTCGAAGAGTTTCCATTCTGGTTCGAATGGGCGGGAATACGCATCCATAATTGGCACCGGCCGCTCGCCGCCTACATGGCGGCCTTCCTTGAAAGCGGCCTGCAGCTGACGTTTTTCGCGGAACCCGGACCTGTATCCGGCGATGCCGCCCATCAGGAGCGTTTTCGACGGGTGCCCTGGTTCGTCGTGATGGAATGGCGGCGGCCGACCGTGGGATGAGCCTAGGCCCGCGGCCCATATCGCCGCAGCGCCTCCAGCGTCAGCCCTTTGCCAACCGCGCCGAACGTGTCGCCTTCGACGAGACGGGCCGCCGGCACCGCCTTCCTGATCGCATTGCGGACATGGGCGAGCTGCACCGAACCACCGGTCAGGAACACCGCGTCGATATCGTCAGGCCCAAGCCCGGCCTGCGTGAGGCAATTCTTGATGCGGGCGGCGATGCGATCGGCCAATTGGCCGGTGTGGCTGACCAGATCGGGGCGGCTGATGCCGGCGTTGAGGCCGGGCATCACCCATTCCAGCGGAATGTCGGCGCGGCGCTTGTCCGACAGGGCGATCTTGGCTTCCTCGACCTCCATCAACAGCGTGTGGCCGCGCTGTTCCTCGACCACGCGCGCCAGCCGGTCGAGCAATTCCGGCTCGCTGGCCTCGCGCCGGACCTGGCGGATGTCCGCGAGCACGCGCGGCTCATACATGCGGTTGATGCTCGACCAGGTCGCGAGGTCGTGGAAATAGCTCGAGGGCACGTCGAGCCCGGCACGGCTCATGGCGCTGCCGAAGCCGAACAGCGGCATCACGACGCCGAGGCTGAGCTGGCGGTCGAAATCGGTGCCGCCGATCCGTACGCCGTCATTGGCGAGAATGTCGCTTGAGCGGTTGGCCTTGGCGTGGCGTTCCGGTCCGAGCCGCACGATCGAAAAATCCGACGTGCCGCCGCCGATATCCGCGATCAGGGCAACTTCTTCGCTTTCGATCTGGCGCTCATAATCCAGCGCCGCGGCGATCGGCTCGAACTGGAAGGTAACGTCGTCGAAGCCGACTTCGCGCGCGATCTGGCGCAGCGTCTCTTCCGCCTTGCGGTCGGCGTCCGGCGCATTGTCGACGAAATGGACGGGGCGGCCGTGCACGACATCGCGCAGTTCGAGCCCAGTCGCCTGTTCCGCGCGCCGCTTCACCGCGCCGAGGTAATAGGCAATGACGTCGCGAAAGCCGGTCCGCTGGCGCCCGAGCCGGGTGGTTTCGTCGATCAGCGAGGTTCCGAGTACCGATTTGAGACTGCGCATCAGGCGGCCGGGGGCGCCGTCGACATAGGCGGCGATGGCCTTGCGCCCGATCAGGACCGCGCCGTCCACCTCATAGAAGATCGCGCTGGGAATGGTGGTGTAGCCGGCTTCCAGCTCCGCCAGGACCGGCGCTTCGCCTTCGATGGTGCCGAGCGTCGTATTGGACGTTCCGAAATCTAGACCGCAAATGGACATGGACGCTCCCAGGGGAAGCGTCCGTCTACACATTACCGGGCCGACGATCCACACATATATTGGCCCGTAAATAGGGACTTGACCCAACGATTCCGGCAATCCGGCCACGCTGATCCACAGATCAATTTCTTTGCGTTTTCGCGGCCCTGGCGGGTTGATGAATCGATCCGTGGTAGTCCATAAGCGGCGTCCCGCGGCCATCATTCCGCCGCGGCCAGTCTGGAAAGAGGTTGCGTGGCAAACATCAATCGACAGATCGCAGAAGAGCTTGGCGTTCGCGAGCAGCAGATCGAGGCGACGGTCACGTTGCTCGACGGCGGCGCCACGGTCCCGTTCGTGGCGCGCTACCGCAAGGAAATCACCGGCGGGCTCGATGACGCCCAATTGCGCACCCTGGAAGAACGCCTGACCTATCTGCGGGAGCTGGAAGAGCGCCGCGTTGCGATCCTCAATTCGGTCCGCGAACAAGGCAAGCTCGATGCCGCGCTGGAAGCCGCGATCATGGCCGCCGACAGCAAGGGACGGCTGGAAGACATCTATCTGCCGTTCAAGCCAAAGCGCCGCACCAAGGCGGAGATTGCCAGGGAAGCCGGGCTTGAGCCGCTGTCCGAACTGCTGCTGACACAGCCGCAGAACGATCCGCAGGTGGTGGCCGCCGGCTTCGTCGATGCCGAAAAGCAGGTGGCCGATGTCGCCGCCGCGCTCGAAGGTGCGCGCGCCATTCTGGTGGAGCGGTTCGCTGAGGACGCCGATCTGATCGGAAAACTGCGCGAGGAAATGTGGTCGAATGGGGTAATGACCTCGACCGTGCGCAAGGGCAAGAAGCTCGAAGGCGAGAAGTTCAAGGACTATTTCGAATACAACGGAGCGCTGCACAAGCTGCCGTCGCACCGCATCCTCGCGCTGTTTCGCGGCGAAAAGGAAGAAATCCTCGAGCTGCAGATCCTGCCCGACGCGCAGGTCCCGGTTGCCAACGTGCCGAGCGCCTATGAGCTGAAGATCATGCAGCGCTTTCTGATCTCCGACCAGGGCCGCCCCGGCGACCGCTGGCTGGTCGAGACCGCACGCTGGGCGTGGCGCACCAAGATCCAGGTGCATCTCAACATCGACCTGCGGATGCGGCTGTGGACCAATGCCGAAACCGAAGGGGTGCGGGTGTTCGCCTCGAATTTGCGCGATTTGTTGCTGGCGGCGCCCGCAGGCGCGCGCGTCACCATGGGGCTCGATCCCGGCTATCGTTCCGGCGTCAAGGTCGCCATCGTCGATGCCACCGGCAAGGTGGTGGCGACCACGGCGGTCTATCCGCACGAGCCGCAGCGGCAGTGGGACGCGACGCTGGCAACCCTCGGCAAGCTCGCGGTCGCGCACCGCGTCGATCTGATCGCGATCGGCAACGGCACCGCCTCGCGCGAGACCGACAAGCTCGCGACCGAACTGGTCAAGCTGCTGCCGGACCTGAACATGTCGAAGATCGTGGTCTCGGAGGCGGGCGCATCGGTCTATTCGGCTTCGGCCTTTGCGTCCGAGGAATTGCCGGAACTCGACGTCACCCTGCGCGGCGCAGTCTCGATCGCACGGCGGCTGCAGGATCCGCTTGCTGAACTGGTGAAGATCGATCCCAAGGCGATCGGTGTCGGGCAATACCAGCACGATCTCGGCGAATCCAAGCTGGCGCGTTCGCTCGATGCCGTGGTCGAGGACTGCGTCAACGCCGTCGGAGTCGATGCCAACACGGCCTCGGCGCCGCTGCTGGCGCGCGTGTCGGGCATCGGCGCGGGTCTGGCGCAGAGCATCGTGCAGCACCGCGACGCCAACGGCCCGTTCAAATCGCGCAAGGGGCTGAAGGAAGTGCCGCGGCTGGGGCCGAAGGCGTTCGAGCAGTGCGCCGGCTTCCTGCGCATCCAGGGCGGCGAGGATCCGCTCGACGCCTCCGGCGTTCATCCGGAAGCCTATCCGGTGGTGCGCAAGATTCTGACCGCGACCAAGAGCGACATCAAGGCGCTGATCGGCAATGCCGAGATCGTGCGTCAGCTGAAGCCGCAGAATTTCGTCGACGACACCTTCGGTCTTCCCACGGTGACCGACATCCTGCGCGAGCTGGAAAAGCCGGGCCGCGATCCGCGCCCGGCATTCAAGGCGGCGGTGTTCAAGGAGGGCGTCGAGGAGATCAAGGATCTCAAGCGCGGCATGATCCTCGAGGGCACAGTCACCAACGTCGCGGCGTTCGGCGCCTTCGTCGATATCGGCGTGCACCAGGACGGATTGGTGCACATCTCGGCGATGTCGAAGACTTTCATCAAGGATCCGCGCGAGGTGGTGAAGCCGGGCGACATCGTCAAGGTGAAGGTGCTGGAGGTCGAGGTCGCCCGCAAGCGCATCGCGCTGACGCTGCGGCTCGACGACGAGGTCGGCGACAAAGGTCCAAAACTGTCGGACACCAAGATGCGCGAATACTCGAAGGCATCGATGACGTCGTCAGCGCCGCGCAAGCCGCAGGAAGCTGCGGGCGGCGGTGCGCTCGCCGAGGCCTTGCGGCGGGCTGCGGAGAAAAGCGGGCGGGGGAAAAGCGGGGCCTGATTAAAGACGTCTCGGTCGCGGGCCTGTGCTTGTCCGTCCATGCATGTTAAGGTTGCGCCATATCTGGGGGATAGCGGTGGGCCTTGGGCAAGAGAACTATTGTGGTCGCATGGCGTATGCGACCTCAGTAGGCTGGTTCTGGCGGATGGGGACGGTATGTCTTCTTTCTGCGCTATTGATTGTGCTTGATGGCGCTATCGAGCTGGCGAGGGCGCAAACTGCGCCGCCGCGTATTCTTTCGGCCTGCCGTGCAACAGGATCATGGGGGCTAGCTGACCTTCCGCACGAGAAGGGGATTCCCGCATCGAGCAAGGGCGTCGCATTCTTGAGGCCTGCTGTCCTTCACGCAATGGCGGGGGATTTCGTGCGGGCCTTCGAACAGTTTGATCATGCCATTGCCCTCGATCCGAACAATGCCGTTTTCTATCTTGGCCGCGGAATTGCGAGGCTCGAAAATCGTCAGCCGGATCAGGCCATTGAGGATTTGAGTCGTGCAATAGCGCTCAACCCCCGCTCTCCGACTGGCTTCGTGCGGCGAGGTCAGGCTTATGAACAAAAGGGAGAATACGATCGCGCGATCCAGGACCTCGATGAGGCAATCAAGTTGTCTCCCGGCGATGTGGCTGCTTATCTTTTTCGCGGCTGGGCCTATTTCAGGAGCAACATCCACGACCGGGCGATCGAGGACATGAGCCTTGCGATCAAGTTGGATCCCGCTTGCATTTCGGGTTTCACGCAGAGAGCGTCCGCCTACAACCTTATGGGCGAACATGAGCGCGCGATCGCGGACTTTGACCGCGTGATCGAGCTCACCTCAACACCGAGGTCGTCCGATGAGTTCGACTTGCGTGCCAGCGCCCACTTTGCAAAACGTGACTACGGACGGGCAATAGAAGACCTCGGCCAAGCCCTGAAGTTTAAATCCAACAATGCACGTGTGCTGAACAAGCGCTGCTTCTTCCGAGCTATCGCCGGTGCTGCCAACGAAGCGTTGGCAGATTGCAATGAAGCATTGCGAAGCCAACCAAACGAGCCAGCTTACTTGGATAGCCGCGGCCTGGCGTATCTGAAAGCGGGCTCACTCAACGAGGCCATTGCCGACTATGACGCGGCACTCCGTGCTCAGCCAAAGAATGCATACTCCCTGTATGGGCGCGGCATAGCCAAACGACTGAAGGGGGACGACGCCGGGAGTGAAGCCGACATTGTCGCCGCGCGTGCCATTCAGCCAGGGGTGATCGACGAGATGACAAGGCACGGTCTGAAGTAAGGGCGAACAGCGCTTGCCCTAATTCGACGTCAGCAAATTCACTTTGGCGTTGGCAAGGATCAGGCGGTCGGCGAGCAGTTGCGCGAGGTTGCGCATGATCCGCTCTCCGGCGCGGGGATGCTGCTCGCGAAAACGTTCGAAATCGCGGAGCGGGACCTCAAAGGCGGTCGCCGACATATCGGCCAGCACGTCTGCGGAGCGGCGTTGCTCCAGCAATGCCATCTCGCCGTACGGCATTCCCGCCGTCAGCGTCGCCAGCCGGATGCCGTCGGGCAGGGTGACGTGCACCACGCCACTCCTGAGGAAAAACACCGAGGAGGCGGGATCGCCTGACGCGATGATCTTTTCGCCGGGCTGATAGGTTCTGATGGTGCAGAGCGAGCTCAGATCGGTCAGTTCCTCGTCGGTCAATCCCGCCAGCAGCGGCTGTTCGGACAGTTCCGTCGTCTCGAAAAAATCGATCGAGCCGCCATGGCGAAACACCACCTGGTCTTCCGCCCATTCGATCGCGGCATCGAGCAGGAAATAGTACCGCATGTTCGGCAGGCTGGCGGTCCGCTCCGCGATCGGCTCCCATTCCGCGGCGGCCCGCTTGATGCCGGACACGATCACGGTGACCTGGTAGGCCGCCAGCTCGCGAAACTCCTCGGCGAGGAGCCGGGCGCCCGCCGGGGTCATCGACGTGACCCGGCGAAAATCAAAGATGACGAATTGCGGGAGTGGCTTGGCCACGAGCCGGCGCGCAATATAGTCGACGTTCGATAGCGACAACGTGCCCATCAGCTCGAGGACGCGGACGTCCTGATAGTGCGCGGCGAGGATGGTTTGCTCGTGCGGGCGGCGGCTGCGCCGTGACGGGTTTTCGCCGATATCGTAATCGGCAATGATGGCGTTGCGCGCGTTGTCGCTGCGGTTGAGCATGTGCAGGTCGTAGTGCGCCGACAGCGCCTCGCAGACCTTGATGCCGCGCACGCTGTTGCCGTGCTTGTCGAGTTTGGGCGAATAGCTGCCGAGCCCGATCCGCGCCGGCAATGCGGCCAGAATGCCGCCGCCGACGCCGCTCTTGGCGGGGATGCCGACGCGGTAGATCCATTCGCCGGCATAGTCATACATGCCGGAACTGGTCATGACCGACAGCGTCCGCGAGATTGCGTAAGGCGTCATCACCTGCTCGCCGGTCACCGGATTGATGCCGCGATTGGCCAATGTTGCCGCCATCACGGCGATGTCGCGGGCGTTGACCAGGATCGCGCATTGCCGGAAATAGACCTCCAGCACCGAGCTGACATTGTCCGTGATGACCGCGTTGGTGCGCAGGAGATAGCCGATCGCCCGGTTGCGGTCGCCGGTCAGGCTCTCGGACGAATACACGGCGTCATCGACGCCAAGCTCACGGCCGGCAAAGCGGCCTAAGGCCTGGCGGATGTACTCGAACGCGCCATCGCCCTTGGCCTCATGGATCAGCCCGGAGCAGGCGATGGCTCCCGCATTGACCATCGGATTGAACGGGTGGTTCTCGGCGTTGAGGCGGATCGAGTTGAAGGGATCGCCCGAGGGCTCGACGCCGATCACGCTCTCCACCCGTGCGGCGCCCAGCGTGTCCAGCGCCAGCGCGAACACGAAGGGCTTTGACATCGACTGGATGGTGAAGGGCACCTTTGTGTCGCCGACCTCGTAGACATGGCCGTCGAGGGTCGCGAGGCTGATGCCAAAATGGGCAGGGTCGGCCTTGCCGAGCTCAGGGATGTAGTCGGCAACCGCCCCGCTGGTCTCGGGCAGGTATTCGGCGTGACAGCCGTCGAGAAACCGCAGCAATGGCGGTTTCGAACTGGTCCAGGCCGGGGCGCCGGTGGGCGATACTTTCATCGCCTACCGTTTTGCCGCGCAATCACGGGGCGCGCAACTGGTTCGGCAACAGACTTTGGCGCCGGCACAACAGGAAGGCGACCAGCAACGTCGGGATCAGGATGGCGAGGCCCAGGCAAGTGATCTGCAATTGCGAGATCGGCATGATGCCGCCGCCGGGTGTGGCGATCACGAAGCCGCCGATCACCAGCAGCACGCGCAGCGGCCATTCCAGCGCCCCGGCGCCGCGGAGGTCGCCGACATAGGCCTGATAGCCCTGGATGCCGCCGCATATGAAGATGATGCCGAAACAGGCCAACCCCGTCAGCCCGATCGCCTCCAGATAGGGGTTGTTCCCCTGCAGCAGCAATGCGGGGTTCAGCACGAAGAAGAACGGGATGAAGTAGATGATGCTGCCCACCCACATGCTCTCCCAGCCCGTCTTCATCGCGGGCGCACCGGCGATGCCGGCCGCGGCAAACGAGGCGATGGCGACCGGTGGTGTGATCGCCGACAGCATGCCCCAGTAGAAGATGAACATGTGCACGGCCATCTTGTTGAGCCCGAGCTTTTCCAGCGCGGGCGCCACCAGGATGGCGAGGAAGATGTAGCAGGACGTCGTGGTCAACCCGAGCCCGAGGATCAGGCTGGTGAACGCGCACATGATAAGCAGGAGGAACGCGTCGCCGCCGGCGATGTTCAGCAAATCGTTGGCAAGGCTTGAAATCACGCCGGTGAGCGAGAACGCACCGATCAGGAGGCCGCAGCCGGCGAGAATGGCGATCAGCTCGACGAAGGTCTTGCCGTTCAGTTCGAGGAACTGCAGCCAGCGCGCGCCGCCCCAGTTCTTGCCCGGAAAGAATTCGTTCAGCGCGGCGAGCAGGCACATGCCCCAGAGGATCGCGTTGAGCACGTCGAACCAGAACATCAGCCCGGTGGCGGCAAGCGAGAGGACGAGCACCGCGGTATTGCCGCGCTTCCATGGCGCCGGTCCCGACCATTGATGCAGGATCACCAGCAGCACGGATGCGTAAAACGGCGCGTGGCTTTCGCGCTTGAAGTGCAGCAGCATGACCACGAGGATCGCGATGACAAAGAGGTAGTACCAGCCTTCCTTGAAGGCATCCATGAAGCGCGGGAGCTCCTCCCGCGGCAGCCCCTTCAGCTTGTGACGCGCGGCGTAGGCGTCGACCTGCGCGAACAGGCCGACATAATACAGGATCGAGGGGATGGTCGCCGCCAGCGCGACGTCGGCATAGCTGGTGTTCATGAACTGCGCCATCACGAACGCGGTGGCGCCGAGCACCGGCGGCGCCAGCACGGCGCCGGTCGAGGCGCAGGCTTCGATCGCGGCGGAGTAGGATGGTGTAAAGCCGGTCTTCTTCATCGCCGGGATGGTCATGGTGCCGGCCGTCAGCACGTTGGAGACGATGCTGCCGCCGACGGTGCCGAGCAGGCCGCTGGCAAAGACACAGACCTTTGCGGCACCGCCGCGGAACGTTCCGCACATCGCGAATGCGATATTGATGAAGAACTTGCCGGCGCCGGTCATCATCAACGCGGTGCCGAACACGAGGAAGCCGATCACCGTGTCGGCGAAGGCCTGGACCGGAATGCCGAGCAGGCTTTCGCCCGACAGCGTGTGATAGGCGGTGGTCTGTTCGAGGTTCGATTGGGTGCCGCGAAATGGTCCAAGCCATTTGGAATCGGCGAACATCGGATACAGCGTGAATGGAAGCACGCTGAGCAGGAGGCTCCAGCCGCCGGTGCGCCGCAACGCCTCCATCAGCACGAACCACATCACAAGGCCGGCTGCGATCACCGGCGTCGGCGCGCCGCCGAATTCCCAGCCTGCCGACGCCGCCTTGCGGACGTTCATCATCAGGTAGATCGCCGCACCGAATGTCAGCAGGAACAGCGCGATGTCATACCAGGGCATTCGCTCGATGCTTGCCTTCTCCGAACCTGGAAATATCAGGAACGTAAAAGGCAGCATCAACGCGATCAGCAGATAGAAATATTCGGTGTTGAGCTGCGTGTAGTCGATGAAGAACCGCAATGAGAATTGCTGGTTCACGCAGAGCAGGATCGTCACCGCGGTCAGGACGATCAGCAACCAGCGCCAGCCGCCTTTCAGCGTTCGGATGCGCGAGACCTCGGCTTCCTGCAGATCGGCCACCGCGACGAGCGGATCGGCCAACTCGACCTTGACCGGCTCGGCCGGGCCGCCGCCGGTCGGCGACGACACGGCGCGCGGCTGCTGCGCTCTATCGGATGGAGGAAGCGTCATTCATCTGTTCCAATAGTTGCCGGCGATCGGTCGTACGCGGGTTTGCGATGGTCTATTCGAATCCGTTCGGCATGCCGGCTTTGGCAAGCGCTGCGGCGCGAGCCTTCATCCAGCCATCCAGGAATGCCTTTTCATCCGACGGCGGGCTGGCTTTGCCGTAATCGGCCCACGCCGCGGCCAGAACGGCCTGCCGCTTGAACAGCGCATTGTTGTGCGCCTCCTGGTCGTCGCTCCATTGGCCGGCTTCCTTCAGCGCCTTCACCGCGCCGGGATGGAGGGGCACCGCCCAGTTCTTGGTCTGGCGGTCGGCCGCCAGGCCGGAGGCGCCGGCGGCGGCATCCTTGTAGAGGTCGTAGCCCGTGATCATTGCCTTGGTCACGGCATAGACCTGATCAGCCGGCTGCGATCCATAGACGACGAAAATGGGATACGGATAATTTCCGAGTTCGATCGGCTTTTCCTTGGAAATGCCGGCGCCGCAGGTGGCGACATGCGGGAAGAAGAACGAACCGACTTTCTTGACCCGTTCCCAACCAGCCTTGTCGCTGTGCGGGAGCGGGGGCCAGACGATGCCGCGCGGCGACGTCTCGGCTTCCTTGGCCGGGGCGGTGATGGTGGTCGCGAAGGCGGCGTCGACGTCGTTGTTGATCAAGCCTTTCCACATCGCGCCATAGCTGGAGAATTCCACCGCCTTGACGTCGCTCTGCTTGAGATCGCCGAACGCCAGGATCGCAAGCGCGTTCTGGTTCAGCGCCGGGGAGCCGACGACGAATCCGACCCGCTTTCCGCGGAGATCCTTGACCTCCTTGACCCCGGTATCGCGGGCGACGCCGAGCGAACCTGCGTTGCAGTCGACCGACGAGAGCACCAGTTGCAGGGGTTGCGGCCCCCATTCCTTGGCGCCGAATTCAAACACGCCTTCCTGCGCGAAATAGGTGCCGGACCCCATCGCCGAAGACATCGCGCGACCGGCGCGCAAGGGCGCGAGGCGCGCCACGTCATTGCCTGCCGGGAGGACCCGCAGGTCGGTGCCGTATTTGTCCTTCATCATCTTGCCGACCGCGACCGCAATGTTGAATCCGGCGGTACCGGTGTCATAGGCGGTGAACGTCATGGTCGGCGGCAGCTTGACGTCCTGGGCCAGCGCCGGCGCAAACGCCATGAGCGAGATGCCTGCGAGTGCGGCAGGCGCAAAGTTCGACAGTCGACGGTTCATGTTTCCCCCAAATTGTTTCGCTAGATGAAACTTTTTCTGATTGGGATGATGTCATCGCAGCATTGCGATGGCAACGTCCGAGCAGATTTACGTCCACCATTATGCCAGTCGCGCTGGCGGACAGATCGTCACGCATCAAAAGTATGAGCGCGAAAGAGCTAAGCTTCGACGATCGCGACCACCTGTCCTTCGGCGATCACGTCGTCGAGTTTGACCAGAATTGCCTTGATTTTCCCGGCAATTGTCGAAGTTACCGGGATCTCCATTTTCATCGCTTCGACGAATGCAATCTCGTCGCCGTCGCCGACACTCGCTCCGGCTTCGGCAGCGAGCGCGCACACGCGTCCGGCGACTTCGGTCACAATCTTGATCTCTGGCATGCCACCCTCCGGTACCGTGTGACGTGACAATTTCGTCCCGCGAACGGCTTTTTGTTGTGGCTGCAGATTGCCTGAGGTAGCTTGATCTGCAAGTGGAATTTTATTCCGCAGGGCGGAACGGAGCCAAAATATGGGAAGACGCTCGGAGCGGCTTAGCAAACAGGGAATGCTCGCCAGCGATCTGGCGGGCGAGGGCGATGTGATTCAGGTGGTGTCGCGGGCGTTCGATGTCCTGCGCTGCTTCGAGGGTCACGAAGCCCGGCTCGGCAATCTCGAAATTTCCAATCGCTGCGGCCTGCCGCGATCGACCGTGTCGCGGTTGACGCACACGCTGACGCGGATGGGTCAGCTGGTCTATCTGCCGCGCGACCAGAAGTATCGCATCGGCCCGAGCGCCGTGGCGATGAGCACCTCGATGATGAAGGGATTGCAGCTGCGCAACCTGATCCGGTTGCGGTTGCAGGATGTCGCCGAGCAATTGCCGGGCACCGTCGGTTTCGTGATCCCCGATCGCTTTCAGCTGGTCTATCTCGAGTTCGCCCGCGCCGCGAATGCGCTCGGCCTGCACGAGACCACCGGCAGCCGCATTGCGATGGCGAGCACGGCGGCGGGCCACGCCTACACCGCGGCGCTCGACGACGATGTCGGCGATGCGCTCATCGTGGAAATGGAACGCGAGATGCCGGATAGCGCGCGGATGCTGAAGTCGCGCATCGAGGACAATCGCCGACATCTGCGCGAACACGGCTATGTCGTGGCCTGCGGCACCTGGAGCCCGCACATCAACGGTTGCGCCGTGCCGCTGTGGTCGCCGCAATATCAAACCTACGTCGTTGCGACGATCGGTCTGCTGTCCGCAATGTTCGATGAAAAGCGGGTGCACCGCGACGTGGCGCCGGTAATGGTCGAACTGGGGGCTGCGCTCGGCGGTCTGCTCGAAGGCGCCGACGGCGACATCTTCACCAACCGGCTGGAAAGAAAAGCGCTTCCGGTGTCAGTGCATAACAATAATAAAATCATCAAGGCGGAGGATACGAATGAACTGGAAGCCGGAACTCGACGACCTCGCCCGGCGCGAAGCGTTCGCGCGCGAGATGGGAGGCGTTGACAAGGTCAAGCGTCAGCATGACCAGGGCCGGCTCACCGTTCGGGAGCGCATCGACAAGATCGTTGACCAGAAGTCCTTCCACGAAATCGGCGCCATCTCCGGCATCGCCGAATATGACGAGAACAGCGAACTCAAGCACCTGACGCCCGCGAACTGCGTGTTCGGCCGGGCCAAGGTCGAAGGCCGTCCGGTGGTCGTCGTTGGCGACGATTTCACCGTGCGCGGCGGCTCGGCCGACGCCTCGATCTCCGCCAAGCCGCTGATGGCCGAGGAGATGGCGCATGATTTCCGCCTGCCGATCATCCGCGTGATCGAAGGCTCGGGCGGCGGCGGCTCGGTGAAGACGATCGAGACGCGAGGGGCCGCTAATCTGCCGGGCGGCGTCGGCGGCACGCGCTGGTACTGGTTCACGACGGCGAACATGGCGCGCGTGCCGGTGGTGGCGCTCGGCCTCGGCTCGGTCGCGGGCCTCGGCGCCGCGCGGCTGGCGGCGAGCCATTACTCTGTCATGACCAGGAGTTCGGCGATGTTCGTCGCGGGGCCGCCGGTCGTAAAACGCCTCGGCCAGGACCTGACCAAACAGGAACTGGGCGGCGCTGACATCCAGACCCGCGCCGGCGGTGTGGACGATGCCGTCGATACCGAGGATGAGGCGTTTGAGCGCGCCCGGCGCTTCCTGTCCTATCTGCCGTCATCGGTCTATGAGCTGCCGCCGACCGCGCCCTGCACTGACGATCCGGAGCGCGGCGAGGAATCGCTGATGAAGGCGGTGCCGCGCAACCGCCGTCAGGTCTACAAGATGCGCCCGATCATCGACGCCGTCGTCGACAAGGGATCGTTCTTCGAGGTCAACGCCAATTTCGGCCGCCCGATCATCACGGGCCTCGCGCGTCTCGAAGGCCGCGCGGTGCTGCTGCTCGCCAGCGATCCCTTCCACTATGGCGGGTCGTGGACGGCGGAGGCCTGCCAGAAGGTGGTGCGCTGGGTCGACTTCGCCGAAACCTTCCATCTGCCGGTGGTCTATCTGATGGATTGCCCGGGCTTCATGATCGGGCTCGAGGCCGAGAAGTCGGCGACCATCCGGCACGGCGTGCGCGCGATGGCGGCCGTCAACCAGAGCACCGTGCCCTGGTGCACCATCATCGTGCGCAACGCCTTCGGCGTCGCCGGCGTCGTGCACCAGCCGGCCAACCGCTATTCGATGCGTTACGCCTGGCCCTCGGCCTATTGGGGCTCGCTGCCGCTCGAGGGCGGCATCGAGGCCGCCTATCGCGCCGACATCGATGCCGCGGAAGACCCGGCGGCAAAGCTGAAAGAGATCGAGGACCGTCTCAACAAGCTGCGCTCGCCGTTCCGCTCGGCCGAAAAATTCTGGGTCGAGGAAGTGATCGATCCCCGCAAGACGCGCTCGCTACTGTGCGAATTCGCGCGGCTGGCCGAACGGGTCCTCACGACAGGGCCGGCGACGAACATGGCGATCAGGCCGTAGGTGGTTGCCTCTTCCTTCTCCCCTTGTGGGGGAAGGTGGCGCGAAGCGCCGGATGAGGGGTCTGTATCCGCGGAGACAGACCCCTCATCCGTCTCGCCGCCGCTTCGCGCCGTCGATCCACCTTCTCCCACAAGGGGAGAAGGAAGAAATCGGTCTGTGTTAGAGCCTACGTCTCGCTCTCCCGATGCACGTCGTGGATCACAATGCCCATGCCTTCGTCGGGCATCCGGATCCAATCGCGGCGTTTCAGCGTGCGTTTGGTGTCCTCGTGGCCGCTCATCCAGTGCTCGCGCATCGAGGTGCCCGAGAATTCGTGGTCCTTGGCGTCGCCTTCATAGGCCTTCTGCTGGTAGATCAGTTGCAGGATCGCGATCTCGGGCAGGTTGCCGATGCTGGCCTTGATCTGACGCTCTTCGTCGGACAGCTGATCGTCGGGAATTCGCGACAGCGCCTTGTGCAGGCGCGCTTTCAGATTGTGCGTCTTGCGGTAGACGTCGGTATTGTGGCGCGTGCGCGAGGAATACATGATGTCCTTGTGCCGGGCCATCACGTCCTGAATGTCGCGCGGCAGGGCTCCGCGGGCGCTGAACAGGTCGACCTGGAACACCAGCGAGTTGAGGCTGTCCTCCTGGTCGAGCAGATGCTGCAGCGGCGTGTTCGAGACGATGCCGCCGTCCCAGAAATGATCGGTGCCGACCTTGACCATCGGCAGGGCCGGCGGCAGCGCGCCGCTCGCCATGATGTGCTCGGGAACGATCTCGTCATGGGCGTTGTCGAAATAGATGAAATTGCCGGACAGCACGTTGACCGCGCCGACCGCAAAGCGGATCCGCTTGTCGTTGATCATGTCAAAATCGACGAGCTCGAGCAGTGTCTGGCGCAGCGGCTCGGTGTCGTAATAGCTCGTCGCGGTCCGGGCACCGGTGGCGCTGAGCCACGGGTTGGTCATATGCGGCGTGAAGAAGCCGGGCTGGCCCAGCGTCGTCGTCATGAACGAGCTCGCAAAATTGCGCGCCTTGCGATAGATGTCGCCGTCCGGCGTGTAGTGCCAGATCTTGCGGCTGGTGATGCGGTCCCAGAAAATCTGCAGGCGTTCGAGCCGGCGCTCTGGCGGGTTGCCGGCGATGATCGCCGAATTGATCGCGCCGATCGATACGCCGCACACCCAGTCCGGCTCGATATGGGCCTCGTGCAGGGCCTGATAGACGCCGGCCTGATAGGCACCGAGCGCGCCGCCGCCCTGCAGCACCAGCGCGACGCGGTCGCAGCGCTCCGGCCGCCAGCCGCGCGCATGAATGGTCTGTTCGAGATGTGGGGTTCGCGCGTCCATATTCATTTGCTCCAAAACTGCCCGACAATTCCGCGCGCTGGTGACGCGATGATGACAAATGCGTCGATCGGCTTTTGCCGCCTCGCGTTTTTGCCTGCGTCTGAAGCATTGGCGTGTTCGGAAAATGGAGGTCGAAATTTGCGGTCATGACGCTGAAGGAAATCCCTCACATCCCTGTCAATTTCGGCCGCTAGCAATCGGCAGGACGATTTAAACAGGGGATTGCGATGCGCAGGGAAGACTTGCTCAAGTTTCCGTCGATGCCGGCCGCTGGGCCAAGCTATCCCGCCGGTCCGTATCGTTTCGTCAACCGCGAATTTCTCGTCATCACCTATGAGACCGATCCCGAACTGATCCGAGCCGGCTTGCCCGAGCCGCTGGAGCCGGTCGATCAGCCGATCGTGCACTATGAATGGATCAAGATGCCGGACAGCTCCGGCTTCGGCAGCTACACCGAATCCGGGCTTGTCATCCCGGCGCGCCTGCATGGCGAGGAAGTCAATTTCGTCTCGCAGATGTATCTCGACGACGATCCGCCGATCGCAGCGGGGCGTGAAATCTGGGGCTTTCCAAAGAAATACGCCCACCCCAAGCTTGAGATCGTCAAGGACACCTTCACCGGCACGCTGGAATATGCCGGTCAGCTCGTGGCGATGGGCACCATGGGCTACAAGCACGAAAGCATGGCCGGCAACGGTGAAATCACGCGTGCCACGCTGTCGAAAACCCAGATCAATCTCAAGATGATCCCGGGCGTCGATGGCCGCCTCGAAATCTGCCAGCTCGTCGCGATCAACCTCACCGACATCGTCGTCAAGGGCTCATGGATCGGGCCGGGGCGGTTGCATCTGGTGCCGCACGTCAACGCGCCGGTGGCGGATTTTCCGGTGCGCCGGGTGGTCGGCGCCCATCACTTCCTCGCCGACCTGACGTTGCCGTTCGGCCGTGTGGTTCACGACTACAACAAGGAAGCCGACCAGGCGGCGGTAACCGGTCTCGCCGCGGAGTAGGCGGCGCAAGCGAACTCTTCGGTGACATCAAACTGTAACAAAAACGCACTTGAATTGCCCGGCATGCACGAGGGCCGCTGCGGCTGAGTTCTCCTATGGCCGCTGCGCAGGGTTTGGCGGGGGCTCCTGATGTCTTCCATGGATACGTTGGCCGAGCCTGCAATAGGTGTCGGCATGCCGATAGCCGATGCCGCTTCGGCTATCCCGGGACTGGTGTGGGCGTTTCGTCTGCACAGCGACGGCAGCGCCGAGCCGCTGCCGGTCAACGCGCCGATCGAATTCAGCCATGACGGGCGGCTGTGGCTGCACTTCAACCTGACCGACACGCGTGCGCGGTCATGGCTGGCGGGTGTGGACGTGCCGTTGCCGGCGCGCGAGCTGCTGCTGTCGAAAGACAATTATCAGCAACTCCACATCTCCGACCATTGCGTCTACGGGGTGTTCTCCGATCTCGTTCGCGCCATCGACACCGCGACCGAGGAAACCGGATTTCTTCGCTTCGCGATGACCGAACGCCTGCTCATCAGCGGCCGCCATCAGGCGCTTTGCGCCGTCGACGCCACCCGCCGCGTGCTGGAGAGCGGTCATCGCGTCGATACCGTCGCCGCACTACTGGAGAAGATCGTCGACGAGGTCGCCGATACCATGGACCGCATGGCCGACAAGATCGGCACCGCAATCGACAATATCGAGGAGCGGATTCTCGCGGGCGAGACGAGATCGGAAATGCGCGCGGCACTTAGCCGGTCGCGGCGGACCTGCGTGCGGTTGCACCGGCAGCTGGCGGGCCTGCGCGTGCTGTTCCACCGGCTCGAGCAAAAGAGCGTTGAACACCTCAGCCCGGCGCTGCGGCTTCAGGCCGGAAAACTGGCGCAGCGGCTTGATGGTCTCGACCACGATATCGTCGAACTGCGCGAGCGCAGCCGCCTCCTGGAGGAAGAAATCCATTTCAAGATGGAGGAGGAAAGCAACCGGCACCTCCATACGCTGTCAATCGTCACGACGATGCTGCTGCCGCCGACGCTGGTGACCGGTATCTTCGGCATGAACACCAAGGGCCTGCCGCTTACCGACACCGAAACCGGATTTTTGTGGGCCGCGGCGATCATGGTTAGCGTCGCCGGTGTGGCGTATCTCGCCATGCGCCGCTCAGGCTTCTTCAAATAAAGCAGCCGGCGGCGGGATCGATACCATGTACAGCGTTCTTTCCCGCGCCGTCACCTTGCTCGCGACGGCGGCCTGTCTTGTACTCGCAGCAGTCGCGTATGCCGACACAACTCCGGCGAAGCCAAAGGACGCGCGCGAAGCCTTGGCGGATGCCGGCTATCAGTTCAGCCTAGTCTATATCGGGGAGGGGCTCGCCAATATTACTGGCGGCATGCGGACCGGTGCGATCTACACCGGCCGCGTAGATTTGGGCACCACGATCGACCTGGAGAAGGTGGCGGGATGGACCGGTGCCAGCTTCCACGCCAACATGTTCCAGATTCACGGCGACGGGCTGTCGCGCAGCTATATCGGCAATCTGATGCTGGTCAGCGGCGTCGAGGCGTTGCCCGCGACGCGACTCTACGAATTCTGGGTCGAGCAGAAACTGCTCGGCGGCAAGCTTGCGGTCCGCGTCGGGCAGCAGGCCTCCGACATCGAGTTCATCGACAGTTCCTATGACGATATCTTCGTCAATTCGGCACTGGGCTGGCCGGGCCATGCCGGGATCAATTTGCCGAGCGGCGGGCCGTCGCCACCACTCTCGGTGATGGGCATCAGGGTGAAAGCCGAACTCACGGACCGGCTCACGGCGTACTTCGCGCTGTTTAACGGCGACTCGGCTCCACCAGGACCGGAAGATCCGCAGATCAAGAATCCCCACGGGTTGTTGTTTCGCGTCAGCGATCCGCCGTGGTGGATCGCCCAGCTCAAATACAAGGTTCAACTCGGTGAAAGCCGGCTGCCCGGGACGATCACCGGCGGCGGCTGGTACCACATGAAGTCGTTTCCGGATCAACGGTTCTCCGCCGACGGCCTGTCGCTGGCCGATCCCAACAGCAACGGTGAGACCGCATGGCGGCGGCGGAATCCCGGCGTGTTCATGGTCTACGAGCAGTTGTTGATGCGCGCGTCGCCGGGCTCCGACAAGGGCATCGCCTTTTTCATGCGCGCCTCGATGAGCCCGTCGGACCGCAACCTCGTCAGCGCCTATATCGATGGCGGCTTTTTGTTCACCGGATTCAGTACGCAGCGCCCGAACGACAGGTTCGGGATCGCCGCGACCTATGCCCGGATTTCCGACCGCGCCCGCGCGCTCGACCGCGACACGCAGATCCTTACCGGCACGCCGTATCCGGTCCGCGATTATGAGGCGATCCTGGAGATCACCTACCAGCACGAAGTGCGGCCGGGCTTTCTGCTGCAGCCGGTGGTGCAGTACATCGCCCATCCCGGCGGCGGCGCGGCTGATCCAAACGATCCGACGCAGACCAGGCGCATCAAGGACGGGGTGATGGTGGGGGTTCGTACCACCATCACGTATTAAGCTACGCCGTCGCTGTCGCCACCGCCGGCTTCGGTGCCGGCCGCGCGATCGCCAGCGTGATCAGCGCCGCGACGATGCAGAGCGCGCCGGCGATGAAGAAGGCGGGCACGTAGGTGGCATAGATCGTCCGCGATAGCCCTGCGCCGAAGGCAGCAACGCCTGCGCCCAATTGGTGGCCGGCGAAAATCCAGCCGAACACCAGATTGGCGCGTTCCGCTCCGAACCGTTGCGCGGTCAGCCGTACGGTCGGCGGCACCGTGGCGATCCAGTCGAGCCCATAGAACACCGCGAACACCGACAGGCCGTAGAACGAGAAATCCGTAAACGGCAGGAAGAGCAGCGACAGGCCGCGCAGGCCGTAATACCAGAACAGCAGCCAGCGATTGTCGTAGCGGTCCGACAGCCAGCCGGACACGATGGTGCCGACGAAATCGAAGATGCCCATCGCGGCGAGCAGGCTCGCGGCCTGCACCTGCGGAATGCCGTAATCGAAACACATCGGAATCAGGTGCACCTGGATCAGGCCGTTGGTGCTGGCGCCGCAGATGAAGAAGGTACCGAACAGGATCCAGAACACTTTGGTCTTCGAGGCGTCGCGCAAGGTGCCGAGCGCGGCGGCCAGGATCGGCGCATTGCTGGGCGGCGGCGAGACGATCGGCTCGGTGCCCTCATCGCCGTACGGCCGCAGACCGAGGTCGCTAGGGCGGTCGCGCATGATCATCGCCACGGCAACGGCCGCTACGCCCAGCATCACGCAGATCAACGCCAGCGCGTTGCGCCAGCCATAATGCTCCGTCAGCGTTGCCAATAGCGGCAGGAAGACCAGCTGGCCCGTCGCCACGCTGGCGGTGAGGATGCCGACGACGAGGCCACGTCGCGCCACGAACCAGCGTGCCGAAATGGTGGCGCCAAGCACCAGCGCGGTCATGCCGGTGCCGAGACCGATCACGATGCCCCACAGCAGCATCAGGTGCCAGACCTGTGTCATGAACAGCGATGCAATGAGCGCGGAGGCCACGATCGTCAGCGATAGCAACGACATGTTGCGCAGGCCGTAACGGTTCAGCAGGGCCGCTGCGAACGGCGCCATCAGGCCGAACAGGATGAAGCGGATCGACAGCGCCGAGGAAATCTCGGCGGCGCTCCAGCCGAATTCCTTCTGCAGCGGCACGATGAAGACACCGGGCGCGCCGACGGTGCCGGCCGAGATCAGCGCGGTGAAGAAGGTCACGCCGACCATCGCCCAGCCATAATGGATATTGCGGCGGGCGAGGGCGGCGGAGAGCCAGTTCGAAATCATTGAGCCTGTGAAAAATTCAATTGGAAGGTTGGCAGGATGTGGCGGAGCACCACATCCTGACACAAACGCCCAGCGACATAAATGCTGAACTTCCCTCGTTTTCGGACATCGCGCTAATACACGATGCGCTCGACCGCGATCGCAGTGGCTTCACCGCCGCCGATACAGAGCGCCGCGACGCCGCGCTTAAGATTTTGGGCTTCGAGCGCGTGCAGCAACGTGACGATCAGGCGCGCGCCGGTGGCGCCGATCGGATGGCCGAGCGCGCAGGCGCCGCCATTCACGTTCAGCTTCTCTCTGTCAATCCCGAGGTCGCGCTGCGCCGCCATCGCCACCACCGCGAAGGCCTCATTGATCTCGAACAGATCGACATCGCCGACGTTCCAGCCGACCTTGTCGAGCAGCTTCCGGATCGCCGGGATCGGCGCCGTGGTGAACCATTGCGGCTCTTGGCTGTGGGTGGCGTGGCCCTTGATCTCGGCGAACGCCCGCAAGCCTTCGCGATCGGCGAGCGAGCGCCGCGCCAGGATCAGCGCCGCGGCACCGTCGGCGTTCGCGGAGGAGGCGGCGGGTGTAATCGTGCCGTTGGCGCGGAACGCCGCCTTCAGTCCGGGAATTTTGGCGGGATCGACCTTGAGCGGATGCTCGTCATTGGCGATCACGCGCGGACCGGCTTTCTCAGCAACGGTAATGGGCACGATCTCGACCTTGAACGCGCCGCCTTCGACCGCCTTGCGGGCGCGCGTCAGCGTCTCGATCGCGTAGGCGTCCTGATCGGCGCGGGTGAACTGATAGGCTTCCGCGGTGGCCTCGCCGAAATCGCCCATCGAGCGGCCGGTCTCATAGGCGTCCTCAAGCCCGTCCATCATCATGTGGTCGATGATCCGATCATGGCCGGCGCGGTAGCCCGCGCGCGCCTTGCTCAGCAGATAGGGCGCGTTCGACATGCTCTCCATGCCGCCGGACAGGACGATCTCGGCCGAGCCGGCCTTGATGATGTCATGGGCCAGCATGGTAGCCTTCATGCCGGATCCGCACACCTTGTTGACAGTGGTGGCGCCGGTGGCATCCGGCAGCTTGGCGCCGCGCGCCGCCTGACGTGCCGGGGCCTGGCCCTGGCCCGCCGGCAGCACATTGCCCATGAACACTTCGTCGATCCGCTCCGGCGCCAGTTTTGCGCGTTCCAGCGCCGCGCCGATCACATGCGAGCCGAGCTTGTGGGCGCTGAAGGGTGACAACTCGCCCATGAAGCGGCCAAGCGGCGTGCGGGCGGCGGACAGGATGACGACGGGATCGGAGGCGGCCATGGCGGAACTCCCAGGGATGTTCGGTTAATAAGATTATGAACATCATATGATGCGCTGCAAGAATTGCAACGGATGATCTCACGGAAATGAGTGGATCATTCCATGAGAAAATCTTGGCTTTCGGATGAGCTGAATTGATCCGTTTGCCGGGGCAGGGCCGCTACCGAGCGGCGTCGCGCTATTCCAGCCCGTCGAGCGCCGTCCGGATGGCGTTCTGAAACACGGCGATGTCGCCTAGTTCATGGCCGAGCACCAGCGCCAGCCGGGTCAGGAACAGCGCCTCGCGTTCGGGCCCGGCCGAATCGATGGCCGTTGCCAGCGTCTCATAGGCGGTTTCGAAATCCGCTGGTGGCATCGTGCTCATGCTCTGGCCCTCCCGAGGCACAAGGCGGCGGTCCGCAGCACCTCATTTGCGGCGATCGTTTTCCATCGCCCGGCGACATGCAGGTCGGGACGCAGCAGATAAAGCGTGCCGGGAGCCGCCGCATACAGGCGAGCAATCTCGCCGTCGGCGTCGCTGACGTGACTGGTGCCGATCAGGAGTGCGGCAAGGCGCTTGTCCGTGTTGCGAAGCCGGTCGAGGAGCATGATGTCGTCGGTGGACGGCGCGCCCCGGCAGAACAGGATGGCCGTCAGGCCAATGCCGGCCTGATCCAGCAAATGACTACCGTCGGGAAGCTTCGCGTTCGGCGCAACGCTGCCGCAGATCGGGCCGCCCGTAAACTCGGCGTCACGGCCGGCATAGGGCGTCAATGGGCTTTCCGAGTACGTGTAGGGTTGCATCTGCCGGGGATTGGCGAGGCCGCGCGGGAATTCGTGTTTCAGGCTCAGCGACAGCGCGGCTTCTCGCGCGAGCCGCCAGCCGCGCGTCGGCGGTGTCATGAAGCGTGTGCTCTTGGTGGCATTGGCGAACACATCGAGTGTGGCGCCGCGGCGCTCCGGCGAATAGCTGTCGAGCAGGGCTTCATCCGCCTCACCGTTGAGGACGAGCGCCAGCTTCCAGCCGAGATTTTCGGAATCCGCGAGGCCGTTGTTGAGGCCGCGCACGCCAAAAATCGGGACGATATGCGCGGCGTCGCCGATGAAGAACACCCGGCCGTGCCGGTAGTCGTCGAGGCAGAGCGTGTTGGCGGAATAGACGCTCCACCATTCCAGCTCCCAGGGCTCGTCATGGCCGATGTCACCAAGGATCGCGCCGACGCGGGCGCGGATGTTGTCCTCGCGCATCGCCTCCTGTTCGCTTTCGCCCTCGCGAAGCTGGTAGTCAACGCGCCAGATCCCTTCCGGCTGCTTGTGGATCAGCACCGTGCCGCCGGGATTGCCGCTCGGCTCGAAGAAGGCGCGGCGTTCGGTCGGAAAATCGTGGTCCATGCGGATATCCGCGATCACGTAGCGACCTTCGTAATTGTCGCCCTTCATCCGCAAGCCGAGCTGTGATCGGATCGGCGAGCGCGCGCCATCGGCAGCGAGAACATAATCAGCGTCGAGGCGGTAGCTGCCGACGGGTGATGCGATGCCGATCGAAACGCCATCCGCGTCCGGCTTGATGTCGGAAAGCTCGCTCTGCCAGCGCATGTCGATGAGGTCGCAGGCCGTCACCGCGTCATGCAGATATTGCTCGATATACTGCTGCTGCAGATTATACATCGGCAGGTATTTTTCATTCGGCGGATGCGGCATCTCGAGCCGGAAGATCTGCTCGCCGCGGTAGTAGCTGCGGCCGTAGCGCCAGCCCAGTGATTTCCGGAGGAAGGGCGCCACCGCGCCGATCCGCTCCAGGATATGCATGCTCGGCCGCGCGATGCAGAGTGCGCGGCTGCCGTCGTTGAAAGTGTCCTTGCGATCGATCAGCACGCTGCGAATACCGTACCGCGCCAGCACGAGCGCTGCCGTCATCCCGATCGGGCCGGCGCCGACGATCGCAACGGGATGGCGAGCGGCCACGCCGTCCAGTTCGGGCACGCGCCGCGCCGGAAAGATCGGATAGTTGAAGTAGAGCGAATCCAGCGGCCCCTTGCCGGCAGGTCTCATGCGTTTCCCGCTTTGTTCATCCGGTTCCTTGTTCACGCCGACTACAGCTTGAAAGAAGCGGGATGGCAAGGCAGCATGTGTCGAACGCGAACAACCTTCACGATTGAAAGAAGGCCGTACGATGAATCAGCCAGCCCGCAGCGAGCAGACCGAATCCAACGAAGTTCTTTACGACCTCGATGAAGGCATTGCGGTCATCACGCTCAATGCGCCTGAGCGCATGAATACGATCTCCGGGCCGATGCTGAACGACCTGACGCGCCTCCTGATCAGGGCCAATGAGGACAAGGTCGTCCGCTGCGTGATCCTGACCGGCAATGGGCGCGCCTTTTGCGCGGGGCTGGATTTGCGCAAGGAGCGCAGCGGGGACGGGCTCAGTTCGGCTTCCTCGAGCACCTCGCTCGACCTGCGCAACACGCCCCCGACGGTGATGCAGGCGATGGACAAGCCGACGATCTGCGCGGTCAACGGCGGCGCGGCGGGCTACGGCATGGACACCGCGCTTGGCTGCGACATCCGCATCATGGGGGAATCCGCCAAATTGGCCGCCGCCTTCGTCAAGCGCGGGGTGGTGCCGGAGTCCGGCGGCACCTGGTTCCTGCCGCGCATGATTGGTTGGGCCAAGGCCTCCGAACTGATCTTTACCGGGCGCACGCTCAGCGCGCGCGAATGCCTCGAATGGGGGCTCGCCAACGAGGTGGTGCCGGATGCGGATCTGATGGGACGGGCGCGCGCGGTGGCGCGGGAAATCGCCGCCAATGCGCCGCTGGCGGTGCAGGCCGCCAAGCGGATGATGCGGATGGGGCTGAACGAAACATTCCCGGACCATGTGCACCACGTCTATCTGCAGCTCCTGCCGCTGTTCAAGACGCAGGACATGCAGGAAGGCATCAAGGCCTTCATGGAGAAGCGCGAGCCGAAATTCGAGGGCCGCTGAAGCGGGGGATAAGTTGTCGTGACGTGGCCGCCTTTTTGCGGCGAAGCGCGCCGGGATCTCAGATAGCGCCTGAAAACGAGAACTTGCTTACGTCCAGATGTGATTGACCAAGCGCCATCTGCGCAAGGGTTTCCCCGACAGCGGCGGAATGCTTGAAGCCGTGCCCCGAGCACGGCGAGGCGATGATGACGTTCTTCATGTCGGGGTGATCATCAATGATAAACCGGGCGTTCTTCACACAGGTGTACAGGCACACTTTCGCCTTCACGCATGTCTCGTCGAGGCCAGGGAAGAACGGCCCGACATAGGCTCTGAACATCCTGGTGATTTCGTCTGGACCAACGCTCCGGCGAACCGTGTCGGGCGTTGTCGTATCGACATACTGCTCGGTGGCGATCTTCACCCCCTGTTCGGAGTGGCCAATCAAGGGAAAGCCGTAGATGCTCTGGGGTGCCGGAAGTTGCCAGATGTAGACCGGAAATCGCTCTGGAAGAAATTCGGCGTATTGGTTCTGGTTTTTCAGGCCAAACCAATAAAGCACCTGCCGTGTTATGCTGAATTGCCGATCCAGGCCTAATACCTGGTTGATCCATGGACCAGCGGTTACGATGAGTTTTTTGGCGCGATAGGTGCTGACGCCTGTCGTCACCTGCACGCCGTCGCCATCGGGTTCGAATTTGAGCACCTTCTCGTAAAAGCGCAGCACGGCGCCCGAGGTGGCCGCGAGCTGAAGCTGTGCCTCAACGCATGATTCAGGTCGCACAAAGCCGCTGACCTCGTCGAAATAGGCTTCGTCGTCGTCGTTGACATTGAAGGCGGGAAAACGCTCCCTGATCGTTTTGCCATCCAGCATTTCGTAGCGGATCTTGGCCGCGTCGGCCGCTGTTACCGTGGATTTGAGGAATTCCGGATTCTCATGTCCGGCTGCGCGCTTACCCTTGCCGGAGATCACCAGCAGTCCATTCTGGGTGAAAAGATCCCGACCGGTCCGGCTCTCGATGTCGCGCCATATCTCGTGCGACCGCTGGGCAAATGGCGAATACTCGGGACCCTCGCCGCAGGCGATACGCGTAATTCGCGTATCGCCGTGCGTCGAACCCAGCTCATGAGGCGGCTTGAACTGATCAATCCCGAGAACGGAGGCGCCTCGACTGGCCAGCTGGTAAGTCGCGGCGGAGCCCATTGCTCCCAAACCGAGTACGATTGCGTCGAACGACCGTTCCATTTCTTCTCCTGCGCCTATCGCTTCCGGTCGAGAAATCCCTGCATCATCCGCTGCGGTTCGCCGGTCAGGAAGGACTGCCCGAATACGCCAACGCTAAGATTGACAGATTCCGTCAGCGGCAGCTCTTCCCATTGTCGCATGAGCGCCTTCTGCGAACGCAGCGCTTCCGCTCCGCACTCGAGCAGCGCCTTGACCGTATGCTCGACCGCGTCATCGAGGCCGCCGGCCGGCGCGACCTTGTCGACCAGTCCCCAGGCCAGCGCCGTCGGCGCGTCGATGTTTTCGGCCGTCATGACAAGCCAGCGGGCGCGACCCCAGCCGATCAGCCGCGGCAAGAGTGCTGCGTGGATCACCGAGGGAATACCGACCTTGACCTCAGGCATGCCAAAATGGGCGTCGTGCGCGGCAATCCGGAAATCGCAGGCAGCCGCGACTTCAAGGCCGCCGCCGAGACACCAGCCCGGCAGCCGCGCGATCACGGGCGCCGGGAATTGGCGCACGGCTTCGCAGAGGTCGCGCAGCCGCGTGATGAAGGCTTCGGCGGATTTCTGGTCGAGTTTTGCCATTTCCTTGATGTCGGCGCCGCCGATCATGCTCTTCTCGCTTTGGCCGGCCAGGATCACCGCGCGAATGGTCCGATCGGTGGCGAGTTTCTCAAAGCCTTCGCGTACGCCTGATGTGACGGCGGAACTCAGGATGTTCAGCGAACCGGCGTTGCAGATCGACAGCCGCACCACGCCGCGCGGATCGCGGTCGATACCGCAATGGGGATTGAGCATTTCCATCTGATTTTCTCTGATTGGTTTTGGTTTTTGGGTTCAGTGGCACGGTTCACACCACTTCCCGGACAATGCGCTGAATTGTCAAGGGCAGGCAGGCGAGAGGCGTTGCGCGGCGACGGTCGGCCATATAATATGACAGTCATCATCTAAAAGGAGCTGCCATGAGCGCGATTGATACCGTCGACCTGTTTTCTTCAGCCATGCGCCGGGAGCGCGTGGTCGACTGGCAGGCGCCGGGGCCGGCCGCGAAGGCCGCCGCAGGGATGACGGGCATGGAGGCGATGTGCGCGATCCGCGACGGCGTGCTGCCGGAACCGCCGATGGCCCGCCTGATCGATTTCCGCCTTCGCACGGCCGAACCGGGGCGGATCGTGATGGAACTCGAACCGCATGAAAGCCTGGAAAATACCATCGGTCTGCTGCACGGCGCGACCGCGGCAGCTCTGCTGGATACCGCCATGGGTTGTGCGATCTCGACCATGCTGCCGGCCGGGCAGGGCGCGGTGACGCTCGATCTCAAGCTGACCTATCTGCGGCCGCTCTCGGTCAAGTCGGGCAAGATCTCGGCCGAAGGCAAAATCATAAAACTCGGCCGCCAGACCAGCTATACCGAAGGCTTTGTCCGCGACGGCGCCGGCAATCTTGCAGTGCACGCGACCGCCACCTTCTCGATGATCGGCGGCGAGGCTAAAACGAAATAGTTGCAGCTATTTTTACGCGCAATTGCTATTATATGACTGCAAACATCTAATGGTTATGGGATTACGATGCGGTATTCCAAGGAGCACAAGCAGGAAACCCACGCGCGGATCGTGAAGAAGGCGTCCGTGCGGCTTCGCGAAAAGGGCGCGCATGGCATCGGCGTCGCCGATCTGATGAAGGAGGCCGGCCTGACCCATGGCGGCTTCTACGCGCATTTCGATTCCCGCGAGGCGCTTGTCATCGAAGCCTTTGCCTATGCGATGGACCGCTCGACCGAGCGCTGGCGCAAGGTCGCCGACGAGACCCCGCCGGACAAGCGTCTCGCAACCATCGTCGAGAATTATCTGACGCCTGTTCATCGCGACGATCCCGGCCATGGCTGCGCGATTCCGACGCTCGGCGCCGAGATCGCGCGTGAGAGCGCGAAGACGCGGAAGGCTTTTGCGGCCAAGCTGGAAGCGATGATCGACATGATGGCCGATCAGATTCTCGACGTGCCGCGCAAAGTCGCGCGCAAGCAGGCGGTCGCCGCGCTCGCGACCATGATGGGCACGCTGGTGCTGTCGCGGATCGCCGGCAATGGCGAGTTTTCCGACGAAATTCTAGCCGCCGGGCGCGAGGCCGTGCTCGGTCGCGCGGCGGCGGCGAAGAAGCCGGTGGCGAAGTCGAAGCCGAATTAGGGCCACCACCGTCGTCCCGGCGAAGGCCGGGACCCATACGCCGTGACGGTGCTGTTGGAAAAGAAAGCAGATAACGAGTATCCCGCAAACGATGGCGGCCGGTGGTTATGGGTCCCGGCCTTCGCCGGGACGACACGTCGCTTCACCGCCCGCTGAACAGCCCGCGCTCGTTCTCCACCGTCTCATAAATGTAATCCGCCACCGCGCGGATCCGCGCCAGATCCTTGCTGTCGGCGTGCATCAGCAGCCAGAACGTCCGCGAGATCGTGATCTCGTCCGGCAGCACCGGGCGCAGCTCGGGATGCGCCGTTGCCATGAAATGCGGCAGCACGGCGATGCCGAATCCGGCGATGGTGGCGTTGAGCTGCGCGATCAGATTGGCGCTGCGGAATTTTGCGGAGATCTTGGGGCTAACCTGCGGCAGATAATCCAGCTCCGGCGTGAACAGCAGTTCCTCAATGTAGCCGACGAAGCGATGGGCGGCGAGGTCGCTGCGCCCGGTAATCCCGGGCGCGCGGTCGAGATAGGCGGGGGCGGCATAGAGCCCGAGGCTGTAGTCGAGCAGCTTGCGCCCGAACACCCGGCCTTCCTTTGGCATGGTCAGGCTGATCGCAATGTCAGCCTCGCGCTTCGACAGGCTGAACAGCCGTGCGGTGGCGACGAGCTGAAGGTCGAGATCCGGATAGCGCTCGACGAATTTCACCAGCCGCGAGGCCAGGAAGTGGCTGCCAAAGCCGTCGGGCGCCCCGATCCGCACGGTGCCGGTCAGATGCGCGCGGGAGCCGCCGACCGCCTCCTGGTTGGCGACGATGGTCGATTCCATCGCTTCGGCGCTGTCGGCGACGCGCTGGCCGGCCTCGGTCAGCAAATAGCCGGTTTTGCGCCGATCAAACAGTTTTGCGGACAGATGCCGCTCCAGCCGGTCGACACGCCGGATCACTGTGGCATGATCGACCCCAAGCTGTTTTGCGGCAGCGGATACCGTTCCGCCGCGCGCAATCGCCAGCAGAAAACGGAAGTCATCCCAATCGATCGTACCGCCGCCTTGATCCAGCATTTCCGCACATCTATGGTGCAATTTATCAGACTTGTATCCTAGGAAATGCGGGTCAAAAAGACTTCAAAGCGAACCAAAGCGTTTTCAAGCGAAGTGGACACCGGTTCGCGTGAAGAAAACGCGTTAAATCAAGGATTAGAGCCTCGGTTCTGAACCGAGGCTCGGCCGGGCCCAAGGAGAAGATTCATGCGTTCAATCGGACATTTCATCGGCGGCAAAGAGGTCAAGGGTAATTCGGGCCGGACGGCCGACGTATTCGAGCCGATGACCGGCGACGTCCAGGCCAAGGTGGCGCTGGCCTCCAAGGCCGAAGTTCGCGCCGCCGTCGAGAACGCCAAGGCAGCTCAGCCGGAATGGGCCGCGACCAACCCGCAGCGCCGCGCGCGCGTGATGATGAAATTCGTCGAACTGGTACAGCGTGACTACGACAAACTCGCTGATTGCCTTGCACGTGAGCATGGCAAAACCGTTCCCGACGCCAAGGGCGATATCCAGCGCGGACTCGAAGTCGCCGAATTCGCTTGCGGCATTCCGCATCTCATGAAGGGCGAGTACACCGAAGGCGCCGGCCCCGGCATCGACATCTACTCGATGCGGCAGCCGCTCGGCGTCGTCGCCGGCATCACGCCGTTCAATTTCCCGGCGATGATCCCGATGTGGAAGTTCGCGCCCGCGATCGCCTGCGGCAACGCGTTCATCCTGAAACCCTCGGAGCGCGATCCCGGCGTGCCGATGATGCTGGCCGCCCTGATGATCGAGGCCGGCCTGCCGCCCGGCGTGCTCAACGTCGTCAACGGCGACAAGGAAGCGGTCGACGCCATTCTCGACGATCCCGATATCAAGGCGATCGGTTTTGTCGGCTCGACGCCGATTGCGCAGTATATCTACGAGCGCGCCGCGCAGACCGGCAAGCGTTGCCAGTGTTTTGGCGGCGCCAAGAACCATGCCATCGTGATGCCCGACGCCGACATGGATCAGGCCGTCGATGCCCTGATCGGCGCCGGTTACGGCTCGGCGGGCGAGCGTTGCATGGCGATTTCGGTCGTGGTGCCCGTCGGCAAGACCGCCGCCGACCGCCTGATGGAAAAGCTGATCCCGCGCGTGGAGTCGCTCAAGATCGGTACCTCGGTCGATCCGTCGGCCGATTACGGCCCGCTGGTGACGCGCGAAGCGGTCGAGAAGGTGAAGAACTACATCGATATCGGCGTCAAGGAAGGCGCGACGCTCGCTGTCGACGGCCGTGGCTTCAAGATGCAGGGCTACGAGAAGGGATTCTATCTCGGCGGTTCGCTGTTCGACAACGTCACCAAGGACATGCGGATCTACAAGGAAGAGATCTTCGGCCCCGTGCTGTCGGTGGTGCGCGCGCACGACTACAAGGAAGCGCTGGCGCTGCCGTCGGACCATGACTATGGCAATGGCGTTGCGATCTTCACCCGCGACGGCGACGCCGCGCGCGATTTCGCCGCCAAGGTGGAAGTCGGCATGGTCGGCATCAACGTGCCGATCCCGGTGCCGATCGCCTACTACACCTTCGGCGGCTGGAAGAAGTCCGGCTTCGGCGATCTCAACCAGCACGGACCGGATTCGATTCGCTTCTACACCAAGACCAAGACCATCACCTCGCGCTGGCCGTCGGGTGTGAAGGAGGGTGCGGAGTTCTCGATCCCGACGATGAACTGACGGTATAGCCAAGGCCGTCATTGCGAGCGCAGCGAAGCAATCCATCTTGCCGCGTAAACGAAGAATGGATTGCTTCGTCGCTTCGCTCCTCGCAATGACGACAAGAATGAGCAGCCCAGAATGCATTTCGCTCTCAACGAGGACCAG
Source organism: Bradyrhizobium sp. AUGA SZCCT0222 (assembly GCF_018130205.1). Classification (NCBI taxonomy): domain Bacteria; kingdom Pseudomonadati; phylum Pseudomonadota; class Alphaproteobacteria; order Hyphomicrobiales; family Nitrobacteraceae; genus Bradyrhizobium; species Bradyrhizobium sp. AUGA SZCCT0222. The sequence goes on from NZ_JAFCLX010000011.1 coordinate 54,088, forward strand.
ATTGCGGTTCGCGATATGGCGCGGGAATTCGCCGCGGAAAAAATCGCGCCGCATGCGATCCGCTGGGACGCGGAAAAGCATTTCCCGGTCGACGTGATGCGCGAGGCGGCAACGCTCGGCATCGGCGGGGTCTATATCCGCGACGATGTCGGCGGCTCGGCGCTGACGCGGTTCGACGCTGCGTTGATCTTCGAGGCGCTGGCGCAGGGCTGCCCGACGGTGTCGGCGTTCATCTCGATCCACAACATGGCGTCCTGGATGATCGATGCCTATGGCAACGACACCCAGCGCCAGAAGTGGCTGCCAAAACTCTGCACCATGGAGCTCTTGGCGAGCTATTGCCTGACCGAGCCGGGCTCCGGCTCGGACGCGGCTGCCTTGCGCACCCGCGCGGTGCGCGACGGCGATCACTACGTGCTCAACGGCCAGAAACAGTTCATTTCAGGCGCCGGCAAGGGCGATCTCTATGTGGTGATGGTGCGCACCGGCGCCGATGGCCCCGGCGGCATCTCGACCCTGGTGATCGAGGGCGATACGCCAGGGCTGTCGTTCGGCGCCAATGAGCGGAAGATGGGCTGGAATGCGCAGCCGACCCGCGCGGTGATCTTTGAGAACGCCCGTGTGCCGATTGAAAATCGCCTCGGCGACGAGGGCATCGGCTTCAAGATCGCGATGGCCGGGCTCGATGGCGGCCGCATCAACATCGCGGCGTGCTCGCTCGGCGGCGCGCAAAATGCGCTCGACAAATCGCTTAGCTACATGAAGGAGCGAAAAGCCTTCGGCAAGCGCCTCGACGAATTCCAGGCGCTGCAGTTCCGCCTCGCCGACATGGCGACCGAACTGGAGGCGGCGCGGACCTTTGTGTGGCGCGCCGCCGCCGCGCTCGACCGCAAGGATGCGGACGCAACCATGCTATGCGCGATGGCCAAGCGTTTTGGCACCGATGTCGGTTTCGAGGTCGCCAACCAGGCGCTGCAACTGCACGGCGGTTACGGTTACCTCAGCGAATACGGCATCGAAAAGATCGTGCGCGATTTGCGCGTGCATCAGATCCTGGAAGGGACCAACGAGATCATGCGGTTGATTGTGTCGCGAAAATTGATCGAGGGCGCGCGATGACCTCGGCTACCGAGGCGCCGGAGGGCGACCTGATCGCAAGGCGCGAGGGTTCCTGCGGCGTGATCCGGCTCAACCGGCCGAAGGCGATCAATGCCGTGACGCTGGAGATGTTTCGCGACGTCGACAAGGCGCTCGATCGGTTCGAGGCCGATCCGGCCGTCGCGGTGATCCTGCTGGAAGGCGCGGGCGAACGCGGTCTCTGCGCCGGCGGCGATATCCGCGCACTCTGGGAGAGTTCAAAAGTCGCCGGCGATCTCGGCAAGATCCTGTGGCGCGAGGAATACATCCTCAATGCCCGCATCAAGAAATTCCCAAAGCCCTATGTCGCCTTCATGGACGGCATCGTAATGGGCGGCGGCGTCGGGCTATCCGCCCACAGCAGCCATCGCGTGGTGACCGAGCGGACAAAGCTCGCCATGCCTGAAGTCGGCCTCGGATTTTTCCCAGATGTCGGCGGCACCTGGCTACTCTCGCATTCGCCGGGCGAGATCGGAACCTATTTTGGCCTGACTGGCCAAACGATGAATGGTCCAGACGCGATTAATGCGCGCTTTGCCGACACGGTGGTGCCGTCGGCCAAATTGGCCGCGCTGCGCGAGGCGCTCACCAAAGTCCGGCCCGGAACGACATCAGCCGAGATCAAAACCCTGGTCGAGGGCTTTGCGACCGGCGAGACCGCTGGTCCCGTTGCCGCGATGCAGGCAAAAATCGACAACTGGTTCGCCCATGACCGAATGGAAGATATCGTCGCCGCCCTGCAGCGCGACGGATCGGAACTGGCGCAGGCGACGCTGAAGACGCTCGGTGAAAAATCCCCGCGCGGCATGGTGGTCACGCTGAAACTGCTTCGGCTGGCGCGGGCGTCGTCCTCGCTGGAAGAATGCCTGGTGCGGGAATATCGCGCGGCGCTGGAAGTCTTTGCCAGCGACGATTTCCGCGAGGGCGTGCGCGCCGCCGTGATCGACAAGGACCGCAATCCAAAATGGTCGCCGCCGCGGATCGAGGACGTGACGCCGGCGATGCAGGCGCCTTATTTCGCCGAGATCGGCGCCGACGAACTCAGGTTCAACTGAAACAACAAGAACAGCTCACGCGGAGGATTCGAGATGGCTACTATCGCATTCATTGGCCTCGGCAATATGGGCGGGCCGATGGCGGCCAACCTGGTCAGGGCCGGCCACAAGGTCATCGCCTTTGATCTGGTCGAGGCGTCCAAGAACCAGGCCAGGAGCGACGGCGCTACGACTGCAGAAAGCGCCGCGGCCGCGGTGAAGGGGGCGGATACCGTCATCACCATGCTGCCCGCGGGCAAGCACGTGGTCTCGGTCTGGACCGACGTGGTTCCCGCGATGGCCAAGGGTGCGCTGATCATCGATTGCTCGACCATCGACGTCGAGAGTGCAAAACAGGCGCATGCGCTGGCGGCCAAGCACGGCATGGCTTCCGTCGATGCGCCGGTGTCCGGCGGCACCGGCGGCGCCAAGGGCGCGACGCTGACCTTCATGTGCGGCGGCGAGGACAAGGCGTTCGGCGCCGCCAAGCCGGTGCTGGAGAATATGGGCAAGAAGATCGTGCATTGCGGCGGCGCCGGTGCGGGGCAGGCGGCCAAGATCTGCAACAACATGATTCTGGGCATTTCCATGATCGCGGTCGGCGAGGCCTTCGCGCTCGCCGAAAAGCTCGGCCTGTCGCATCAGGCGTTGTTCGACGTCGCCTCGACCTCATCAGGGCAATGCTGGTCGCTGACGACCTATTGCCCGGTGCCGGGCCCGGTTCCGACCTCGCCGGCCAACAACGGCTACAAGCCCGGTTTCGCCTCCAATCTGATGGTGAAGGATTTGACGCTGGCGCAGGACGCCGCCAACGCCGCGGGCGCCGCGACCCCTCTGGGCAAGCACGCGCAGGAGATCTACAAGGCGTTCGACGCCGCCGGCCATGGCGGGGTGGATTTTTCCGGGATTATCCAGCACGTTCGGAGTCTCGCCGGAAAATAACGGAGAGCCGATGACGAGTTTCCAGGAAGCGCGCGCCTTTCTGCTCAAGCACCGCACCGACTACGACACCGCGGTAAAGGGGTTCCGCTGGCCGGATCCGGTTCCGTTCAACTGGGCGCTGGACTGGTTCGATGCCGAACTGGCGCGTAACTCCGACAGCAAGGACCGCGCGGCGCTGTGGATCGTCGACGCCGGCAGCGACAAGGAGACAAAGCTTTCCTTTGCCGCGCTGTCGCGCCGCTCCAACCAGGTCGCCAATTTCCTGCGCGCGCAGGGCCTGAAGCGCGGCGATCATCTACTGCTGCTGCTCGGCAATGTCGTGCCGCTGTGGGAGACCATGCTAGCGGCGATGAAGCTCGGCGTCGTCGTGATCCCCGCGACGACGCTGCTCACACCCGATGAACTGCGCGACCGGCTCGACCGTGGCCGGGCCAAGGTGGTGGTGGCCTCGCAGGATCAGGTCGCGAAATTTGCCAGTCTCGGCGCCGAAGGCCTGGTGCGCATCGTCGTCGGCGCGACATCGAAGCACGAGGGCTGGTTGCCGTTCGAAGAGGCCGCCGGCGCTTCGGAAACATTCGCAGCCGATGGTCCGACCAACGCCGACGACCCCATGCTGCTCTATTTCACCTCGGGCACCACGGCAAAGCCAAAGCTGGTGCGGCACAGCCAGCGCAGTTATCCCGTCGGCGCGTTGTCGACGATGTTCTGGCTCGGGCTGCAGCCGGGCGACGTGCATCTCAACATTTCCTCGCCGGGCTGGGCCAAGCATGCCTGGAGCTGCTTGTTCGCGCCCTGGAATGCCGGCGCCACCGTGTTCGTGGTTAATCAGCCGCGCTTCGACGCCAAGGCGTTGCTCGCGACCATCGGCCGTTGTGGCGTGACGACCTTGTGCGCACCGCCGACGGTGTGGCGGCTGTTCATCCAGGAGAAGCTTGCGGCCTTCAAAGTCTCCTTGCGCGAAGTCTGCGGCGCCGGCGAGCCGCTCAATCCCGAAGTCATCGATCAGGTCCGCACCGCCTGGGGCCTGACCATCCGCGACGGCTATGGCCAGACCGAAACCACGGCGCTCGCCGGCAATTCGCCGGGCCAGAACGTCAAGGTCGGATCGATGGGCCGACCATTGCCCGGCTATCGCGTGCAGATCACCGACAATGATGGCCACGCGACCAAAGAGGGCGAGGTCACGCTGGTGCTCGGCGCGGACCGTCCGGCCGGCCTGATGCAGGGCTATCAGGGCGAGGACGGCAAACTGAGCGGCGCCGATGGCGACCTCTATCGCAGCGGCGACGTCGTGTTTGCCGATGACGAGGGCTACCTGACCTTTGTCGGCCGCTCCGACGACGTCTTCAAATCGTCCGACTACCGCATCAGTCCGTTCGAACTGGAGAGCGTGCTGCTGGAGCATGAATCGGTCGCGGAAGCCGCGGTCGTGCCCAGTCCCGATCCGATCAGGCTCGCAATCCCGAAGGCCTATGTGCTGCTGGTCGCGGGCGTCGAGCGCACGCCGGAGACCGCGCTGTCGATCTTCAACCACCTGCACACCCGCTTGGCGCCGTTCAAGCGCATCCGCCGCATTGAGCTCGTAACCGAATTGCCAAAGACGATCTCGGGCAAGATCCGCCGCGTGCAATTGCGCCGGCTGGAGCACGACGACAACCGCGCCGATGCGCTGCGCGGGACGGAATTCCGCGAAGAACAGTTTCCGGAGCTGCAGAAGGTGCGGACCGCCGGATTGGAGACCTGAGTAATGAATGAAGTCTGGAAGAAACCGCCGGTCTCGTTTGAGGCCTACCAGGCCATGGTCGGCAAGGAGATCGGCGTGTCGTCGTGGCACCTGGTCGATCAGGCCAGGATCAACGTCTATGCCGACGTGATCGAGGACCACCAGTTCATCCATGTCGATCCCGAGCGCGCCAAAAAGGAAACCGCGTTCGGCACAACGGTGGCGCACGGCTTTCTGACGATGTCTCTGCTGTCGATCATGTCCTACGAGGTGATGCCGGTCATCGAAGGCACCACGATGGGCGTCAACTACGGGTTCGACCGGCTGCGCTTCATGTCGCCGGTGCGCGCGGGCTCCCGCGTCCGCGGCCGTTTCACGCTGCTGGAGGCAATTTTGCGCAAGCCCAAGGAACTGCAGTCGCGCACCAATGTCACCGTCGAGATCGAGGGTGAAGCAAAACCCGCTTTGGTCGCCAACTGGCTCGGCTTGATCTATTTCGCGTAAGGTTTCGCCCGTCATTGCCGGGCTTGACCCGGCAATCCATCACTGCTCAAAAACCTCTCGATTTTGGATGGATGCCCGGGTCATCTGGGCGGAGACGCGCTTCGCGCTTTTGCCCGGCCATGACGAGAAGTAGGAACTGCAAGCATGACAATCAGGTTTGACGGACGCGTCGCAATCGTCACCGGCGCGGGCAATGGTCTGGGACGGGCGCATGCGCTGGGGCTGGCCAGCCGTGGCGCCAAGGTGGTGGTCAATGATTTCGGCGGCGCGCGCGACGGCACCGGTGGCTCGCTGACCCCGGCCGAGACCGTGGTCGAGGAAATCCGCAAAGCCGGCGGTACAGCGATCGCCGACGGCGCTGACGTCTCGAATTTCGAACAGGTCACGGAGATGGTCGAGCGCGCCACCAAAGAGTGGGGGAGCGTCGATCTGCTGTGCGCCAATGCCGGCATCCTGCGCGACAAGTCGTTCACAAAAATGGAAGTCGCCGATTTCGCGAAAGTGCTGGATGTCCATCTCACCGGCACCTTCTATTGCTGCAAGGCGGTGTGGGCCGGCATGCGCGAGCGCAATTACGGCCGCATCGTCGTCACCACCTCCTCATCCGGCCTGTTCGGCAATTTCGGCCAGGCCAATTACGGCGCGGCCAAAGCCGGCATGATCGGCCTGATGAACGTGCTGGCGGAGGAGGGCCGCAAGAACAACATCCGCGTCAACACCATCTCGCCGACCGCGGCGACGCGCATGACCGAGGAACTGCTGCCACCGCAGGCGCTGGCGCTGATGCGCCCCGAGGCGATCACGCCGGCGGTGGAATTTTTGCTCAGCGAGGACGCGCCGACCCGCACCATCATGGGCGCCGGTGCCGGCTCGTTTGCGGTGATCAAGGTCGTCGAGACCGAAGGCATCAACCTGGCCCAGTCCGACTGGACACCGGACGCCATCGCGGCGAACTTTGCCGCGATCGGCGACATGTCGACGGCGAAAGCGCTGCAGGGCGCGTTCGAACAGACGCAGAAGTATGTGGGGCAGGCGGCGGCAAGAGCGGGGATCAAGCTGTAGCGCTCGCCGTCATTCCGGGGCGACGCGAAGCGTCGAGCCCGGAATCTCGAGATTCCCCAGGGCGCAATTGCGCCCCTGAGGTCTGGTGCTAGCGCACCATCCCGGAATGACGAACCATCCCATCGTCATGGCCGGGCTTGACCCGGCCATCCACGTCTCTAGGGCCGCATCGAAAGCAAGTCGTGGATGCCCGGGACAAGCCCGGGCATGACGACTGTTCTTGTTGCGCGTGATCCGGCCTACATTACGAAATGTCCTCGACTCAAACCCAAGTCGCCATCATCGGCGCCGGCCCCGCCGGCCTGATGGCCGCCGAAGTGCTCGCGCAAGGCGGTGCTGCCGTCACCGTCTATGACGCGATGCCGTCCGCCGGCCGCAAGCTGCTGATGGCCGGGCGGGGCGGGCTCAATCTCACGCACAGCGAACCGCTGCCCGCGTTTCTTGCGCGATACGCCGAAGCAATGCCGAACCTGAAGGCGGCCATCGACGCCTTTCCGCCGCAGGCGCTGCGCGACTGGAGCGAGGCGCTGGGGCAGCCGACCTTCGTCGGCTCCAGCGGCCGGGTTTTCCCAAAGGCGTTCAAGGCCTCACCGCTGCTGCGGGCATGGCTGCGGCGGCTGGACTCGCAGGGCGTTCAGCTCGGGCTGCGCCATCGCTGGACCGGGTGGGATGACAACGGCCGCTTGCTTTTTCAAACACCCGATGGCCAACGCGAGATCGAGGCGACAGCAACCGTGCTGGCGCTCGGCGGCGCTAGCTGGCCACGGCTCGGCTCCGACGGTGCATGGGCGGAAACGCTTGCCGCCAAGGGCGTGACGATATCAATGCTTCGTCCCGCCAATTCCGGCTTCACCATCGCCTGGTCGGACATTTTCCGAGATCGGTTCGAAGGCCAGCCGCTCAAGGGCGTGGCGTTGACGTCTGGCGCACACAGCGTTCGCGGTGAGGCCATTATCACCCGCACGGGCATCGAAGGTGGCGCGATCTATGCGCTCTCGGCGGACTTGCGCGAAGCGATCCTCAGCGCAGGGAAGGCGACGCTGCACGTCGCGCTACGGCCCGATCTGGCGATCGAGGAATTGACCGCGCGGCTGTCCGCGTCAAAGGGCAAACAATCCCAGTCGAACTTCCTGCGCAAGGCCGCGCATCTCTCGCCGGTCGCGATTGGATTGCTGCAGGAGGCGGCGAAGACAACCGGCGTGGCGCTGGCGTCATTGTCACCGGCCAACCTAGCGCGTCTGATCAACGCCGTGCCCATAGAACTCAACGGCGTCGCGCCGATCGCGCGCGCGATCTCGACCGCAGGCGGTATCGCCTTCGATGAACTCGACGCCGATTCCATGATCCGTCGTTTGCCCGGCGTATTCGCGGCCGGTGAAATGCTCGATTGGGAAGCTCCCACCGGCGGCTATCTGCTGCAGGCGTCGTTTGCAACGGGTGCTGCGGCGGGTAGGGGCGTGTTGAAGTGGCTCGATCGTTGGATGGGTATAGCGTAAGCGAAACCCATCACATCACGTCACTGGGATAGAGGATGGGTTTCGCTCCGCTCTACCCATCCTACGGACCGGCAACTACCGCAGCTTCCCCCGCGCCGCGACCGGCAGCGTTCCAAGAATCTCCTCGCCGCGCACCATCACCACTTCGTCCATCATGTTGACGACGACGCAGACATGGTTGGGCACGATCCGCACGACGTCGCCGACGTTCGGGCGTGTATTGCTGCGGGTGAGGTCGAGGAAGCCATGCTCTTCGGCAAAACGCGCGATTTTCGCCTCGGGATGCTCGAGGATCAGGCCGTGGCCTTCGAGCCCGCCGGTGTCGGACGTCAGTGTCTTGGAGCCGGCATCGAGAATGCCGCGATCCGGACCGGCGCGGCTGACGACCGTCGAATAGATCCTGAGCGCGCAATCGTCCCAGCTGGCGACGCCGGCGGCGACCTGCATGCGGTCGTTGTAGATGTAGGTGCCGGGCCGATGCTCGGTGGCGCCCTTGAGCTTGCCGACATTCTTCATGTTCGGCGAGCCGCCGGTCGAGACCATGGTGACGTCGAGGCCGAGCGCGCGGACGCCTGCCAGCGCCTCGTCAAAGAACTTCTGCGCTTCCGCCCAGCCGGTTTCTGTCGGGTACAGCATGAAGCCAGCGAATTTCAGCCCTTTTGACGCTGCGATCTCGCGTGCCAACGCAATGGCTTCGGCAGGCGTCTCGACGCCGGCACGCTTGCGGCCTGTGTCGCACTCAACCACCACCGACAGCGGGCGGCCGGATGCTGCGGCCGCTTGCGGCAGGCCCGCCACCACGACGGAATTGTCGCAGGCGACCGTCATGTGGGCCTTGCCCTGCAGCGCGCCGAGCCGGGCCATCTTCTCCTCACCGATCAGATTGTAGCTGATCAGGATGTCGTCGATCCCGGCGTCTGCCATCACTTCGGCTTCACCGAGCTTCTGGCAGGTGATGCCCTTGGCGCCGGCCTTGATCTGCATGGTCGCAAGCAGCGGGCTCTTGTGGGTCTTGATATGCGGCCGGTTGGCGACGCCTGCGGCATCGCAAGCCGCCTGGATGCGCGCGATGTTGCGCTCGACCCGGTCCATGTCGATCACGGCGGCGGGGGTGCCGTATTCACGGGCGATCTTGGCGGCGAGAGGTGTGGTCATTTTTTCACTCCAGTTCATCCCCGTCATTGCGAGCGAAGCGAAGCAATCCATGGTGCGGCAAAGCAAGTATGGATTGCTTCGTCGCTTCGCTCCTCGCAATGACGGAAGGAAACATTAGCCTTTAAGCCTGTTCAATCTCTTCCCGAAGCACTTCAAGCTCCAGCCACTTGTCCTCGGCTTCCTGCAAGTCCTTCTGCGCCTTTGTAAGCGCATCGGAGGCGGAATCAAACTTCTTGCGGTTCTTCTTGTAGAGATCGGTATCGTCGAGGATGCGCTGCTGCTTGGCGATCTCGGCTTGCAGCTTCGCCATGGTCTTGGGCAGCGTTTCCAGCGCGTGCTTTTCGTTGAAGTTCAGGCGCCGTTTCGGTCCGGCCTGGGGCGATCCAGCGGCAACCCTCGCTTCCCGTTTCTCATCGGCGACCTTTACCGCCTCGCGCTTCAGGTCCGCGCCGCGCTGCGCCAGCATGTCGGTGTAGCCGCCGGCATATTCGATCCAGCTTCCGTCACCTTCGGGCGCGATCACCGAGGTCACGACGCGGTCGAGAAAGTCGCGGTCATGGCTGATCAGGATCACCGTGCCTTCGTAGTCGCCGAGCATTTCCTCGAGCACGTCGAGGGTTTCGAGGTCGAGATCGTTGGTCGGCTCGTCGAGCACCAGCAGGTTGGATGCCTTGGCCAACGAGCGCGCCAGCATCAGCCGCCCGCGTTCGCCGCCCGACAGTACCTCCAGCGGCGTGCGCATCTGCTCCTGCGCGAACAAAAAGTCCTTCATGTAGCTGACGACATGCTTCGGCTTCCCGCCGATCATGACGTGGTCGCTGCCGCCCCCGGTCAGGGCGTCGGCCAGCGTCGATTTGGGGTCGAGGCTTTCGCGGTGCTGGTCCAGCGTCGCCATTTCGATATTGGCGCCGAGCCGGATCGTGCCGCTGTCGGGCGGGCTGCCGCCGGTCAGCATGTCAATGAGCGTGGTCTTGCCGGCGCCGTTCGGGCCGACGATGCCGATGCGGTCGCCGCGCTGGACCCGGATCGAGAATCCGTCGACGATTTTGCGGTCGCCAAAGGATTTGCCGATGTTCTTGGCCTCGATCACCAGCTTGCCCGATTTGTCCGCTTCGGCGGCGGCGAGGCTCGCGTTCCCGGTCGCGCCGCGATAAGTGCGCCGCTGGTCGCGCAGGGCATGCAGATTGCCGAGCCGCTTGACGTTGCGCTTGCGGCGGCCGGAGACGCCGTAGCGCAGCCAATGCTCTTCGTTGACGATCTTGCGATCGAGCTTGTGCTGGTCGCGCTCTTCCTCGGCCAGCACCTCGTCGCGCCAGGCCTCGAAAGCGGAAAAGCCGCGATCGATCTGCTTGATCTGGCCGCGGTCGAGCCAGGCGGTGGAGCGCGACAGGTTGGAGAGGAAGCGGCGGTCATGGCTGATGATGACCAGCGCACAGCGGCGGCTCTCCAGCTCGCCTTCCAGCCATTCGATGGTGGTGAGATCGAGATGGTTGGTCGGCTCGTCCAGCAGCAAAATGTCGGGGGCGGGCGCCAACACCCGCGCCAGCGCCGCGCGGCGGGCTTCACCGCCCGAGACATGGGCGGGATCTTCATCGCCGCTCAAGCCCAGCTGCTCGATGAGATAGCGCGCCTGATAATGGTCGTCGCCCGGATTGAGTCCGGCCTCGACATAGGCCAGCGTCGTCTTGTGCGCGCCGAAATCAGGCTCCTGCGGCAGATAGCGGATGGTGGCGCCGGGCTGCACGAAGCGGCTGCCGCTGTCGGGCTCGACGAGCCCGGCGGCGATCTTCAGCAGCGTCGATTTGCCGGAGCCGTTGCGGCCGATCAAACACACGCGCTCGGCCGTCGATACGGACAGTTCCACGCCGGATAACAGCGGCGTGCCGCCAAAGGTCAGCGCGATATCTTTCAACTGGATCAGCGGCGGCGCCATCGTTCAGCTCAATTCTGGTTCGGCGCAGGCGGCAAAGCCCGCTGACGCTGGATGCGCCGGATGGTCTGGTCGAGCGCGGAGAGGAACGCCGAGCGATCGCGCGGCGCAAAGGATCGCGGGCCGCCCGTCACTTCGCCTGATGAGCGCAGGTCGGTCATCAGGTTGCGTACCGCGAGCGTCATGCCGATCGACTGTTCGGTGAACGGCTTGCCGTTCGGTGCCAGCACCTCGGCGCCGGCTTTCACGCAACGGCTCGCCAGCGGAATATCGGAGGTGATGACGATATCGCCTCTGCCGGCGCGTTCCGCAATCCAGTCGTCGGCGGCATCCATCCCGGCGCCGGCGGCGATCCGCTCGATCAGCGGGTCCTGCGGCACGCGGATGAAATTGCCCGCGACCACGCTGACGGGCAGGCCGTGCCGGCTCGCGACCTTGTAGATCTCGTCCTTGACCGGGCAGGCGTCGGCGTCGACATAGATGCGGGGTGGGTTCAAGTCAGGCACTTCAGGTCAGTTCATCGGGGTGGATTCGGTCAGTTCGTCTCGTCCGCGCGTGGTACTCCATGGGGCGGAAAAATGCGAGGAAAACAGGCCGGGGAACACGCTTGCCACGACACTTTCTTTGCGTACGATAACGCCCGGAAACAACAAGAAAATAGAGGAAACGGGCATGACAAGCCGGATCGGGCCGTATCGCGTCTCGGCCTACAACACTTCCAGGCATTCCGAGAACAAGATGCACGATGACACGGTGGCGAAGCGCTATGGGTTTAGCGGCGGTCTGGTGCCCGGCGTCGATGTCATGGCCTACATGATGCACCTGCCGGTCGCAAAATGGGGCCGGGCCTTTCTCGAGCGTGGACTGATCGAGGCGCGCTTCGTCAAGCCGGTCTATGACGGCGAGCAGGCCGATGTCATGGGCGAAGAAAGCAACGGCGTGCTCGCGATCGAGGTCGAGAGCCGGGGAGATATTTGTGCGACCGGCACGGCTTCGCTGCCATCGGCAGCGCCATCATTCTCGCTTTCCGACTTTGTCGAGGTCGCGGCGGTGGGCGAGCGCAAGCCGGTCGACGCGACCTCCTATGCGCTGGGTAAATGGCTCGGCGCGGCGCCGCGCACCTGGGCGACGGACGCGGCAAAACAATATCTGGCGGATATTCGCGAAACCGAAGCGATCTACGCGCAGGAAGGACTCGGCCACCCCGGCCTGTTGCCGCGGGTGATGAACATGGTGCTGGTCGACAACGCCATCATGGGCCCATGGATTCATGTCGGCACAAGGATGCAGCTCCTGTCCGCGGCCCGCATCGGCGATGAATTGACCGCCCGCGCCAAAGTGATCGGCAATTACGACAAGAAGGGGCACCGTTTCGTCGAACTCGACGCACTGGTGGTAGCCAACGGCCAGACGCCGCTGGCGCATTGCCACCACACCGCGATCTACCAGCCGCGCGAACAGGTGGCGGCGTAACCATGGCCATTACCATCGACTACTATCTGTCGCTGAACTCGCCCTGGACCTACATGGGCAGCGGCCCGTTCGCCGAAATCGCGCGGCGCTATGGCGCACAAGTCAACGTCAAGCCCGCCAAGTTCGGCCCGATTTTCGAGCAGACCGGCGGGCTGCCGCTGCCAAAGCGCTCGCCGCAGCGGCAGGCTTACCGGCTGATGGAGCTCAGGCGCTGGCGCGAGGTGCGGGGGCTTCCGCTCAATGTCGAGCCTAAATTCTTCCCCAGCGATGACGCGGCGGCGACGCGCCTCGTGATCGCGGCCAAGCTGCAGGGCAAGGACGCTCATAAATTGTCGCTGGAGCTGGCGCGCGCCATCTGGGAGCGCGAGGAATCGTTTGCGGACCCCGCGGTGATGGCATCATCAGCGCAACGCGCCGGCCTCGATGCCGCCGCGCTGCGGGCCGGCGGCCCATCGGACGCCGAACTCGATGCGCTGTATGAGCAATACACGCAGGATGCCCTGAAGGCGGGCGTGTTCGGCGCGCCCAGTTACGTCTTGCCCTCGGGCGAGATCTTCTGGGGCCAGGACCGGCTGGAGCTCCTGGAGCGCGCTTTGAAGCTCGCCGCCTAGTCGGCGCTCTTCACATTTCGAAGACGCGACCGGGATTGAGGATGTGATGCGGATCGAGCGCGCGCTTCAGCGTGCGCATGGTCTCGATCTCCTCTGCGGTGCGGCTGAGCTTGAGATATGGCCGCCTGGAGATGCCGATGCCGTGCTCGGCCGAGATCGAACCGCCGAACTCGCTGGTGAGGCCGAAGACCAGCTTCTTCATCTCTTCATGCTTGTCGGCCGGAGGCGAGTATTTTGTGTTGACGTGCAGGTTGCCGTCGCCGACATGCCCGAGCACGATGGTGTAGGCGTCCTTGTCGACCGCCTTGATCGCCTTTGCGACGGCTTCCGTGAACGGTTCCATCTGGTCGATGGCGAGGCTGATGTCGAAGCCGACGATCGGCGCGGTCGCCCGGCTGAGTTCGACGCTGGAATCGCGAACCCGCCAGATCGCGGCTGTAGAAGCACCTGAATTGGCAATGATCGCATCGAGGATGATGCCTTCACCGAGCGCCTCTTCGAGCAGACTTTCAACGTCGGCGCGGAGTCGCTCGGCATTGCTGCCCGAGGATTCCATCAGCAGGTAGAAGGGATGGGTGGCCGGCAGCGGCGCGGCGACGCCTCGCACCAGCTGCGTCACAAGGCGGTAATAGCTGTTCCACATCACCTCGAACGCGGTCAGTTCGCCGCCAAGCCGCTTGCGCGCCAGGTCGAGCATCGCCCGGACCTTGTCGAAACTCGGCAGCGCGCACAGCACCACCTGCTGTTCGGCCGGCGCCGGGAAAATCCGCAATGCGGCGCGCGTCACCACGCCGAGCGTGCCTTCGGTGCCGATGAACAATTGCTTGAGGTCGGTGCCGGTGTTGTTCTTGATGTATTTGCGCACGCCCTTGAGCACGGTGCCGTCAGCGAGCACCGCTTCGAGCCCGAGCACGAGATCGCGCGTCATGCCATAGCGGATCACCCGATTGCCGCCGGCGTTGGTCGAGATGTTGCCGCCGATCGTGCAGCTGCCGCGGGCGCCGAGATCGAGAGGGTACATGAAGCCGTCTTGCGCGACGCGCTCATGCACGCGCTGCAGCGGCACGGCGGCCTGGGCGATGACGACCCCGCCGCCGGTATCGACCTCCTCGATCGCGTTCATGCGTTCCATCGACAGCACGATTTCGCCGGCCATCGGCATCGTGGCGCCGACGAGTCCGGTCATGCCGCCCTGGGTCGTGACCGCAACGCGCGCCCGGTGGCAGATCGCCAGGAATCGCGAGACGTCCTCGGTCGAGTGCGGCCGCATCACCGCGAGCGGCGGCGCGACGGCAATGCCGGCCATGTCGGTGTGATAGCGCGCATCGATATCGGCGTCGGTCAGGACCGTTGTCGCGTCGAACGCTGCGCGGAGTTCACCGATGATGGCTGGTTGCATCCTATGCCGCCTTCCTCGCCTTGGCCTCCTGGATCGCACGCCAGACGCGTTCCGATGTCAATGGCATATCGATCTCCGAAATGCCGTACTCCGACAGCGCATCGATGACAGCGTTGACGATGCAGGCGAGGCTGCCGGCGCAGCCGGCTTCGCCGCAGCCCTTGGTGCCGAGCGGATTGGATTTGGCGGGCGAGGGATGATCGGCGGTTGCCATCAGCGGGATGTCGCCGGCGCGCGGCATCGCATAATCCATGAACGAGCCGGTGATCGGCTGGCCGCTGGAATCGTAGCTGACTTCCTCCATCAGCGCCTGGCCGATGCCTTGCGCGACGCCGCCATGCAGCTGGCCGTCGACGATCATCGGATTGACGATGGTGCCGAAGTCGCTGATCCCGGTGTAGCGCACGATTTTCGTAACCCCGGTGTCGGGATCGATCTCGACCTCAGCGACGTGGCAGCCATTGGGGAAGGTCGACGGCGTGTCCTTGGTGGCGTGGTCGACGTCGAGCGTATCGGGCACGCCCTCCGGCACCTTGCCGTCGCGCAGCCGCTGCGCCAGCTCCATGATGCCGATCGAGCGGTCGGTGCCGGCGATGGTGAAGCGGCCATTGCCGAATTCGATGTCGCCCTCGCTGGCTTCCATCAGATGCGCCGCCGCCTGCTTGCCCTTGGCGACCACGAGCGCCGCGGCTTCGACGATCGCCTGACCGGTCGCGGTGATCGAGCGCGAGCCACCGGTGCCGTTGCCGAAACGCACGAGATCGCTGTCGCCCTGTTCGAGCGTGACCTTCTCGAAGGGTACACCGAGCTCTGCGGACAGTACCTGCGCAAACGGCGTGGCATGCCCCTGGCCGTAATCGAGCGTGCCGGTGGTCAGCTTCACCGATCCGTCCGGCTCGAAATTGATCTTGCCGAGTTCACCGCTCGGCGGTGCGGTGACTTCGAGATAGGAGCCGACGGCAATCCCACGCAATTTGCCCTGCTTCTTGCTTTCCTTTTTACGCTTGGCAAAATTGGCGTGGTCGGACAATTCCAGCGCTTTCGCAAACACGCCCTGGAAATCGCCGCTGTCATAGGTGACGCCGGATGCCGCCGGGAACGGTAGTTGCGCCGGCTTGATGAAGTTGCGCTTGCGCAGGGTGAGCCGGTTGATGCCCATTTCATCGGCGGCGCGGTCGATTAGCCGCTCCATATAGTAATTGGCCTCGGGCCGGCCGGCGCCGCGATAGGCGCCCATCAAGGTGGTGTTGGTCAGCACCGTCTTGATGTCGACGCCGAGCAGCGGCGTACGATAGACGCTCGCAAGGTTCTTGGCGGTGTTGAGCGACAGCGGGCCCGGCGCCACGCCGGTGATGTAGGCGCCGAGATTGCCGTAGCCTTGGAGACGCACGGCGAGGAATTTACCCTCGGCGTCGAGCGCCAGTTCGCAATGCATGATCTGCGCGCGGCCGTGGCTGTCGGACAGGAAGCTGGTCGAGCGCTCGTCGGTCCACTTCACCGGGCGGCCCAGCACCTTCGAGGCATGCGCGATGCAGGTGTATTCCGGATAGTTCATGTTCTTCATGCCGAACGAGCCGCCGACATTGGCGGTCAGGATACGAACCTTGTCGTTCGGCACGTTCAGGATCTTTGCGAACGTGACCTTGTTGCCGGAAACGCCCTGGGTCGGCACCTGGATCGTGAAGCGCTCGCTGGCCTTGTCGTAGGAAGCCAGCGCCACGCGCGGCTCCATCGACACCACGGCGACGCGGGTGTTGACGATATCGAGCTTTGTTACATGCGCGGCGCCGGCGAATGCCGCATCGATCTTCGCTGCATCGCCATAGTGATAGTCGAGCGCTGTGTTGTTGGGGATGTGATCGTAGAGCTGCGGCGCGCCGGGCTTTGCCGCTTCCTCGGCACTGGTCACCGCGGGCAGCGGCTCGATATCGAACTCGACGGCTTCCGCCGCATCACGCGCCTGCGCCAGCGTTTCGGCGACGACATAGGCCACGGGATCGCCGACGAAGCGCACCTTGTCGGTCGCCAAGGCCATGCGGTTGGTCTGCAGCAGCGGCGAGCCGTCGCGGCTCTTCAGCGGCAGGCCGCAGGTGAAGGGGTTGTAGCCGGCGGCCACGAGGTCCTGGCCGGTCCAGGCGCCGAGCACGCCCGGCATGGTCCGCGCCGCCTTGATATCGATGCTGCGGATGATTCCGTGGGCGTGGCTGGAGCGCACGATCCAGGCATAGGCCTGGCCCGGCAGGCTGAAATCATCGGTGTATTTGCCCTTGCCGCGAACCAGCGTGTCGTCTTCCTTGCGGCGCACAGGCTGCCCGACGCCGTATTTTTGCACTGCGATAGCGTTTTCCAGCGACGATGGCGACGTATGATCTTGCATCGAAAAATACCTGAAATGCTTGGATTTCCGCGACTTTCGCGGGCTCGGAACCAAATAACCCACCGATCCCCCAGCGACAACGCCTGTTTGGGCATGGTCCTATGTGATGGGATGTTGCGTAGGCCCTTGGCGCTGCTAAAGTTTCCGTGAGCGCTCATTCTTCGGCGGCAGCAAAGCCGCGGAAAGACAGTTTTGATGAACGAGGATACGCGGCTTGCCGATGGCCTTGCGGCCCGCGCAAGCCCGTCAGGGTCTGCTGTGGCAGGGGCGGAAAGCGGCGTCTACGCCGCGCTCGACCTTGGCACCAACAACTGCCGGCTCCTGATCGCCTGTCCGGCCGGCGACGGCTTCCGCGTGGTCGATTCGTTCTCGCGGATCATCCGGCTGGGCGAGGGCATCTCCTCGACCGGTTCCATCAGCGAAGCGGCGATTGACCGTGCCATTGCGGCCTTGAGTATCTGCAGCGACAAGATCCGCTACCGCAAGGCTCGGCGCCTGCGGTTGATCGCAACCGAAGCCTGCCGCGCCGCGGCCAATGCCGAAAGCTTTCGCGAGAGGGTGGCAAAAGACACCGGCATCCGGCTCGAGGTGATCGATCGCGAGACCGAGGCGACGCTCGCGGTGATCGGCTGCTCGCCGCTGCTCGACCCCAAAGGGCGGGGCGCCATCCTGTTCGATATCGGCGGCGGATCGACGGAACTGGTCCGGATCGAGCGCGATCCAGGGGAAGAAAACGCCGTCCCGCGGATCAAGGCCTGGATGTCGATCCCGCTCGGCGTCGTCACCATCGCCGAGCATTTCGGCGGCAAGGACGTCACGGCCGAATCCTATTCGCGGATGATCGCCGAGGTCGCGCAATATGTGGCGCCGTTTGCGGCCGAGCACGGCGGTGATCTGCGTGACATGCATCTGCTCGGCACGTCGGGCACCGTGACGACGCTGGCCGGCGTGTTTCTCAATTTGCAGCGCTACGACCGGCGCCGCATCGACGGCATCTGGATGAACAATTCCGACGTCACCTCGGTGATCCAGCGGCTGCTCGGCATGAGCTATCAGGAGCGCGCCAACAACAATTGCATCAGCATTGAGCGCGCCGATCTGGTGCTGGCCGGTTGCGCCATTCTCGACGCGATCCGCGACGCGTTCCCGCTGCCGCGGCTGCGCGTCGCCGACCGCGGCCTGCGCGAGGGCATGCTGGTCGAAATGATGCGGGAGGACGGCGCGCTGCGGTCGTGCTAAGGCGGCGCACGTGCGGCCTGGCTTACCTCGCCCCGCTTGCGGGGAGAGGTCGGATCACATCGCAGATGTGATCCGGGAGAGGGGGTACAGGTCCATCAACTGGAACCAATTTCGCGGATAGAGCCCCTCACCCCAACCCTCTCCCCGTGAAGAACGGGGAGAGGGAGAACCACTGTATCGCGTTTCAATAGTATCCAAAGGCAAGCATCCGTATGGCGAAAGACACCACCGGCCGGTTGCACGTCACGGTCAAGTCTGGTGGCAAGCGCAAGCTGTCATCAAAGCTCTGGCTGGAACGGCAGCTCAACGATCCCTATGTGGCGCAGGCCAAAAAGGACGGATGGCGCTCGCGCGCGGCCTACAAGCTGATCGAGATCGACGACAAGCACCGCTTCCTGAAGTCAGGCATCTCCGTGGTCGATCTGGGCGCTGCCCCCGGCGGCTGGAGCCAGGTTGCGGCCAAACGCATCGGGGCGGCCAACGGGAAGGGCAAAGTGGTCGCGATCGATTTGCTGGAGATGCCGGAAGTGCCGGGTGTCACCTTCGCGCAGCTCGATTTCCTTAGCGATGACGCGCCGGAAAAACTGCTGGCGATGATGGGCGGCCGCGCCGACGTCGTGCTGTCCGACATGGCTGCCAATACCACGGGCCATCGCAAGACCGATCAGCTCCGCATCATCGGGCTGGTCGAAACCGCGGCGGCGTTCGCCACCGAGGTGCTCAATCCCGGCGGCACTTTCGTCGCAAAAGTGTTTCAGAGCGGCGCCGAAGGCGAACTGCTGGCGCAGCTGAAGCGCGATTTTGCCACCGTCAAACACGTCAAACCGGCGTCAAGCCGCCAGGACTCATCCGAGCGCTACGTGCTGGCAATGGGCTTTCGCGGCGGCGCGAAGTCACAGCAATAAGTTTCCGGTCATTGCGAGCGAAGCGAAGCAATCCATCGTGCCCGGTCGGAAGCATGGATTGCTTCGCTTCGCTCGCAATGACGAAAGACTTTCAACAAAAGAGGCCGCCTGATGTGGCGGCCTCCTGTCGGTCTGATGCCGCGAATGATCAATATTTGTTCCAGGGACCGAACGGAATCGGAAACGGGAACGGGAACGGAAACGGGCCGGTCGGAAAGGTCGGGCCGGTCCCGGTCGGAAGCCGCGGTCCGGTCTGCTTGATCATGCCGCCAGCGACCTTGTTCAGTTCATCGAGGCTCAGTTCATTCTTGGTCATGTCAGTCTCCTGTTGGTTTGGGATTGATCGTTAGCCGATGGTCCAACGCGCGAAGACGTCCTTGAACGTCCAGTCGCCGGTCGGGTACGGCGGCTTGGGCACCGGGCGTCCCGGAATGCAGCCATCCTTGACCCCGCCTGCCACCGCTTCCAGCGCGGCGTCGTCGAGCAGACGAACCGACTGATCTGAATTCCTAGAGTTCACCATTGTCGTCTCCCGTGTGTCCTTGAGCGAGACCATTCCCGCCATCCGTGATCACGGGGATACGGCATCGGCCGGCCCCTTGCCGTGACCAACGTCACACAGCAAGACAGGGCTTGTTTCCGCTTCAAATGGGAGCGCTTGGCCAGTCCACGGCGGCTAGAGCCTTTTCGTTCCGATGCAATCGGAACGGGGTTCTCGATTCTTGTTTTGGCGCGTTTTCTTCACGCGAACCGGAGTCCACTTCGCTGGAAAACGCTCTAACCCTTGGTGAACTGCCTGAAGTCGGGCTCGCGGTGAAACCAGAATTCGTAGCCGCCGATGTTCTTTTGCATCGCGACGTCGTGGATCGGCTGGTTAAGCGGAATCACCGGAACGTCGCGCATGCACAGCGCAATGAACGCCTTCACGGTCGTTTCGTATTCCGCGGCATTGGTCGCAAAGCGCGCTTTGTCGATCAGCTTGTCCATCTCCTTGTTCTGGTACGACGAGATGTTGAAGATCGAATTGTTGCCGTGGAAATTCCAGTAGAAGTAATATTCGGGATAATCGAGCCAGCCGCTGAATCGGTTGAGCGCCAGTGGCAATTCCTTCTTGTTCAGCGTCGTCCGCCAGTTGGCGCCCGGAATCTTGTTGATGTCGGTCTTGATACCGATCTTGGCAAGGCTCTCCTGAATAAGCACGATGGTGGGCTCGCCGACCGTTGCCGTGCCGGTGTCGAGCGAGAGCGTCGTCTCGAACCCGGTCTCAAAACCGGCCTCCTTCATCAGCGCCTTGGCCTTGTCGAGGTCGGTGACATAGGGGAAGGGTTGTGGCCATACCGGCTTTGAGACCTCAGTGGGGCCGCCATACATCGGAACGGCGCGGCCGAAGAAGGCGCTGCTCTGGATCTGTTCGTAAGGCATCGCCCAGGCGAGCGCCTGGCGCAGTTTGACATTGTCGAACGGCGGCTTGGCGGTATTCAGCGCCAACGACCAAAGCGCATTCGGGATCGGCACGCCGGAGACCTTGACCTTGCCGTCCTTGATGACCTGATCGAAATCACGCGGGGCAAAGCCGCTCGACAGATCCGCATCGCCGCGTTCCAGCGTGGCCCGCCGCGTGCCGGCGGAAGGGATGTCCCGCATGATAATGCGTTTGATTTTCGGAAGCGGGCCGCTCTTCCAGTCGTCGAAGCGCGTCAGGATGGTCTCGGTGCCGGGCTTCCAGCTGTCAAGCTTGTAGGCGCCGCCGCCGGCCTCGTTGTTCTTCAGCCAGCTCAATGCCCAGGGATCCTCTGGCGTCGCATTCTTCTTCGCCAGTTGCGAATTGATGATGAAGGGGACCACGACGGCGACGTTGAACAGCAGCAGTTTGTCCTTGCGGACATAGTCGATCCGGAAAGTGTGGTCGTCGACGACGACGAACTGTTCGGTTTTTTCCAGCGAGCCCGCCGACATCTGAAAGGTGGGAAAACCGCCGACCTTGACCGCGCGATCAAACGACCATTTGACGTCGCTGGCCGTGACCGGCGTGCCGTCGTGAAACTTCGCGTCCTTGCGCAGCTTGAACGCGCAGGACATGCCGTCGGCAGCAACTTCCCAGCTCTCGGCCAGTTCAGGCGCGAGTTTTTCGCGGTCGTAGGACAGCGTCCCGTCGGGCAGCGTTTTTGACGCGTAGGTCAGGAGCCGGTCGTAGCAATTCCAGGACAGCCCGTTGACGGTCTGGTTCGAACCGACGCCCTGCATATCAAGCGAATTGGGGCCGAGCTCCTGCACGACAAGCAATGTTTCCGAGCGGCCTTGCGCAGCGACGTCCGAACCGTGGAAACCTGCAGCTGTCGCGCCGGCCAGGGTGGTCTGCAGAAACTGCCGGCGGCTGAGGAAAAACGATGAATGCGACATGGGCAGCGATCCCTCTGCAGAACAAAGATGCTCATTTGCAGGCAAGGTCTGTGCCACAGGTAGGTAAGCGCTTCGGTGCGTTGCGCCTTCATTGGGCCGGGTGCAAACATGCTGAAATCGACGCGATTGCCCGTCGACGGGGCGATCGAATGAAGCGCAGGCAGTTTCGCCGGCGGGGCGGCTTGGCGCGTCCGCAGAAGGCGCCGGTCCATGCGCGGCGTCGCCGCTCAGCTTCCAAAAACTCGCAATGACGGCCTCAGCGCCTTTCAAGCTTCGGCGCCGAGGCCGTTAGAGTCAGAAGCGCTATTCGCGCCAGCGTATCAGCTGCAGTGCAACTGATCGCCCTTCACGGTCAGCGTGCTGCCTGAGAGGACGCAGCTTGCCGCGAACCACAGCCGATGGAGGTTCTCGTAAAGGGTGCGTTCACCGCCGCTCACGAGTTCCAGATCGGTGTCGTCGAGACGATTGGTTGAAGCTTCCGTGTTCGCTTTGGTCATAGACGTTTCCCTCCTTGATTTCTGGCGAGCCCATCTCGCCAGGAGGGAAATTCTTGCCAGTGTATCGATGGATCGCAGTGATAAAAATCACATACAACCGTATGTCACGACACGGCGCTATCGTCCCACGCCCGAACCCGGAGCAGGAGTTACCGGCGATCCGCTGGGGGAGGTATTGATTGCGGGATTTCCTGATGGATTCCGCGCGCTGTTCGCGCCGGCGGCGGCGCTGCCGGCATCGTTGCTCAAGCCGGTAGTGGAACTGCCTGTCGTCGTGCTGTTGACCGACGGCCCCGTGGTTGTGCCGCTTGTGGTCGATCCGCCGGTCGCCGTGCTGCCACCGGTCGAGCCGGTTCCAGTTTGTGCGATAGCCAGTGTGCTCGCAAATGTCAGCGCTGCGGCCAATCCGATAGTTCCGAGTTTCATGGTGTCTTTCCTTTCCAGGTACGAAAGGAAAAACGATTGCGCGCGGATATGTTCCGGTATCGGGATCAACTGGGTGTGACGGATCTATCCCAGCCGCTGATCGCGCGTGTCCTCGGGGCCTTCGCTGGCGGCTTTGGTCGCGGCCTTTTCTGCGCCCTTGCGGCTGGAAATCTCGACCGCTTTGCGGCCCGAAATTTCGTGCCCGGCGTCATCGGGCATCTGCCAGAAGAACCAGGCCGACACCGCCGAGATGATCGCGACCACGATGAAAGCCGGGCCGAACATGGTTGCATCCAGTTCAGTGGCGTGATGCCACAGCATGGTCGATTCCACGGAGAACGCGCCGACGGCGACGCCGGCCGAGGTAGCCAGCTGCTGGTTGACGCTCACAAGCGTGGTGGCGCGGCTCATCTGCGCCGGTTCGACTTCTGCATAAGCGACGGTGTTGATCGCGGTGAATTGCAGCGAGCGGAAGAAGCCGCCGACCACGAGGATGAGGAAGATCAGCGTCAGCGGCGTCGACACGGTGAACAGGGCGCAGGCGGCGAGAAACACCGAGCTGATGATGGCGTTGACCGCCATCATGTTGCGAAATCCGAAGGTGCGGATGATGCGCGCGGCCAGCGTCTTCATGCCCATGGCGCCGACCGCGGAGGAGAACGTCACGAGGCCGGACTGGAACGGCGTCAGCCCAAAACCTTCCTGCATCAGCAGCGGCAGCAGGAACGGCAGCGCGCCGATCCCGAGCCGGAACAGGAAGCCGCCGTAGATGCTGGCGCGCAGCGTCTGCAGCCGCAGCATGGAAAAATCCAGCACCGGCGAACCCGTCTTCCGCGCATGCACCACATAGAGCGCCATCGAGATCGAACCGACCGCAACCAGGCCCGCGACGACCGTCCACGGCAGGAGATTGAGCCCGGCGACCGAGAGGCCGAAGGCGATGCCGGCGAGGCCAATGCCCGCCAGCACCAGCCCGTAGAGATCGAACCGCTCCGGGTCTTCGCTGCGGATCGGGTCGATATATTTCATCGCCATGAAGATGCCGAGCAGCCCGATCGGAATGTTGATCAGGAAGATCCAGTGCCAGGAGAAATAGGTGGTGATGAAGCCGCCGAGCGGCGGCCCGATCACCGGGCCGATCAGCGCCGGCACCGTCACCCATGTCATCGCCTGCACCAACCCGCTTTTGTCGATCGAGCGCAGCAGCACCAGTCGTCCGACTGGCGTCATCATCGCGCCGCCGAGACCCTGCAGGATGCGCGCGATCACGAAATGCGTGACCGACGTCGACATCGCGCAGCCGATCGATCCCAGCATGAAGACACCGATGGCGATGGAAAACACCATCCGCGCGCCGAAGCGGTCGGCGGTCCAGCCGCTGGCAGGAATGAACACCGCGAGCGAGAGCAGGTAGGACGTGATCGCAAGTTTCAGCGTCAGCGGGCTGGTGCCGATGTCAGCCGCGATCGCCGGCAGCGACGTCGCAATGACCGTCGCGTCCATGTTTTCCATGAACAGGGCGGTGGCCACGATGAGCGGGATCAGGCGCTGTTTGTCCATCGGGAATCGGGGTGCGGGAGGGCAGGCGGGGTGAATTGGGCTGTATCACCCCGCTGTCGGACAAGCCATTGCGGAACCGTGCAAACCACCTAAATCCTGCGTGATTCAAGATATCGCATTATGCGATTGGTGGCTTGATTTTTCCATCGCATTGTGCGATTTTTGGTTCGTGAAAGAGATCGAGTTTACCTCGGCCGCTGTCCGCCAATGGCGGAAACTTACCGCGACGACACGCGCGCAGATCGATCTCAAATTGAAGGCTTTCGCGGAAACCGGCGTCGGTGATGTGAAAGCGCTCAAGGGCGTCGCTGGAATGCGGTTGCGCTCCGGTGATTGGCGCGTCGTGTTCACGGTCAGCGACAACACCATCACAATTCACGCGGTCGGACACCGCCGCGATATTTATGATTGAGAGGACACGATGGCGAAAGCCAGTACCGCAAAAAGCTCTGTCCAGTTTATCCGCACGCCCAGTGGTGATGATCTCGCCGTGCTGCCGCGCAATGAATATGATCAGTTGGTAGCTCTCGCCGCCGAGGCACAGGAAGATGCTGCCGCGAGCCGGATCGTCCGCAATTCCACGCGTAATCTCAAGGAAGGCCGTGAAGTCGTTCTGCCGAAAGCCGTGACTGATCGTCTCGCAAGCGGAGACAATGCGGTGCGGGTTATCCGCGAATGGCGCGACATGATTCAAGGCGAGTTGGCGGTGGCGGTCGGAATTAGCCAGAACTACCTGTCAGAGATTGAAACCGGCCGACGTAAAGGTCCGGCCGAACTGCAGAAGAAGTTCGCCCGGGCGCTCGGCGTGCCAGTCGACCTCCTGATCGAATGAGATCTGAGTGGGGGCGCTGGCCATTGCGGAACCGTGCAAACCACCTAAATCCTGCGTGACGCCGCCAACTGGCGCCACCGGAGACCCGACGATGATCTACCTGCTCGCCGCGCTGTTGCCGCCACTTGGGCTGCTCCTGAACGGACAGCCATTTTCGGCGATCTTCAACCTCGTTCTGCTGGTGTTTTGCCTGGTTTTCGGCCTGTTTTTCCACGTCCTGTTGCTGGTGCCGTCGGCGCATGCGCTCATCGCGGTTCACATGAGGCGGGAAGACCGCCGGCACCGGGAGGTGGTGGAGGCGATCCGCCAGCACGGCCCGCCGCCGGGATATCAACGTTAAGGCCCTTTAACTAAGGGCTTTTCGGGAAAAGCCTGTGCATAGCGGCCAAACGCTTTGATTCGGCCGCCTGCCATGCTATCGACCACCGTCAACCCCACCGATGGGCTTCGATTCGACGGCAGCGCCGCTCGCGCAGCCGAAGGCGACGTTCATCTTAAATAATATGCGGCGGAAGGCCGCCGAAAGGAGTTGGCAAATGGCGCAGGGACTTCAGGCTATCCGCGAAGCCTACACGTTCGACGACGTGCTGCTCAAACCCGGTCTTTCCGACATCCTGCCCTCGGAGGCGGATATCCGCTCCCGCGTGACCCGCGCAATCCCGCTCAACATCCCGATCATTGCTTCCGCAATGGATACCGTGACCGAAGCGCGGATGGCGATCGCGATGGCGCAGGCCGGCGGCGTCGGCGTCATTCACCGCAATTTCGATCCCGAAGGCCAGGCCGCCCAGGTGCGGCAGGTCAAAAAGTACGAATCCGGCATGGTGGTCAATCCGCTGACCATCGGCCCCGACGCCATGCTGTCGGACGCGATGACGTTGATGACCGATCACGGCTTCTCCGGCATTCCCGTGGTCACCGGTGCCTCCAAGGGCGTTCCCGGCAAGCTGGTCGGCATCCTCACCAACCGCGACGTCCGTTTTGCCACCGACCCCAGGCAAAAAATCTCCGAGCTGATGACGCATGAAGGCCTCGTCACGGTGCGCGAAGGCGTCAGCCAGGACGAGGCGAAGCGGATGCTGCACAAGCATCGCATCGAAAAGCTGCTGGTGGTCGACGAGCAATATCGCTGCGTCGGCCTGATTACCGTGAAAGACATGGAAAAGGCGGTCGCGCATCCGCTCGCCTGCAAGGACGCGCAGGGACGGCTTCGCGTCGCGGCGGCGACTACGGTCGGCGAGGGCGGCTTTGAGCGCACCGAGCTGCTGATCGACGCCGGTGTCGACCTTATTGTGGTGGATACCGCGCACGGCCACTCCTCGCGGGTGCTGGAAGCCGTCAATCGCATCAAGCGGCTTTCCAACGCCGTGCAGGTCATCGCCGGCAATATCGCCACCAAGGAAGGCGCGCAGGCGCTGATCGATGCCGGTGCGGATGCGATCAAGGTCGGCATCGGGCCGGGCTCGATCTGCACCACGCGCATCGTCGCCGGTGTCGGCGTGCCGCAACTGACAGCGATCATGGATGCGGTCGAAGCCGCCAAGAAATCCGACATCCCCGTGATCGCCGACGGCGGCATCAAATATTCCGGCGATCTGGCCAAGGCGCTCGCCGCCGGCGCCGACATCGCCATGGTCGGCTCCTTGCTCGCCGGCACCGACGAGACCCCGGGCGAAGTGTTCTTGTGGCAGGGCCGTTCCTACAAGGCCTATCGTGGCATGGGCTCGGTCGGCGCGATGGCGCGCGGCTCGGCGGACCGCTACTTCCAGCAGGACATCAAGGACACGCTCAAGCTGGTGCCCGAGGGCATCGAGGGCCAGGTGCCGTATAAGGGCCCGGTCGGCAACGTCATGCACCAGCTCGCCGGCGGTCTTCGCGCGGCAATGGGCTATGTCGGCGCGCGCAACCTCGCCGAATTCCACGAGAAGGCGCAGTTCGTGCGCATCACCGGCGCGGGCCTGCGCGAAAGCCATGTCCACGACGTCACCATCACCCGCGAAAGCCCGAACTATCCGGGCGGAGTTTAGTCAAGGCCCGTCATTCCGGGGCGATGCGCAGCATCGAACCCGGAATCTCGAGATCCCGGACTTGGTCCGGACCATCCCGGAATGACGCTGCCTTCATGCGCTAGCAGCGCTGTTTTTGAAAGAAATTGAACATCATGGTCGATTGGTCGGACGACAGGATTGCCGCGCTTTCAAATCAGGATTTGAA
Organism: Bradyrhizobium sp. AUGA SZCCT0222; assembly: GCF_018130205.1. Lineage (NCBI taxonomy): Bacteria > Pseudomonadati > Pseudomonadota > Alphaproteobacteria > Hyphomicrobiales > Nitrobacteraceae > Bradyrhizobium > Bradyrhizobium sp. AUGA SZCCT0222. The sequence continues at coordinate 81,004 of NZ_JAFCLX010000011.1, forward strand.
GAATCTGCTCGTCAACGCCGAGCGGAAAGCCGCGGCTGATATCATCGCGCGGTGCAACGCCGAGCTGCAAAAGCGCAACGCGGCCAGGCCGGGCAAGGCATCGAAGCCGCGCACCGAGGCAAAAGAGTTCGAGCACGCGATGTCGCAGCAACTCGCCGAAATCGGCAAGGCGATGGCCGCCAAATTCGATCTGTCGGAAGAGACCGCGAAAGCGAAGTCGGTAGGCATCAAGGGCTTCAAGGCCCACAAGCTGCTCGACTCCAAGGGTTTTGCAAAACTCGGCGGCATGCAGCGCGACGGTTCGGTGGCGGTCGACCGCTACATTTCCTATCGGCGGGGTACCGACATCGTCTCGCTCAGCGTCTTCCTGTTGAAGGATCAGCCGGTCGAAACCCATGAGTTTCACGTGATTGCGCCGGCGGCCTTGCTTGATGGGGCAAAACCGATTGCGGAAGTGCGTCCCACCGCAACGGAAGCCCAGAAGCAGACCGCGGATAGCGGACTGGCGTTTTCGGATCTGCCAAGCGCTGCGGCGGCGTTCGAGGCGGCGCTGGCGAAAATCGCGGCCTGATATTTTCCGATACAGGTGGTATTGAAGAGTTTGAAACCGTCATTCCGGGATGGTGCGTAAGCACCAGACCCGGAATCTCGAGATTCCGGGTTCGATGCTTTGCATCGCCCCGGAATGACGGTGCCTCGATAGCTCGCAATGACGACAAATAACAATCGGAGGAACCAACCATGTCCCAATCCGCAAAACGCATCGTTCTCGCGTCCCGCCCCGTGGGCGAACCAAAACCATCCGACTTCCGCCTCGAGGAATATTCAGTGCCGACGCCCGGCGAGGGCCAGGTCCTGCTGCGCACCATCTGGCTGTCGCTCGATCCCTACATGCGCGGGCGGATGAGTGACGGCCCGTCCTATGCGGCGCCGGTGCCGATCGACGGCGTGATGGAAGGCGGCACGGTCAGTGAGGTGATCGCCTCGAACAATCCCGGTTTCGCGAAAGGGGACATCGTGCTGTCGCGCGCCGGCTGGCAGACGCATGCGATCTCGGACGGCAAGGGCCTCGCCAAGATCGATCCGAAGCTCGCACCGATCTCGACCGCGGTCGGCGTGCTCGGCATGCCCGGCATGACCGCCTATACCGGCTTGCTCGATATCGGCAAGCCGCAGGCGGGCGAGACCGTGGTGGTGGCGGCGGCCTCCGGCGCCGTCGGGTCGGCCGTCGGCCAGATTGCGAAGATCAAGGGCGCGCGGGCGATCGGCATCGCCGGCGGCAAGGACAAATGCGACTACGTCAAAAAGGAGCTCGGCTTCGACGATTGCCTCGACCATCGCGATCCCGATCTCGCCGCCAAACTGAAGGACGCCTGCCCGAAGGGCATCGACGTCTATTTTGAAAACGTCGGCGGCGCGGTGTTCGATGCGGTGTTTCCGCAGCTCAACGCGTTCGCGCGGATGCCGGTGTGCGGCTTGATCGCCGAGTACAACAATTTCGGCGAGACCTCGCCGAAATGGGCCGGCAAGATGATGCGCGCGGTGCTGACCAAGCGCCTCACCATCCGTGGCTTCATCGTCAGCGATTTTGCCGCGCGCCACGGTGACTTCCTGCGCGACATGTCGGGATGGTTCCGCGAAGGCAAGATCAAGCACAAGGAATTCGTCACCGAAGGCCTCGACAGTGCGCCCGCCGCATTCATGGGCCTGCTCAAGGGCGCCAATTTCGGCAAGCAACTGGTGCGCGTCGGGCCGGACAAGGCGTAGGGAATCGGTCTTTAGAGCGTTTTCGAGCGAAGTGGATACCGGTTCGCGTGAAGAAAACGCGTCAAGACAAGAATCTAGAGCCCCGTTCCGATTCCATCGGAACGGGGCTCTAGATGCTGCCGCGTTCGACGAAGAAGAGTTCGACCGCGTGTTGCTGCACGGCATGCGGCGAACCGGCCAAACGCGCCAGCAGAAGTTCGCCGGCGATCCGGCCGATCGCCGCGGAATCAAATGCGATCGTGGTGAGGCCCGGCGTCATCTGATCCGCCACGTCGTTGTCGCCGAAGCCGAGCAACGCAAGATCGCGCGGCACGGACAGGCCGCGGGAGCGCGCTTCGATCAGCGCTCCCGTCGCCAATAGATCGTTGGCGCAGAAGACGGCGTCGACCGGATCGCCGCGGGCGAGAAGGGCGCCGAAGGCGGTGCGGCCGTCGACAAGACCGGTGACCTCGCCGACGGCGATCTCGTGCACGATCTCGATGCCGAGTTTTCCAGCGGCTGCGCGAAAACCGTCGCGGCGCAGCGCGCCGCGGCCGCTGCTGCGACCGATGAAGGCAACGCGGCGATGTCCGGCGGCCGCCAGCCGCCGTGCCGCCATCGCTCCGGCATCCGCATTGGAGAATCCGACGAGCATGTCGATCGGATCACGCGGATAGGCCCATGTCTCGATCACCGGAATGGCCAGCTCCTGCAGGGCGGCCCGGTTCTCTTCGAGCTCGATCACGCCGGTAAACAGCACGGCCGCCGGCCGGATGCCGCGCAGCGACTGCAGCATCGCCACTTCCCGGGCATAGGAGTATGAGGTCTGACCGACCAACACTTCGTATCCTTCCGGCTCGAGCGCCGCTGCGAAGCTGCGCACGGCCAAGCCGAACTGCTGGCTGAGGATGTTGGAGACGAAGGCCATGACGACGTTGGAGCGGCCCGAACGCAACGCCCGCGCGTGAGGGTTGGAAGCGTATCCGGTCGCCTCGATGATCCCCAGAATGCGGTCGCGGGTCTCGCGATTGACCTTCTCGGGATGACGCAGCACCCGCGACACCGTGATCGGGGAGACCCCGGCGCGTTCCGCCACCTCTTCGATGCGCGGCGGTCGTCCGACCGTAGTGCCGCGCCCGGGCGGTGCCGGAATTCGCACGACATCATCGAAGGTTGTCAGGGGCGGATCGGCCATCGAATCCAGGGGCTAGTGTTGTCTAGAGTCGTTTCGCGTATCAAAATCTCATCGGCCCGAAACCTCATCCCGTGTCAACGGCCGGCCAACCTGGACCAGGCAATCACCGCTCTGGCAGTCGGTGTGGAGACGTTGCGAGATCACGATCCCGGCGGCGGGGAAGTGCAGCACTTCCTCCGGCGCCTCGGGTCGTTCGAAATCGTGGTACCAGCCCGCCACGTCGCCATCCCTGACCCGCGCGCCGACCACGACCGCCGGTTCGAACCAGCCACGCCGTGTCGCGAACACCGCCTGGGCGTGGCTCTCCAGCGCCAGCAGTTCGGTTTGTCCTTCGATGGGTACGTGTGGGCCGAGCACGTGTGCTTCGATGATGCCAAGCGCGAGCAGCAGGCGGTCCACGGCCCGGGCGGTCAGGGCCATCGTCTGAGGCGTGACCGTGCCGCCGGAGCCGAATTCGCCGGAGATGCCGATCGCTCTGGCCCGCGCGGCAGCTGCCATCGAGGTCGGGGCTTCGGCGCCGTTTTCGGCGACAAAGGCGAACGGCATTCCGAGCCCCTCCATGAGACCGAGCGCGCGGGCGAACATGTCCGGCGGGCCTTGCCGCTCGATCAGGGCGCAAGGCAGATGCGCCATCGACGTTCCACCGGAATGGATGTCGAAGATCACGTCGTGGCGGGGGAAGAGTTCATGTTCGAGGAAATGAGCGAGCCGGAAAGTTGGCGTGCCCGAGGAGTCGCCAGGGAAGGCGCGGTTGAGATTGCCCTCGTCAAGCGGCGAGCGTCGGCGGGCTGCCATCACCGCCGGGAGATTGGCGAAAGGCAGGATGGTCACCTCGCCCTTCATGTTGGCGGGATCGAGCCGGCGAAACAGCCGCGCAAGCGTGATCTCACCCTCGTATTCGTCGCCGTGGTTACCGGCCATCAGCAGAACTCGCGGGCCCGCACCGTTGCGGATCCGGAAGATCGGAATCTTGACCTGGAAATAGGGCGACCGATCGATCGAGAACGGGATGCTGAGGTGGCCGGACCATTTGTGGTCGGCGTCGAAGTCGATCTCGTGGAAAAGTCCGGTATGCATTGGATGCCTCAGGGCCGCGTCGTCACCGACGCCGGCCGAAGGTTGAAGGAGTGCACGAAGCGCGTCTCAGACGGCGGCGACGGCCGTCATCTCGACGCGCAAATCGGGGTCGGCGAGCCGCGCCTCGACGCAGGCGCGTGCAGGCGGATTGGCGGGATCGATCCAGGCGTCCCACACCGAGTTCATCGCCTCGAAGTCGGTGATGTGCGGCAGGAAGACGTTGACCGCGACCAGCTTGGAGCGATCGGATCCCGCCTGCTTCAGCAGCGCCTCGATCTTGCCGAGCACCTGGGTCGTCTGGGAAACGATCCCCGCCTTGCGGTCGTCGGCCACCTGGCCGGCGATATGCACCATGCCGGCGCAGACAACGGCCTGGCTCATGCGCGGGCCGACCAAATAACGTTCAATCATGTTTGCAGCTCCTCGAGAAAAAAGAAGTTCGCCTGAACTCACAAGGTCGGCAGTGACTGCTCTTCCTTGAACCACTTCAGCTGCAGTTCGCCGAGCTTGCCGTTCAGCTTGTTGGTGAAGAGGGCGGTGTTGATCCAGTTGAGCAGATTCTGCTCGCCCTGCCGCAAGCCGATATGCGCCGGCGACTGACGGATGAGGAACTTGAGCTCGACCTCCTTGGTTGGATTCTGCTCTTTCACCTTGAGCGCGATCGCGCTGTTCTCGGCGAAGCTGTCGGCCTGGCCGGCGAGATAGGCGGCGATCGCCGCGGGAGTGTCCTCGAAGCGCACCAGCTTCACCTTTGGCGCATTGTCGGTGAGCCAGACGTCGAGCGTCGTCCCCTTGGCCACCGCGACGGTATGGCGTTCGAGGTTTTCGGCCTTCTTGCCGGTCGCTGCGGCAATCGACTTCGGACCATAAACGCCGAGATTCACCACCGCGTAGGGCTGGGAGAACATGATCTGCTGGGCGCGTTCCGGCGTTGCACCAAGACCTGCGATCAGGACATCGATCTTGTCGGACAACAGGCTCGGGATGCGCGCCGCGCCCGTCACCGGGACGAGTTCGAGCTTCACGCCCATATCGGCCGCAATCAGCCTGGCGAGATCGGCGTCGAGGCCGGCGATTTCACCCTTGTCGTCCTTGAAGCCCCAGGGTGCAGCGTCGGTAAGGATGCCGACGCGCAGACGTCCGGCACCGAGCACATCCTTCAGCTTGTCGGCACTGGCAAGACCTGGCGCTGCGAGGACGGCGAGCGCCGTGGCGGCGATAGCGAAGAGGGATTTCAATCTTCTCATAACTCTCTCCTGGTGGCGGCACGATGGCCGGTTTGCTTGGAAGGTGCTCATTTCACCGAGGCGATGAAACTTGCGAGCTCGGGGGTCTCGGGTCGGACGAACAGTTTCGACGGCGGTCCCTGTTCCCAGACGCGGCCCTGGTGCATGAAGACGATGCGGTCGGCGACGTTGCGGGCAAATCCCATCTCGTGCGTGACGAGGATCATCGTCATGCCCTGGCGCGCCATCGCCTCCATCACCTTCAAGACCTCGCCGACCAGTTCGGGGTCGAGCGCCGAAGTCACCTCGTCGAACAGCATGAGGTGCGGGGCCATGGCAAGGCAGCGGGCAATCGCTACCCGCTGTTGTTGACCGCCGGAGAGCTGCTCCGGCCAGGCGTCGATCTTGTCGGCGAGGCCGACGCGGGCGAGGACATCCAGGGCAAGCGGGCGCGCTTCGGACTTGCCGATGCGGCCGGTGAGCAATGGGGCCAGCGTGATGTTGCGTTCGACCTTGAGGTGGGAAAACAGGTTGAAGGCCTGGAAGACGATGCCGACGCGCTGGCGAAACTGCCGCAAGTCCGGCATCCTGGCGTGGACCCTTTGTCCCTCGACGTGAATCTCGCCGGCATCTACCGTCTCGAGCGCGTTGATGCAACGGAGCAGCGTCGATTTTCCCGAGCCGGAGCGGCCGATGATCGTGACGATCTCGCCCTCTTCGACGTCGAGCGAAACGCCGTTGAGCACGTCGGTCCGGCCGAACTTCTTGTGGACGTCGCGGATTTCAACGAGAGCCATCGAGGCGAGCCTCCAGGGAACGGGACCACAGCGTGAGCGGCAGGCAGGTTGCGAAGTAGATCGCCGCGACCACGGCGTAGGTGAGGAGCGGTTGGAAGGTCGCGGCGCTCACCACCTGGCCGGCGCGCGCCAGCTCGACGAAGCCGATGATCGAAGCGAGCGAGGTGCCCTTCACGAGCTGGACGAGGAAGCCGACCGTCGGCGGCAGCGACAGGCGCAGCGCCTGCGGCCCGACGATGTGGCGGAATTGCTGCCAGCGCGACAGGCCGAGGCAGGCACCGGCTTCCCATTGCGCCTGTTTCACGGCCTCGAGCCCGCCGCGCCAGATCTCGCCCAGGAAAGCCGCGGTGTAGAGCGTGTAGGCCACCGTAACCGCGACGAGCGCCGGCACCTGGATGCCAAGGAACACCGGCATGCCGAAATAAAAGAAGAAGAGCAGGCCGAGCAGCGGCACGCCCTGGATCACCTGGATCGCTGCGGCCGAGATCCAGCGCAGTGGGGCGAGGCGGCTGATCCGGCCCGTCGCCAGCCCAAGTCCGAGCGGCGCGCCGAAGCCGAGCGCGAGGACGACCAGCACCACCGTCCAGCGCAGCGCCGAGAGCAGCGAGACGAAATCGATGAAGGTGAAGGATCGCATGCGGCGGCCTGCCTCAACGCCGCCGGGGCCAGCGGAAGGCGAGGGCGCCCACCACCGCGAACAGGATCTTGAACGACATCGCCATCGCGAAATAGACCGCGCAGATGATCGCGTAGACTTCGAAGCTGCGATAGGTGCGGCTCTCGATGAAGCCTGCGACGTGGAACAGCTCGTCGGCGGCGACCTGCGAGGCGAGCGAAGTCCCGAGCAGAAGCAGCACGAACTGGCTGGTCACCGCCGGATAGGCGTTGCGCAGCGCCGGCGGCAGCAGGATATGGAAAAACACCTGCCAGCCGCTGAGACCGAGGCATTGGCCGGCCTCGATCTGGCTTTTTGGGACGGAGTCGAGGCCTGAGCGGATGATCTCGACCGAATAGGCGCCGAAGTAGAGTGACAGCGCCACCGCCGCCGCCTCGAACGCCGGCAGCTTCAAGCCGAAATTCGGCAGCACGAAGAACACGATGAAGAGCTGGATCAACGATGGCGTATTGCGGAACAGCTCGATGTAGCCGCGCACCAGCCAGCGCGTGGGCTTCACGCGCCCCTTGAGTGCGACGGCGCCGGCGGTGCCGATCAAGAGGCCGAAGCAGGCGGCTATGACGGTCAGTTCGAGCGTGACGAGCGTCCCATCGATCAATTGGTCGCGATAGCGCCAAAGCGGCAGGAAGTTCATCGCCGTTCTCTCAACCGAAACGGGTGTGCAGGACCGGCCTCACGGTCCCGTCCGCACCGGGACCGAAGATCACGCGCCACCGATCGAACTGGCTGCAGGGGTGGGAGATGCCGAGGGGGATGTGTCGCTCCATCTGTGGCGATCCAAGGTGTCGGATCCACCGTATGATAGAATGACAACGTTGTCATTACCGGTTTTTAGCCAGATTTGGCACAAGAAGGAGGCAAAGGCATATCCAGCGAGGGGACGACAGCGGACGAACCTAGCCCGCGCCGAGGATCAGCCGGCCGCGCGAAACGGAACGACCACCAAAGCGGACGGCCGTCGACCATTCTGAATTCACGGGTTCACGGGCTAGCTGGCCGGCGCTTTTTGGTGCAACTCGTCCAGGTCGACATCGATCTGGCCCGGTGCGCGGACGTGGCGGACTTCAAAACTGTCCGGCGTAAAGCGATACTCCACCAGCCCGGTTTCCTTCAGCGCGATCCGCTCCTGCCGCTTGTCGGGAATGATGAAGCCGGCCGATGGCGCCCAGACATGGCGGACGCGGCCATAGGTGAAATCGCGGCGCTGGTGGACATGGCCGGAGGCGATCAGGCGCAGATCGACCGCGCCGAACATCTCGATCAGCCGCGCCCGCGCCGGCTGCGGCACGTAGCGGATCGCTGAAGCCTCAAGCTCGGGATCGTCGGGCGCGTCGAGATAAAGCGGCTTGTGCACGAACAGCGCGACCGGCCTGCCGTTCGTGCGTGACAGCTCCGACGCCAGCCAGTCGAACTGCTCGGCCTCGCTGCCAAGTCCGGTGTTCATGATCAGCGAGTTCAACCCGACAAAACACCAGCCGGCTTCGTCGAAGCGCCAGCGGTCTTCGCCGATTACAGCGCGATAGCTTTGCAGATGCTGTTCGCTCGCCGGATGCGACGGCACCGGTCCAACCGCGGTCGGATTGTCGCCGATGTCGTGATTGCCGGGCAGATAGCGACAGGCGACCGGAAGCTCGGCGTGCAGCGATTTGGCGAAGGTGAGATCGTTCGGACTGGTCGGCGCATCGAAAGCAAGATCGCCGCTGTTGATCACAAGATCAGGCCGCGTCGCGTCGATATGCGCAGCCACACGATGAAAATTGTCGGTGAGCTTTGCGAGGCGGCGGGCGAGGTGGGTATCGGAAATCTGGGTCAGGCGGAATTGGCTCATGCGAAAATCCTTTCGTCCCTGATTATAGATTTGTCGGCGACGGAATGATGAAATTTAAGTCGTGATCGTCCGCACGATAGACGGCGCGCGCAAGGTTGTTTGCAGGCTTGTTTGAAAAATTGTTTGAAATGCGGTTGCCTACTTCGTCATTGCGAGGAGCAAAGCGACGAAGCAATCCATCCATCCGTTATGCTGCGCTATGGATTGCTTCGCTTCGCTCGCAATGACGGGGATGGAGCGATGTTTTCAACGGGCGCCGCGCATGACGGCGCTACATCCGCTCACAGCACGCGGTAGCGGATCGCGAAGGCGTTATGCGTCTCTGGTGTCACGGTGTCGCCCCTGGCCAGCGTGATGCCGTCGGCCAGATGCCACGGCCCGAACTTGTCGGAATGCGTCGGGCTGGCCGGCAGCCGCAGCTTGAACTGGGTTTGCGCTCTCCCGGGCAGATTGATCACCACCATGCGTTCGGTGGTGCGGTAGTCGAGCGTGACGGTTCCCGTGAGCACGCTGCGGCCGTCCGATGTCGAGGCCAGCGCATCCTGCACTTTGGCCAGCTTCTGGTTCCGGTCGGTGAGCAGTTCCACCTGGGTATCGGCAATTGCCGTCAGCGCCGCCTTCGGCAGCCGGATTTCGAATTCCACGGCGGGTTTTGCCGGATTGATGCCGAGATAGGCCAGCGCGGCATGCCTGACGTCGTAGACCACGAAGGCGACGAGGGCGATCACGACAACAGCGGCGAGGCCGTGCTTGAAAAGGTCGCGCGGGCTGCGGTAGCCGCTGCGGAAATAGACCGACAGCACGATGGCCACCGCCAGCGCGGCGGCGACACCGGCCAGCGTCGACATGACAATGCCAAGCCCGCCATCGATGCTGTCGTCGAACCAGCCGGTTCCGGCGCCGACCATTCTGAGCAGGGAGGTCATGGAATCGCCGGGCACTTCGGCCACGCGGGCCGCGCCGGTCCAGAGCGGTGAGGTGATGTTCATGGCGCCATCTCGAAGGTCGCGTCGGAGCCGTCCGAAGCCGGAATGACCTGAACCCTCCAGCTTTTGGTCACGGCGGTGCCGATTGCGGTTCAAGCGGACGCGGCTGCTGATTTGTCACAGGGCGGCACGCCCGCTATTGGTTGGCCGGGCGGCGAACGCCCTGCGGGGAGATTCCCATGGGCGTCCTGATGTCGATTCAACTGGTCTTGCTGCCTGTCTTTGCCCAGGTCGGGCTCACCTTTGCGCTGCTGCTGTGGATGGCCACGGCGCGGACCGGTGCCCTGAAAGCGAGGGAAACCACCCTGAAGGACATCGCGCTGCGGCAGCCGAACTGGCCCGAAAAGGCCACCCAGATCGGCAATTGTTACAGCAACCAGTTCGAAATCCCGGTCCTGTTCTACATCCTGATCGCGCTGGCGCTGCCGCTGCGCAAGGCCGATTTCTTCATCCTGCTGATGTCCTGGGTGTTCGTCGTGACGCGCTTTGCCCATGCCGGGATTTTCGTGACGTCCAACGATGTCCGGACCCGCTCGCTGGCCTGGTTCGCCGGCGTCCTTGTGCTGCTGGCGATGTGGATCTACTTCGCGCTGAAGATGCTGTTGCTGATTTGAGAGCATGATCCGGAAAAGTGGGAACCGGTTTTCCGAAGAAGATCATGCTCAAAGAGTAAGGCTTGCGCCCTTCTCGAACCGAAAGTTTTGAATGACCCCCGCCGCCCGGCTGTCCGCAGCCATCGAACTGATCGACACCATCGACGCCCAGCGTGTTCCCGCCGCCAAGGCGCTGAAGGAGTGGGGCACCGCGCACCGTTATGCCGGTTCCGGCGACCGCGCCGCGATCGCGGGCCTCGTCTGGGACGTGTTGCGCCGGCGCGCTTCGAGCGCCTGGCTGATGGAGGCGGATACGCCGCGAGCCCGCGTGCTCGGCATGCTTCGGCTTGAGCGCGGCATGGACACCGAGACGATCTCCAATCTATGCCACGGCGAGCGCTTTGCGCCCGAACCGCTCAGTGCGGCGGAACGAACGGCCCTGACCTCGCGCTCCCTGAGCGATGCGCCGCCGCACATCGCCGGCGATTACCCGGAATGGCTGGATGGGCATCTGGCTGAAGTATTCGGCGAGGACCGCGTCGCGGAGGCCACCGCGATGGCCAGCCGGGCGCCGCTCGACCTTCGCATTAACACCCTAAAAGCCAACCGCGAGAAGATGTTGCCGCGGCTTTCTCATCTCGGCGCGCAGCCGACGCCATGGTCCGCGATCGGCCTGCGCATCGAACTCGGCGCCGATGCCCGCAACCCCGGCATCCATGCCGAGGAAGACTTTATCAAGGGCGCAGTTGAAGTGCAGGATGAAGGCTCGCAGCTTGCGGCATTGCTGTCGGCGGCAAAACCCGGCGAGCAGGTGATCGACCTCTGCGCCGGCGCCGGCGGCAAGACGCTTGCGCTGGCGGCAATGATGCAGGGCAAGGGCCGTTTGATCGCCACCGACCACGACAAGCGCCAGCTCGCGCCGATCCACGAGCGGCTGTCGCGCGCCGGCATCCACAACGCCGATGTCCGCACGCCGAAGGGCGACGCCGACCCGCTGGCCGACATCCACGCCTCAGCCGATCTGGTCGTGATCGACGCGCCGTGCACCGGCACCGGCACCTGGCGCCGCAACCCCGACGCCAAATGGCGGATGCGCCCCGGCGCGCTCGAAGTGCGCTTGACGGACCAGGCCGAAGTGCTTGATCGCGCGGCCGCTCTGGTAAAGCCGGGCGGGCGCATCGCCTACATCACGTGCTCCGTGCTGCCACCGGAAAACGGCGCGCAGGTTCGCAGTTTTGTCGCGCGCCATCCGGAGTTTTCGGTGGTGCCGCCGGAACAGACGGCGAGCGTGCTATGGGACAAGGCGGAAGATTTTGCCAAGGCTGCCCTGGAAACGTCGGAGGGCTGGCTGATGACCCCGCGCCGGACGGGAACGGACGGGTTTTTCGTGTCGGTGCTGAAGAAGGCGTGAGTCTCTCTCGCCGTCATTCCGGGGCACGCGAAGCGTGAACCCGGAATCTCGAGATTCCGGGTCTGGTCCTTCGGACCATCCCGGAATGACGGTGCCCCTCAATCCACAATAAACAGCTTCACCCCCGTCGTCGTCGACGACCGGTGCGCCGCATCGCCAAAATCCGACACCTGGTAACTCATCCCCGCCGTCAGCTTGAATTTACGCCCATCCCGAAGCTCGCTATCGAGCTCGCCCTCCAGCACATAAAGCACATGCCCGCGGTCGCACCAGTGATCGGCGAGGTAGCCCGGCGTGTACTCGACCATCCGCACCCGCAAGTCGCCGATATCGAGCGTCCGCCAAATCGCCTGACCGGTCTCACCCGTGTGCGTCGTCGGCTCGACCTTGCTCCAGTCGGTAACGGTGAAGGGCAGGGTGGGGATTTTCATGGGGGATGTCCTGTGCGTTGCCTAGACTCTCATGCATCCACGACGGCGGTGCGCTCCCTCTCCCGCGCTTGCGGGGGAGGGTGGGGTGGGGGTGCCTCCGCGAGTCATATGGTGGAGAGAGCCCCCACCCGGATCGCATCTTGCGATGCGATCCGATCTCCCCCGCAAGCGGGAGAGGTGCACCGAGTTCGCGGCCACCGTCATTCAATGCACCAGATGATTGGCCGACCCCTGCCTGATCTTGCCCTCTGCATTCACCCGCAGATATTCGCAGATCCTCGCCCCGCGATCGTTCTGATACAACACCACCACGCTGTCCGGGCTCACAAAGATATCGATCAGCTCAAAACGCAAACCGGGCAGCCGCTGCAGAGCCAGGCCCCAATAGGCGCGAAGGGAATCCTTGCCGCGCAGCGTGCCCGAGGCATCGAAGCCGAGCGGTGGAATCCGGTCGGACGTCATCTCGCTGTCCTCGGCATACATCGCCAGCACGCGTTCCAGATCGCGCGAATTCCAGGCAGAAATCCATTCCCGCCCCAGCGCGGTGAGATCGGCGGCATCGTGGGGCAGGCCTGCCATGGCTTCCTCCGTTTCCGTCACCCAAATTAGGTCAATAATACTGACATAATGGCGCCTGTCCATCCCCGCAGAAGAATGTGAGTCCCCCGTTTGTGCGGTTGCGAGTACGCCCCCCGTCGCGTAATTCCTGTCCATGACAGCAGCACAGCCCGCAGCAGAGTCGACGCCTTCAGTGGCCTCGGCGCACGACAAGATTCTGATCGTCGATTTCGGCAGTCAGGTGACGCAACTGATCGCCCGCCGCGTCCGCGAGGAGGGCGTTTATTCCGAGATCGTGCCGTTCCAGAAGGCGGAGCAAGCCTTCCAGGAGATGAAGCCGAAAGCGGTGATCCTCTCCGGCGGTCCGGAATCGGTGCATGAGGCCGGCTCGCCCCGCGCGCCGCAGCTGATCTTCGATTCCGGCGTTCCCGTGCTCGGCATCTGCTACGGCCAGATGACCATGGCCGCCCAGCTCGGTGGCGAGGTCGAGGGCGGCCATCACCGCGAATTCGGCCGCGCCGATGTCGAGGTCAAGGCATCGAGCCAGCTGTTCGAATCCACCTGGGGCATGGGCGAGAAGCACCAGGTCTGGATGAGCCATGGCGACCGCATCACAAAAATGCCGCCGGGCTTTTCGGTCGCGGGCGTCAGCGCCAACGCGCCGTTCGCGATCATCCAGGACGAGACGCGCAAATATTACGGCCTGATGTTCCACCCCGAAGTGGTGCACACGCCCGACGGCGCAAAGCTGATCCGCAATTTCGTCCGGAAAGTTTCCGGCCTCACCGGCGACTGGACCATGCGCGCCTTCCGCGAGGAGGCGATCGAAAAGATCCGCGCCCAGGTCGGCAAGGGCAGGGTGATCTGCGGCCTCTCCGGCGGCGTCGACTCGGCCGTCGCCGCGGTGCTGATCCACGAAGCCGTCGGCGACCAGCTCACCTGCGTGTTCGTCGATCACGGCATGCTGCGGCTGGACGAAGCCAAGACCGTCGTCGACCTGTTCCGGCACCACTACAACATCCCGCTGGTGCACGTGGACGCGTCAAAACAGTTCCTCGGCGAACTCGAAGGCGTCACCGACCCCGAAGTAAAACGCAAAACCATCGGCCGCCTGTTCATCGACGTGTTCGATGCCGAGGCGAAAAAGATCGGCGGCGCGGATTTTCTGGCGCAGGGCACGCTCTACCCCGACGTGATCGAGAGCGTCTCCTTCACCGGCGGTCCTTCAGTCACCATCAAGAGCCACCACAATGTCGGCGGCCTTCCTGATCGTATGAACATGAAGCTGGTCGAACCCTTGCGCGAATTGTTCAAGGACGAGGTCCGCGTGCTCGGCCGCGAACTAGGCCTCCCCGAAATTTTTGTGGGCCGCCATCCATTCCCCGGCCCCGGCCTCGCCATCCGCTGCCCCGGCGACATCACCAAGGAAAAGCTCGACATCCTCCGCAACGCCGACGCCGTCTATATCGATCAGATCAGGAAACACGGCCTCTACGATGCGATCTGGCAGGCTTTTGCGGTTCTGCTGCCGGTGAAAACCGTCGGCGTGATGGGCGATGGCCGCACCTACGAATACGTCGTCGGCCTCCGCGCCGTCACCTCCACCGACGGCATGACCGCCGACTTCTATCCCTTCGAGATGAAGTTTCTGGGCGAGACCGCAACAAGGATCATCAACGAGGTGAAGGGGGTGAACCGGGTGGTGTATGACGTGACGTCTAAGCCACCGGGGACGATTGAGTGGGAGTAGGGGCGAGAGCCTTTACAACTTGAGATATATCGGTTCTTCTTGCCGCTCGGCACGACATTTCGCCGGAGAGCAAAAGTGACCTCAGAAATTTGCGTGATGAACCGGCACTCGCTCGTGCTTGCGTCGGACAGTGCGGCGACTGTAACTCGTTGGGAAAACGGAAAGAACGAAGAACGCTACTTTAAAGGCTCGAATAAGATATTCCAGATTTCGAATAGCGAGCCCATTGGCGTGATGATCTATGATTCAGCTGATCTCCAGAGGATTCCTTGGGAGATTATCGTCAAGACGTTCAGGTCTCAGCTGGGGTCAACTTCATTCCGAACAGTTCGTGAATATGGACTTCAATTTCTGAGCTTCATTGAAGGCCATCGAGGTCTTTATCCAGCAAGTTACCTTGACGAACTGCTTATCGAGAACGTCGATCAGATAATGATCCGCTTCTTGAATACGATCAACGAAGACGATCGTGTGAAGGCAGCAGGTGATGATCCCTCGGCGATTATAGAGGCGAAGAAAGCAGCGCTCAGTGATTTTATCGCTATCACGGACGCTTTTCCGTTGCCGCCACCCTTAACCGTCGAACAACTCGCAGCAGTTCGCGCTAAGCACCTCGCGCGATTGGAAGCCGAGGCAGAAACAAATCTGCAAGTGTTTTCAGAGAGTGCACCGTTGGACAAGACGGACCTCGTAGATCTGGCGATTAATGCACTCTTTCGTAGGCCTCAGATATTTTTGTCGCAAACGGGCATCGTGATTGCGGGGTACGGTACCGAAGACTTTTTTCCGTCTTACGTTGAATTCTCTTGCTTGGGTTTTGTTGGCGATTGGCTTTGTTCCTTGGAGAAAGGAGATCACGCGATTACGCAGCGGGATTCTGGTTTTTTCAAAGCGTTCGCGACTACTGCGATGGCAGATACGTTCACCATGGGATTCGGGCCTGATGTTTTTAGTCTTGTTCAGTCGCATCTCCGGGATGTGCTGAATGATTTTGCCGGCAAGGTCGGGTCAACCGCGCCAAATCTCGAAGCGCTAGTAAACGAGGCTGTGAAGAGTCACACTGACAAGTGGACCGCTGACGTTTTTGAGAAGCACGGGAGGCCACTAAGGCGTGTCATAGGGTCTCTGCCGACTGATGAACTAGCGGAGCTTGCCGAAACGCTGGTCATGCTGGAATCTTTGAAGGAAAAAGTAACCAGCCCTAGCGAATCGGTCGGTGGACCAATAGATGTTGCTATTATTACCAAGCATGAGGGGTTTGTTTGGGCTAAGAGGAAGCTATACTTTGATCCAAAGCTTAATTCGCGGTTCTTTTTGAGGCAGCAAGCTGACCATCAACGAAGTATGGAGACTGCGAATGCCCCAGAATAGCAGAAAAGATTACGATGATCTCCTTAAGAAGGGTGATTCTTCTAATCGCAAATTGGATGCAGCAAAGAAGGGTCGAATTATCATAACTCCGAAGCGTGACAGTACGCGATTGGAGTTTGATCGACTCCTCAACGAAGCGCAACGAACGCAAGACGACGTAACGTCGAAGGCTCTTCGACATAAAGTTTGAAGAACTCGTAGGGTGAGTTGGCCGTAGGCGTAATCCACCGCATTGTTTCACCGTGACAAATTAGTGGAGCGGCGGGTTACGCTTCGCTAACCCGCCCTGTACGAGTTCCAATCCCCGCCCTACGGGCTGTCATCCGAAGTTCCCAATTCCTCCGTCCTTATATGCTAGAAGCCTCCGCATAGGGGGACGCCATGTTTCGTACCGCAAATGATGCGCAGTTCTGGGACCGCATCGCGCGCAAATATGCCGCCGATCCGATCGCCGATATGCCGGGCTATGAGCGCACGCTGGAGCGAACGCGACATTATCTCAACGGCAATGAGGCGGCTTTCGAGTTCGGATGCGGGACGGGAACGACGGCGCTTAGACTTGCGCCATCGGTCGGGCGCATCATGTCGACCGACCTGTCCGGCGAAATGATCGCGATCGCGCGTGAGAAGGCTCACGCCGAAGGCTGCGGCAATATCACGTTCGAGGTGGCGCGGCCCGAGGCGGCGCAGTGGCCCGACGGAAGTTTTGACGTCGCGTTCGGCTTCAATGTCCTGCATCTGGTGGCCGACCGCGCCGCGGTCTTGCGAGGCATCCATCGGCTGCTGCGGCCTAGCGGGCTGTTCCTTTCGAAGACGCCATGCCTGAAGGAAATGAATCCGCTGCTGCGGATCGCGGTGCCCTTGGCGCAGCTCATCGGCAAGGCGCCCCATGTGACGTTCCTGTCCGCGGAGGATCTGGAGCGCGAGATCGCGTCGGCGGGATTTGAAATCATCGAACTTGCGCGCCACGCCTCGCGCGGCAAGGACGCGCGGCCATTCGTCGTGGCGCGAAAGGCGATGATTTGAGCACCCGATGAACTCGATAACGTCAGCTCGTAGGGTGGATTAGCCGAAGGCGTAATCCACCGCATTGTTCTACGACGAAGCGGCGGGTTACGCTTCACTAACCTGCCCTATGGCTGCGAGCTGACGGCGGCCTGTCCCTTCGCCGCCCCTGCAATAAAGGGCGCTCAAGTGTTATATGACTACTGTGGTCATATAGGAGCTGCTCCGATGCGCGAGATTCAACTTCGTGACGCAAAGGCTAGCCTGTCTGCGCTCGTGGATGAAGCGATGCGGGGAGAGCCGGCTGTCATTACCCGTCACGGTAAGCGGCAGGCGGTGGTTGTGAGCTACGAGGAGTGGGAGCGGTTATCGACCGTTCCGAGCTTTGGTCGCCTGCTGATGGCGGCACCGATGACGGCAGACGACGTGCCCGGCGGTGACAAACCTGGCCCTTGAATTTCTGGCCGGTCACCGTCAAGCAACTCCCGCGACATGTATTCGAACCGAGAAATCGCAGAGGGGCGCGCGGACTTTAGCCGTGGGCCGGCGCCGCCATCGGCTGCGCCGTCTCGTCCGCAACAACGAAGTTGCATCGCGACCTGCGACAAAACAACCCGACGACGGGCAAATCAGTTCTGATTGTCAGAATTCATGTCAAGTCCAAAATTTCCGTAAATCAAAAATATTTTCCTTTCCAGGCACCCCAAATCACCGGCACATATTTGCCCATCCCGTCCTGCCATGAGGGGCGTCGGCCATCGTCACGAACGTTGGGCGGGTTGCGATGGACGCCGATGTTGTGCTTGACGGGCGCGGCGGAGGCGTACGGCAAAAGCGTGTGGTCCTGGCGCCCGTAACGGCGTCAAGCTTTTGGGAGGCTAACGCTGACCAGAGGCGACGGTGGCAATAGAGGCCGTCTCACCGGGGAGAGCGCGTCATAAGCCGTAAAGCCATTGCGCAGGGAAGGCTGGGTGTTCCCCGCTGCCCTGTATGCTCGTGTGCACCATCTTGTTGCACAATCGCACACGAGACCGCGGGTGCAGCGCGCACCCAGTCTTCCCTGCGCCCTCTATTTGAAGAGGGCGAAACTGAATGCAAAGCTCGGGCATTTCGTGCCGCGAGAACGCGGACACGTATCATCAGCTGTTTGACAGTTTAATCGGACGAGATGCGGCCGGACGCCCACCGCCAGCCAAAAACCCACGGCCTGACCCCCGCGAACGCCGCTTGCGTCGCGGGAGTAAGGCTGGAAGATGATGTCAGTTCGGGCGGTCGGTCGCACGGCGAAGGTCGCCGTCACCTTTCAAGCGGCGAAGGATCCAGCGCCCAATGTCGCCAAAGATGCCGCCGCTGATCGCCTCGAGTTCTGCTTCCGTCAACTCGCGGATTTCCGAGTTCTTCTGATCCATGTTCTGCATTGTCGTCTCCTTTCAGATCGGGCGGACCATTCCGCCGTCGATGGGCAGATCAATGCCGCAAGCACCCCTCGCGTCGCTGTGACTGATGTCACACGACGTCGCTTGGGTGCCGACGAGGTTCGAAAACGCTGTGAAGAAATCTCAGGCGGCATCTGCCGCAGCAAAATGCGCCATCTGGTCAGCGTGCGCCTTTACGAAAGACGGCCGGGCCGCGGCGCGCGCGACATAGTCGTGACAGGCGAGATATTTCGCCAGGCCGTCGAACCGGGCGACGAGGCGCAGCACATCCGCCATGAGGATGTCGGCGACGGAAAATGTCTCGGCGAGCCATTCGCGTCCTGCCAGCACGGCCTCCATCGCCTGCGTGCGCAAGCTGATCGTCATTCTCAACACCATGATCGCACGACGGCAGAAATGGGATCCCAGCCGTCACGCGCTGAGCTGAGCGAGTGCGCCTACCGCGCTCGGTCCAGGCCGAGCACCGGGCTACTTCCAACACAGTTGCTCTTACGAGAGGGCAGGGAATTTCTGGCAAAGCTCGGGCATATCAGGCCGCGAGAACGCGGACCTGTGTTTGATCCGTGGTGTAACAACAAACACCGCCGTCGTCCCGGCCTTGAGCTCAGATGCGCAATTGCGCATCGGGGGACCCATAACCACAGGCAGAAGTTTTGCGAATGGTCTCTGCTAACGAGGCTTCACCGAGAGATCACGCGGTATGGGTCCCGGGATTCGCCGGGACGACGCATGGGTGGAGTCCTGTTTGACAATACTCGCCACGGACAGAGCTGCTATTCGTGACTGACCCGCGCCAATGATTCCTGCTTGTGGCAACATCACTGCAATTCCCATCCTCGACTAAGGATAAATCCATGTCACGCGTGTCGATCAAGACCAAAGCCGATCTCCCGGCCGAGCTGCAACCGCTGTGGGACAAGATGACGACCTATGGCGCGTTCGAGAACCAGGCGGGTGTGATGGCGCACCGGCCGCCGATCTTCAAGCACACCTGGTCGCTGCTGGTTGATCTCGCCGAGAGCGGCACCTTGTCGAAGCGGCATCTGGAGATCGCGCTGGTCGCGGTGTCCCTGTTGAACAAGTGCGACTATTGCGTTTCGCACCACGCGCCGAAACTGGCGATCCAGGGCGTATCGGAAGCGGGCGCCGAACGGCTGCTCGACTACAAGGACCATCCGGAACTCGACGACGTCGACAAGCTCGTGGTCGAATATTCCGTTGCGGTGAACAATAACTGGAGCAAGACCCGCGACGAAATCTTTACCCGCCTTCGCGAACATTTCTCCGAAGCCCAGATTGTCGAACTGACCTGGCGCATCTCGCTGTGTGGCGCCTTCAACCGCTTCACCGATATCCTGCAATGCGATATCGAGCCGAGCGTCCCCGCGCGTGAAGCGGCCGAGTAGGCCGCGCGATGCCCGACGATTTGAACTGGCTTTCCGCCCGCGAGATGACCCGGCGCTTCGCCAACGGCGACCTGTCGCCGGTCGATGTGTTGGAAGCGACCCTGGCGCGACTGCATGCGGTCAATCCGGCTCTCAATGCCACGTGCCTGCTGGATGAGCCGCAGGGGAGACGATTAGCTGCAGAGTCGGCGAAACGCTGGCGTCGCGGTGAGCCAATGGGGCCGCTCGACGGCGTGCCGGTCGCGATCAAGGACACCGGACATGTCGCGGGTTGGCCGATGCGCATCGGCTCGCATTCGACCGCAACGGCGCCCAGCGCCGAAGATACGCCCGGTGTCGCGCGCCTGCGTGAGGCCGGCGCGGTGTTCTTCTGCAAGACAACGACTCCGGAATTCGGCTGGAAGGGGATTACGCACGGCCCGCTCACCGGCATCACGCGCAACCCCTGGGATACTTCCCGCACGCCCGGCGGCTCCAGCGGCGGCTCGGCCGCCCTGGTTGCGGCGGGCGTCGTGCCGTTAGCCACCGGCGGCGATGGCGGCGGTTCTATCCGCATCCCCGCGGCGTTCAGCGGCGTGTTTGGCTTGAAGGCGAGCTACGGCGTGGTGCCGAATTTGCTGGGGCCGATGGGAACGCTCGCGGTCTATGGCGGCCTGTCGCGCGACGTCGCCGATAGCGCGCTGCTGCTGAACGTGCTGGCGCGGCCTGACGCGCGGGATTCCTTCGCCATTCCCTATCGCGGCATCGACTATCTCGACGGCCTCGACCAGGGGGTGGCGGGAATGAAGATCGCATGGTCGCCCGATCTCGGCTTCCCGGTCACCGAGCCTGCAATCGTCGCCGGCATGCAGCCGGCCATTGATGCGCTGGTGAAGGCCGGCGCCGATGTGAATAGTGTCGATCTGGATCTGTCCGCGGCGCAGCCTGCGCTGGAAGTGATCTGGGGCGCATCGCATGCTGCGGTGGTGCGGGGCTTCGAGGGCGAGCAACTGGCGGCGCTCGATCCGGGTCTGCTGCGGCTGGTCATCGCCGCCCAGGATATTTCGGCGAGCGAATTGCAGGCGGCCTATGTCGACATGCGCACGCTCAGCCAGCAGATGCATCACTTCCATCAGCACTATGATCTGTTGCTGACGCCGACCATTCCCATCACAGCCTTCGCCGCCGGCGTCGACACGCCGGATCCGGCGCGCTTTCCCCAGTGGTTCGATTGGACGCCATTGACGTGGCCGTTCAACCTCACCCGCCAGCCCGCGGCCTCGGTGCCGTGCGGATTTGTCGACGGCTTGCCGATCGGCCTGCAGATCGTGGGGCCGATGTTCAGCGAGGAGAAAATCCTCCGCGCCAGCCGCTGCGTCGAACAGGCCTGCGCCAGCGGCGCGCGACCGAATCTGGCCGATCAACCGAACGTAAAGCTGTAAGCGCTCAGGCCGGCCTTGGGCACTATCAGGCGCAACACATGCTCGCCACTGCTGCCGCTGTAGATGGGATAAAGCCGGCTTCCATCGATGGTGACCGGCGGTTGCGGCGTGCCGTCCACGGTGACGGAGACCGCTTGCGGCGATGGGCTGCCCGCGACCAGATTGACCTTGGGCGCGTTGAAGCGGAGCACGATCTCGCTACCGTCTGCCGAGGCGGTGGCGCTGTCGCCAACCAGCTTCCAATCGCCACCGAGCGCGAAGCGTCCTTGCGGCACGCTGTCCGGCAGCGCGTAGGATCGCTCTCCGGCTGCGGCATCCTGCGAGCCCACGATGGCGCCGTCGTTCTTCTCCGACCCGAGATAGATTTCGGGCGTTTCGATGCCGGCGAGATCCGGATCACTGGCCTGCGCGGAGGGCGTGGCTTCGCCGACGAGGCGGGCGATCGCGTTCTCCATCTGCTGGTAGCCGCCTTCGCCGAACTGCGTCGCGACGATGGTGCCGGACCTGTCGATCAGATATCCGGCCGGCCAATACTGATTACCGAAGGCGCGCCAGGTGCGGTACTGATTGTCCTGAGCAACCGGGTATTTGATGCCGAAGCGCTTGATGGCGGTCTCGACATTCGCCGTCTCCCGCTCGAAGGCGAATTCAGGCGTGTGCACGCCGACCACGACGAAACCCTTGTCCTTGTAGGTGTCGTACCACTTCGTCACATAGGGCAGGGTGCGCACGCAGTTGATGCAGGAATAGGTCCAGAACTGCACCAGCACGACCTTGCCGCGCAGGCTTTCCAGCGTCAGCGGCGGCGAATTCAGCCAGGCCGAAATCCCGGCAAATTCCGGCGCGGTGCGGCGCTCGCCCGATGTGGTTTGCTCACCGCGGGTCAGCGACGGGCTGAACTGCACGACGACGAGGAAGCCGACGATCAGAAGCACAATGACGGTGAGTAACTTGCGCATGGTCATAGTCCTGTTTGGTGGTTCGGGTAGAAGTCCGAGAGCCACACCGTGATGATGGTGTCGTATTGCGTGTAGAAAGCGAACGCGACGAGCAGTACTGCCGCGCCGAAGCTGCGCTGCAGGGCAGGCGTGTAGGGCGCGAGCCTGCGCATCTGGGTGGTGGCGTATTGCCCGCCATAAGCGATCAGCAATATCGGGATCGCCGCGCCGGTTGCGTAGGTGACGAGCAGCACGCCGGCGCGCGCGAGGTCTTCGGACGTTGCAATCAGCGTGAGTATGGAGCCGAGCACCGGCCCGGCGCAGGGCGTCCACAACACGCCGAGCGAGAGGCCGAGAACGAGGCCGCCGAAATTGCCCGGTCCGGCAGCCCGCACGGCGCCATCCGCGTGCGAGAGCAGGCCGCTCAACCGCGCTACAAGCCATTCGTAGGGCCGCGGCCAGAGCATCAAGACGCCGAAGCCGCCGAGCAGCACGATGGAAATCTTGCGCAAGCTGTCATGCGACAGCCCCAACACCGTTGGGAACGCGCTGAACAGCAATGCGAAGCCGGAGAAGGCGATGACGAAACCGGTCACGATGAACAATGGCCGCAACCGGCCGTGTTGGCCGATGGACGTGCCGAGCAGGATCGGAAGCAGCGGCAGGATGCACGGCGCCGCCGCCGTCAGCAGTCCTGCCGCGAGGGCGAGGGCTATGTCGATCATCGCAGTATTCCTCGTGGGAAGCCGTCGCCGTCACTTCTTCAACGTCAGAAGCGGCTTGCCCTTTTCGACGATGTAGGTGGCGAGCTCGCTGCCGGTGACGCTGCCGACATTTTTGGCCGCGTGAACGGTACCGGCCGGAATGAACAGGACATCGCCCGCCTTGAGGGTAACCGGTGGCTTGCCCTCGACCTCGTATTCGAGCGTGCCTTCCAGCACATTGACGATTTCTTCGCCGGGATGGCTATGCCTGCCGAACGCCGCACCCGGCGCGAAATCGACGCGCACCTGGACGACCTCGCGTCCGGGAATGCTGAGATCATGCCGCTGCAGGTCGGTTCGCGTGATGCCGGACGGCTGCGCCTGCGCCGCGGGCAGTGCCAAAACGCTTGCCGCGATCAACGCCGCGCTCGCTACAATTTGCAGGGTCTTCAACAGATGGTTGCTCATATCGATTCTCCTTGGGTTGAGGAAGTTCACGAGCCCGCGTGGACCGGGCCGAGACCCGGCCGGTCCGCGTGGGATAAAAGCTGCTCACAGCGGCAGCGGCTCGCCGGCCTGTTCCTTGGCGATGTACTCGGCGTACCAGTCCGGCCAGTTCACATCGTGCTGGCCGCCGTTCCGCTTCTCGTGCTCGCCATGGGCTGCCGCCGCGCGGCGAAGGGCGCTGGCGATTTCGGCCGCCGACGAGAAATTCGTGTTGCCTTCGATCCGTCCGGGGGCGCGGGCGGTGACTTCCTGGAACAGCCAGCCATTGCCATCGGGGTCGCTAAAGGAAGCATAGGACTGGTAGGTGCGACGCTCCGGATCCGGGCCGCTGGCGCGATCGCGTCCAAGCAGGAAGGGTTCATGTTTGGCGGTGAACACGCCGTCGGCAGCGTGGAACACTTCGCTCACATCGACGCCGCGACCCTGCAATTCCTTGCGCGCGGCTTCGATGTCGGAGACGACGAGGTAGAGCCCCTGTGCGGAGCCGGGGGCCGCCGCGGTGACGTTCTTGCCGAAGATGACAGAGGCGCCCGAGCCGGGCGGGGTGAACTGGATGACGCGATAGTCCTTGCCGTCGGCGAAGTCGGCATCGAGCCGCCAGCCGAGGCTGCCGTAGAACGCCTTGGCGCGATCGACGTCGGAAACCGGGATAACGACGACCTCGAGCTTCATGGCGGGGCTCGCGGTCTTGCTTGCATTGGTCATGGTCCTTCTCCCTTTGTGAGTTAGATCGGATGCGATCTAGTTGCGTACGCGCTATAAAGCCTCGAAAGCATCGAATGTCAATGCGTCCGATTTAATCGTATACGATATATTATTCACGTGTTCGTGTCCGGCAGGCGGGGCGCTGGCCGAGGCCGAAAGGCCGTTCCGGGGCGATTCCCCAGTAATTTCCCTAGTAAATTCAAAGGGAAGCTTCGCGACATTCCGGAAACCTCCGGGAGATGTGTAAGCTCGTCACCGCACGGCTACTGCTGCCTGGGGGCATTATGGATGACATCTACGACGGAGAGTAAGGCCGGCTGCGCGCTGCGCCGCTTCTGAAGCCCGGTAGATGTGCGCGATGATAGAAGCGTTCAACTACCGAATGATTCTGCGATCAAAGGTCCGCTGGTGGCACCCGTTAAAATCAATCCCGACAAGATCCGCGAATTCAAGGACGCCGAGAGTTTCTACAAATGGCTCGGCAAGCACCACGACAAGGAAGCCGAGATCTGGATCAAGATCCACAAGGTGGATTCAGGATTCAAATCGATCACGCCCAAGCAGGCCATCGATGTCGTGCTGTGCTGGGGATGGATCGATGGCCAGCGCAAGGGTTTTGACGACAAGAGCTAATGCAGCGCTATACGCCGCGCACGAGGAAAAGCATCTGGAGTCAGATCAACGTCGATAATGTCGCGCGGCTGATCGACGAAGGCCGGATGACCGATCACGGCTTAGAGGAAGTCGACGCGGCCAAGTCCGACGGGCGCTGGGCGCGCGCCTATAACAGCAAGGACATGAAGATCCCCGATGATCTGCAGGCCGCGATCGATGCGGAGCCCAAGGCAAAGGCCATGCTGGCGAAACTCAGCGCGCAGAACCGCTTCGCGCTGGCGTTTCGGACTCACAACATGAAAACCGAAGCCGGACGGAAGAAGAAGGTCGAGACGTTTGTCGCGATGCTCAAGCGCGGTGAGACCATCTATCCGCAAGGCAAGAAACGAGGCGAGAAATGAGTGATGTTGCGGTCACTCCGCCAGCGCCTCCTGGCGGCTGCGCCGGATCGCGGGGAATATCATCAGCAGGAACAGCACCGCGACCAGGGCGAGCAGCGTGGCGCTGATCGGACGGCGCAGGAAGACCGAAAAATCGCCGTCCGCCAGCAGCATCGCGCGCCGGAAATTTTCCTCAAGCTGCGGGCCGAGCACGAGCCCGAGCAACAGCGGCGCGGGCTCGACGCCCACCTTGATGAAGAAGTAGCCGATCACCGCGCAGCCGAGCATCAGCCAGACGTTGAACAGATTGTTGGCGATGCCGAAGGTGCCGATGCAGCAGAACAGCACGATCGCCGGGAACAGCAGGCGATAGGGAATCTTCAGCATCGAGACCCACACGCCGATCAGGGGCAGGTTGATCACCAGCAGCATCAAATTGCCGACCCACATGCTGGCGATGACGCCCCAGACCAGTTGCGGTTGTTCGCGCATGATCTGCGGCCCGGGCTGGATGCCCTGCATCATCAGCGCGCCGATCATCAGCGCCATCAGCGCATTGGCGGGGATGCCCAGCGTGAGCAGCGGGATGAAGCTGGTCTGCGCGCCGGCATTGTTGGCGGCCTCCGGCCCTGCGACGCCCTCGATCGCGCCCTTGCCGAAGCGGGAAGGATCGCGGGCGAGCTTTTTCTCCAGCGCATAGGATGAGAACGGCGGCAGCGCCGCCCCGCCGCCCGGCAACACGCCGAGGACGGAACCCAGCAGTGTGCCGCGGACCATCGCCGGGAAGGCGGCGCGAAGATCGGCCCGGCTCGGGATCAGGCTGCGGATCGACTGGCTGACGACGCGCATCGTCGCCGGACGCTCGAGGTTGGCGATGATCTCGCCAAGGCCGAACAACCCCATCGCGACCGGCACGAAGTCGAGTCCGTCGGAGATCTCGGGGATCCCGAAGGTCATCCGCGGCGCGCCAGAATTGACGTCGATGCCGACGAGGCCGAGCAGGATGCCGAGCAGCACCATCGCGAGCGACTTGGCGACGGAGCCGTGCGCGAGCACGACGGCGGCGATCAAACCGAGGACGAGCAGGCTGAAATATTCGACAGCAGTGAATTTCAGCGCCAGCGCCGCCAGCGGCAGGCTGAGCACGGCGATGACGACCGTAGCTACCGTGCCGGCAAAGAACGACGAGATCGCGGCGATGGCGAGCGCGGTCCCGGCCTTGCCCTGTTTGGCCATCTCGTGGCCGTCGAGGCAGGTGACGACCGAAGACGTTTCGCCGGGCACGTTGACGAGGATGGCCGTGGTCGAGCCGCCATATTGCGCGCCGTAGAAGATGCCCGCCAGCATGATCATGGCGGATGGTGGCGACAGGCCGAAGGTGAACGGCAGCAGCAGCGCGACCGCCGGGATCGGCCCGATGCCGGGCAGCACGCCGATCGCGGTGCCGATGACGACGCCGATCAGGCAGAACAGCAGATTGTTCAGCTGCAGGGCGGTAGAGAGCCCCATCAGCAGATTGTCGAAAAGCTCCATGTCAGAACCATGCTCCAGGCCAGATCGGCACCGGCAAGGCCAGCGCCTTGACGAAGAGCAGCACCGCGGCCGCCGAGAGTCCCAGCGCGAACAGCAGGGTTTCGATCGGCCGCGCTTCGCGCGTCGCGAGGCTAGCGATCAGGATTGCGGCAAAGGACGACAACGCAAGGCCGAAGCGCGTGGCTGTCAGTGCGAACACTGCAACCGACGCCGTGATCGCGAGCAGCGGCTGCAGGCGGACCGGCGCGATCCCGACAAAGGGGCGGCGGAGCCCGCGGACGCTGAACCAGAGCCCGAAGCCCAGTAGCATGATGGCGATGGCGCGCGGCATGTAGCCCGGCCCCATGTCGGCGGCATTGCCGCCCGACAGAGTGCGCGTCGCCGCCAGCGCGATTGCAGCGACAGCGATCAGGAACAGGCCGAAGAGCAGGTCCTGCCAATCCGTCCGGCGGGCGTTCATCGCAAGCCTCGCATCGCACCTATCGGTCGCGTCATTCGCCCTTGATGCCGGCTTCGCGAATGATGTCGCCCCAGCGCTTTGTTGAATCCTTCAACCAGGTCGCCATCGCATCGGTGCTGCCGGCGCGGACTTCGCCGCCCTGTTCGGCGATCTTGGCTTTGAGTTCTGGTGTCTCCAGGATCTTGCCGATCTCGGCATTGAGTCGTGCAATCACTGCCGGCGGCGTGCCGCTTGCCACGACGATGCCTTGCCAGGTGCCGAACTCGCCGCCAGGCAGCTTGGCCTCCTTGAAGGTCGGCACATCGGGCGCGGAGGGGACGCGGTGCTCGCCGGTGACCGCGAGACCAATCAACTGCTTGTTGTTCACGAAGGGAAGGGTTGCCGACGCGCCGTTGATAAGGGCGCCGCTTTCGCCGGCGACGACGGCGCGTGTGGCTGCCGCACCGCCCTTGTAGGGCACGTGCTTGAACTGGATGCCGAGTTCCTTCTGCATCACCACGGCGGTGATGTGATTGGCGCCGCCGACGCCGGAATTGGCAACGGCGAGTTTGCCGGGATTGGCCTTGGCATAGGCAATCAGCTCCGCCGCCGTCTTGACCGGGATCGATTCGTGGACGGCCAGCACATAGGGGCCGAACATCACCATCGTGACGGGGGCGAGGTCCTTTTCGAGACTGTAGGTCAGGTTCGAAAACAGGCTGGGCGCCGTCGTGAGCGAACCGAGATCGGTCAGCAGCAGGGTCGTGCCGTCAGGCGTCGCCTTGGCGACGGTGTCGGCGCCGAGATTGCCTGATGCGCCGGGCTTGTTCTCGATCACCACGCTCTGACCGATCGCCGCCGACAGTTTCGGGCTGATCAGCCGCGCCAGGATATCCGAGGTTCCGCCGGGTGCGAACGGCACGATGATGCGCACCGGCCGGTCGAAATTTTGGGCGGAAGCGATGCCCGGCAGTTGGCCGAACAGGATGGCTGCGGCGGCGAGGGCGGCGCGGCGCCCGAAACGTGGAAGCATTGGTTTCTCCTCCGGTCGAATTCGCGCAAGCGCTCTACGGCGTCGCGCATCGCGGTCTTAGGCCGCGCTGATGGCACGATAGGCGATGACCGATCCAATAGCGAACCAGAATGAGGATGGTCCGATACCAATTTTGGATCAAATCACGGACATGCGCTAGGCTAGGCGAGGCGGAGCCGGTATGCGGCGGAGAATAAAGGGAGCGGGATGTTCGAATTGAGTCAGGTGCGCTGCTTCGTGGCCGTGGCGGAGGAACTGCATTTCGGCCGCGCCGCTGCCCGGTTGAACATGACGCAACCACCGCTGAGCCGGCAGATCCAGATTCTCGAACGGATCCTGGGTGTAAAACTGCTTCAGCGCGGCAATCGCCTGGTCCGGCTGACGCCGGCCGGACAAAGCTTCCTGACTGAGGCGCGGCTGATCCTGAAGCTGACGGAGAGCGCGGCGCTGCTGGCGAGGCGCGTGGCGGAAGGCAAGGCCGGCTCGGTCAATATCGGCTTCACCGCCGCATCGTCCTATAGTTATGTCCCGGAGCTGGTCGCGGCCTGCCGCCAGCAACTGCCTGACGTCGAGCTGATCCTCAAGGAAATGGTCAGCGGTGACCAGCTCAAGCGTCTCGGTGCCGGCGAAATCGATATCGGCCTGTTGCGGCCGCCGATCCCGCGCACCGGCCTGCAGTTTTTCCGGGTCAAGGCCGAACGGATGATCGCGGCGGTGCCGGCCGGGCACAAGCTCGCCGGGGCGACGACGATTGATCTCAGGGATCTCGCGGCCGAACCGTTCATCACATATGCTCCCTATGAAGCCCGTTACTTCCATGATCTGCTGGTGGAGCTTTTCTCGCGCGCAGCATTGGCGCCGGTCTATGTCCAGCACCTCGCGCAGATCCATTCGATTCTGGCCATCGTGCAAGCCGGCGTCGGCGTCGCCCTGGTGCCGGAAGCAGCCGAGAAACTGCAGTTCAGGGGCGTCGCCCTGCGTCCGCTGGCGGACGACCAGCAGCGGGCGGCCGAACTCTACTTCGTCTGGCGGGACGACAACGACAATCCGCTGTTGCCGGTGATCGCGGCGATCGCCCGCGATCTGGCGGGCAGAGCGTTTTCCAGCGAAGTGGACACCGGTTCGCGTTAAGAAAACGCGTCAAATCAAGAATCCAGAGCCCCGTTCCGATTATATCGGGACGGAAAAGGCTCTGGCGCCTGAACCATCCAATCAATGGATCATTCGATCCAGCAATTGGTCTGCGGCGGCATCAGTCCCGGTCTACTCCTGAGGTCTTCACAGCGAGGACCGCAGCGATGAGCAGAATGACCCCGAAGGAAATGGCGTTGACGATCGGCAACGGGTTGCTGTCGTTTCCCGTCACGCCGTTCGACGCAGCCAACAAATTCGACGCGGCGCGCTATCGCTCGAATCTCGACTGGCTGTGCAGCTATGAGGTGGCCGGTCTGTTCGCGGCCGGCGGCACCGGCGAATTCTTCTCGCTGACGCCCGCCGAGGTCGTCGACGTCGTGGCAACCGCCGTGCAGCAGACGGCCGGCCGCGTGCCGGTACTGGCCGGCGTCGGTTACGGCACGGCGATGGCGACGGAACTGGCGGCTGCCGTCGAGCACGCCGGCGCCGACGGCGTCCTGCTGCTTCCGCCGTATCTGGTGTTCTCCGAGCAGGCAGGTCTGGCTGCTCATGTGGAGGCGGTGTGCAAGGCGACCAGCCTCGGCGTCATCGTCTACAACCGCGACAACGCCATCCTCACCGAGGACACGATCGCAAGACTTTGCGAACGCTGCCCGAACCTTGTCGGGTTCAAGGACGGCGTCGGCGACATCGAACAGATGACGCGGATCTATCTGCGCATGGGGGACCGGCTGACCTATGTCGGCGGATTGCCGACAGCCGAAACCTTCGCGCTGCCTTATCTCGAAATGGGCGTCACGACCTATTCCTCAGCCGTGTTCAATTTCGTGCCGGACTTCTCGACCAAATTCTACGCGGCCGTGCGGCGTAGCGACCGCGAAACCGTCCAGGCGGGCTTGCGCGATTTCATCATGCCGCTGCTCGCGATCCGCAACCGCAAGCGCGGGTATGCGGTCTCGATGATCAAGGCCGGGATGAAAGTGATCGGTCGCGATTCCGGCCCGGTGCGCTCGCCGCTGACCGACCTGACGTCGGGAGAGGTCGAGGAACTTTCGGCGCTGGTAAGCCGGTTGAAAGCAAGTGAATTCACGCACCGGTCGCTCGCCGCTGCCTGAGTTCGCGCGGCTGCAGGCCTAACGAATCCCTTGTAGGCTCGTTCGCAACCGATTCTTGGTTGCGGAGGGGACGCGTATGGCGTTGCGGTCGATCAAACGCACGGCGCTCGCGCTGCTGGTATGTGGCGTAGGCCTCAGCAGCGCCGATGCCGCCGAACCGATCCGCATCGGCGCGGTGCTGCCGTTTTCCGGCGGCGTTGAGCTTTACGGCCAGCAGGCCAAGCTCGGGCTCGACCTCGCGGCCAAGGAGATCAATGCGGCGGGTGGCATCCTCGGCAGACCCGTCGAGGTGATCTACGCCGACGACAAAACAAGGCCGCCCTCCGCCGAGGCTGCGATGCGCAAGTTGATCGAGACTGATGGCGTTGTGGCGGTAGTTGGCCCCATCACCTCGGCAAACCTGAATGCGATCGTGCCAATCGCGGAGAGCCAGAAAACGCCGCTGCTCTACGCCACGAACTTCGAAGGCGGCAAATGCAGCCGCTATGTCTTCTCGTTCTCGACGGTGCCCAACCAGGACATGGGCCAATTGCTGCCCTACATGAACCAGACCTTCGGCAATACCCATTTTCTGCTCGGCGCCGACCGGGTCTGGCCGCACCAGATGTTCGATATTGCAAAGCCGTTGATTGAGAAGCTCGGCGGCAAGGTCGTCGGCACGCAATATACGCTGGGCACCGAGACGGATTTCACCCCGCTGATCGCGCAGGTGGCGGCGGCCAAGCCGAAGGTGCTGCTGTTCGCGCTGAAAGGCGACGGCATCGATTTCATCCGGCAGGCCGACGAAAAGGGATTGTTCAAGGAGACGACGGTCGCATTCCTTGGATTGTCCGAAATCGATCTCGGCATTTTCCGCGGCAAAGGCCAGAACATGTATACGGCGGTGCCTTCGGTCGCCACCAGCGACGATCCCGCCATCAAGGCCTTCGTCGGCAAGGTTCGTTCTGAGGCCGGCGCCGACGTCCTGGTGTCGAACTATGTCATGACCCACTACAACACGCTGATCGCGCTCAAGGCGGCGATCGAGAACGCCGGCAAGGTTGACAAGGAGGCCATCATCGACGCGCTGGCGGGGCTCGTCTTTCCATCGCCGACCGGGCCGGTGACGATCGACCAGAACCATTACGCGACGATGAACATGTTTATCGCCAGGACACGGGGGAGCGAACTCGTCACCGTCCGCGCGCTGGGCCAGATTGCGCCGCAGCCAGGATGCAAATTGGCGGATCGCTAACGCGGAGACGCGCCATCGAACGCTTCCAAAGGCTCCGCCGCGGTCTACTGGCCGTAGCCCACAAGCAGTTTCGGTAGCCACAATACCGTCGCGGGAAACAGCGAGATGATGATCAGCACCGCGACCCCGGCGCCCAGGAAGGGGCCGAGTTCACGGCTCTCCTCTTCCAGCTTCACGCCGGCGAAGTTGGCGCAGATGTAGAGCAGGATTCCGACCGGTGGCGTGATCAGCCCGAGGCAGAGGTTGAACACCATCACCAGCCCGAAATGGACGAGGTCGATGCCAACGGCCTGGACCACCGGGACCAGCACCGGGATCAGGATGAACATCGCCGGCAGCGGCTCCATGAAGATGCCGATGATGAGCAGGAAGACGTTGATCATCATCAGGATGATCGTCGGATCCGAGGAGAGGGAGCCAATCCAGACCGCGAGCGCGCGCGGTGTGCCGGAGACCGCGAGCAGCCAGCCGAAACCCGATGACAGCGCGATGATGAACATCACCAGCGCGGTGTCGAGGGCGGTCTGGATCAGAATCGGCCAGATCGTCCGGAGGCTGAGCTCCCGGTAGACGAAGAAGCCGATGAAGGCCGCGTAGACCACGGCGATGGTGGCGCTTTCGGTGACCGTGACGATGCCGCCGGTGACGCCGATCAGGATGATCACCGGCATCATCAGCGCCCAGCTTGCCGGCAGGAAGAGCCGCGGAATCTGCCGGATCGGCACGGCTTCCGAGACGGGGTAGTTGCGCTTCACCGAAATCCAGTAGGCCGCGACCATCAGCGACAGCGCAAGCAGGACGCCCGGCACGATGCCGCCGAGGAACAGGGCGATGATGGAGACGCCTTTTCCTGCGGACAGCCCGTAGATGACCAGCGGGATCGAGGGCGGGATGATCGGCCCGTTGACGCAGGCCGACGCCATCAGCGCCGCGGCGAAACCGCCGCCATAGCCCTGTTTCTTCATCGCCGGGATCAGCACCTTGCCGAGCGCCGAGGCGTCGGCCGCCGCCGAGCCCGACAGGCCGGAGAAGATCATCGCCGCCGTCACCGAGGTCAGCGCCAGACCGCCGCGGAACCGGCCGACCATGGCGTTGGCGAGGTTGATGATCTGGTGGGTGATGCCGCCGCCATTCATCAGGTTTCCGGCCAGGATGAAGAAGGGGATCGCGAGCAGCGCGTAGGAATCGGCGCCCACCAGCGTGCGCTGCGCCAGGATCGACATCGGCAGCGAGCCATGGGCCAGGATCGCGCCGATGGTGGCGAGCCCCATCGCGAAGGCAATCGGCACCGACAATGCGAGCAGCAGGAAGAAGCCGCCGATCAGAACGGTGCTCATCTCAGAAATCCCCCGCGAAGCCGTCAGGCTGACGCTTGGAGGGATCGACGATCTTCTCGATGAAGTAGAGCATCATCATCGCGCAGGAGACCGGCGCCGAGAAATAGAAGAAGGCCGGGGTGATATCGAGCGCGCCATAGGTGTTGGGCAGGACGTCGATCGAGAGTTTCAGGCTGTAGATGAACAGCACGATGATGAAGGTCAGGTTGGCGAGTTCGATCACCCAGAACATCACCTGCTGGGCGCGTCCCTTGAGCATGCCGATGAACATGTCGACGCCGATATGCAGCTTTTGCCGGTAGAGCACCGCCGCGCCGATGAAGGTGATCCAGATGAACAGGATGTTGGAGACCTGCTCGATCCAGGCAATCGGTGCGTTGATGACATAGCGCCACCACACGGCGGCAAGCGTGATCAACACGATCGCAGCGACGCAGAGCCCGAGTACGAACTTGGCGATCTCGGTGATGACGTCCGATAGCCTGCCGATGAGCGCCGTCATGCGGGATGCTCCGCTGTCAAACAACAATTGCCGGTCCGGAAGCGCTCACGCGCCGCTTCGGCCCTGGACCGAAGCGTGCGCGCCCGCAGCAAGCTGAACGCGTCAGGCGATCTGGCCGATGCGGTCGGCCCATTTCTTGCCGGCCGGAAACTCGGTCGTCAGGCTCTTCACCGTCGCGGTGAAGGCCGTCTTGTCGACCTCGGAGATCACGATCTTCTTGGCCTTGATCAGTTCCAGGATGCGAACGTCGTCGCCGATCACCTTCGGCCGCATCTCGGCTTCCATGTCGCGCGCGGCCTGGTCGACGGCCTGGCGCAGCTCCGGGCTCAGTTTCTGGTAGGCCTGTTCGCTCATGACGACGCAGTTGTCCTGCATCATGTGCTCGGTCAGCGACAGATGGGTGTTGGCGTCGAAGATGCCGGAATTGTAGGTCAGGCCCATCGGGTTCTCCTGGCCGTCGATCACGCTCGACTTCAGCGCCTGGAAAACTTCGGGGAAGGGAAGCGGGGTAGGCGAGGCGCCGAACAGCTCGAAGGTGCGGCGCCAGAGCGCGGTTTCCGGCACGCGGATTTTGAGCCCCTTCATGTCGGCTGGCACTTTCACCACCCGGTTGCAGGAGAGCATGCGCGGCATGCGCGGGATCGCGCCGAGCGGCCGCAGCTTGGAGGTCTTGGCGATGTCATCCTGGTATTCGGCGCGCATCGTGTCCCAGACGCGATCCTTGTGCGCGACGTCCTTGAACAAATAAGGATGGGTCCAGACCTCTGCCGGGCGGTACCAGCCGGCGACCACGCCCTGACCCGGCGTTGCGATCTGGATCGCGCCCTGCAGGACGGCCTCGACATGCTCGCGTTCGCCGCCGAGCGCGCCGCCATGGTGGCCGGTGATTTCGATCTGGCCCTTGCTCAGTGCGGTGACGCGCTTGCTGAAGAAATCGAGGCTGATGCCGATGAAATCCTGCTGCGAGGCTGCGCTGGCGCCGATCCAGCTGAGCTTCTGGGCCCTGAGCACGCCCGGCATGCCGATCAGCGCCGCGCCGGTCGCGAGCCCGCCGAGCATGGCGCGGCGGGATAGATAGCTTCGTCCCTTGGCCGTCATGGTTAGTCCTCCTCGGTTGTGGTTCGGCCCGTTGTTCGGGCTCTACGGCGATGGCGGGGCGCAACGGCGCCCCGTCATGAAGTCGGTCAGGCGACGCGGGTGTTGGGGCGCGCGAAGGCGGCCTCCATCTCGCGCCGGACTTTTACGGCGAGATTGGCGGGGTCGTAGGCGACGTCGCTCCATTTCAGGCGCTGGCCTTCGGCGATGTCGGTCTTGAGCTTGACGTTGTGGGCGAGCCCGAGCGGCAGATAACCTTCATCGAGCGAGGCCGAGGCGGGCGTCTGCTTGCCCCAGACGCAGAAGCCGCCTTCGCCGTCGAGCATCTCGCCGGCCTTGAGCGCGCGCTTGGCGGTGGCGACGACATCCGAGTTGAACATGATCGGCGCGCCCGTCGGCTCCTTGCGCAGCGCGGCCGAGGCGACCGAGATGCCGAGTTCCAGCCCGATCATGTGGATCGGCCGATACAGGCAGGAATATTTGCCGGTCTTGTCCGGCAGCATGCTGTACTCGCGGAAGCACTCCTCGCTATAGCCGCTGTCGCTCTCGAAGACGACATAGGTCCCCATGACGAGGCTGTTGGCGACATCGGTGCCGTCGCGGTAGACGGAGGACGTGACCTCGGTAACGCCGCTGCGCTCCAGAACACCGCCGTCTGATTTCGGCTTGCATATCTCGGCATGCTCGAAACGTGTCGCCGGCGGGAAGGAGAGGCCGTTGGCCTGCGCATGAAGGCCGGTCGCGTTGCAGACGGCGGTCATCTCGATGCCCGACTTGGTGCCGTCGACGAAGCTGTTGAACATCTTCGGATTGATCGAGTTGCGATCCTTGATCTTCATGTACTTGTCGAGAATGTCCCAGACCGTGTCGGGGGTCGACTGGTGGTAGGTCGGGTGGTAGCGCGTGCCCTTGCCGGCCGACACCACCTTGAAGCCTGCGGCGCGCGCCCAGTCGACATGGTCGGCGATCAGCGCCGGCTGGTCGCCCCAGGCGAGCGAATACACCACGCCGGCCGCGTTCGCCTTGCGGGCCAGGATCGGGCCGGCGACGGCGTCGGCTTCGACATTGACCATGATGATGTGCTTGCCGTGCTCGATCGCTTTCAGCGCAAAGCGGATGCCGGCGCCGGGATCGCCCGTCGCTTCGATGACGACCTCGACCCCGGGATGGGTGACCAGCTTGTCGCCATCGTCGGTGATATGCGTCGCGCCATTCTTGAGCGCGTCCTCGATCGAGGCGGCGGCATATTGCTCCTGCGGCCAGCAGGCGAGCTGCAACTGCGAGCGGGCGCGCGCGGTGTTGAGGTCGGCGACGCCGACGATGTGCATGCCGTCGGTGTTGCGGGCCTGCGAGAGGAACATCGTTCCGAATTTTCCGGCGCCGATGATGGCGACCGTGACCGGCCGTCCGGCCGCCTTCCGTTCCAGGAGCATGCGATGCAGGTTCATGTTGGTGCGCCTTCCGCCTTCGGCCGATCGATGATCGGGCCAGCCTCATCCAGTGAGGAATCGACGGAAACAGCGAGTGCCGTGCCGCCTACTTGGCGGCGTACAGCGATCACCAGGCGGGCTTGCGCCGCCTGCCGATCTTCGTCCCCACTATGGCGGGTGACGTCTCTTCCCGATCGCTAGCAGCTTCTTTTGATGAGCTGCATTCCTCATTTATGCGTGCTAGCATGAGCAAATGGGGCAGCAAAAGCGAATAAGGATGCCTGAATCGATGAGCTGTATTCGTCAATGATTGGCGAGTTGCCGCCCCTGCAGTGGCTGCTGACCTTCCGCGCCGTGATGGAAGCCGGCAGCTTTGTCGGTGCTGCCAGGCTGTTGAACCTGACGCCTTCTGCGATCAGCCATCAGATGCGCGCGCTGGAAGGCACGCTCGGGCGCCCGCTGTTCCTGCGCGTCAAGCGAACCGTGATCCCGACTGAGGAGGCGCTGACCTACAGCGCATCGATAGGGGAGAGCTTCGCCCGGCTCGTCACCGCAACCAGCCGCGTCGCCTCCGGCGCCGGCGTGCGCCGGCTGCCGATCCACGCCTCGCCAAGCTTCGCGACGCTTTGGCTGGTGCCACGGCTCGGCCAGTTCCTGCGCGAGCACCCGGCGATCGACATTGCGCTCTACGCCAGTCACGAGCCGGCGCGGCTCGGTCAGGACGGCATCCTGGTCGATATCCAGTATGCGCGTCCGGTGCCGGAATCCTGCGAAGCGGTGCCGCTCGTCGAGGAGTTGATCGTGCCGCTGGCGAGCGCAAGCTTCGTTGCCGAACACCGATTGACGAGCCCCGCCGATATCGCCCGCGTCCCGCTGATCCACTCGCTGCGTTGTGTGGTGCCGTGGGACCAATGGTCGGCCAGGCACGCGCGGCTGGTGCCGCTCAATCCGCGCGGCCTGCAATTCGACCGGGCCCATCTTGCACTTGCTGTCGCCGCAGACGGGCTGGGCCTCGCTCTCGAATCGACCTTGCAAGCGGGTGACCATCTGCGCCGGGGCGCATTGACCATGCCTTTCGGGCCGCTCGGCATTCCTGCGGTCGCCCATCGACTGCTCTATCGCCGCGAGGATCGCGCCAATCCGGAAATCATCGCCTTTGTTGACTGGATCACCGGCATGCTGGCGCAGGAACGCCATTCCGAGTGGCGCTAACGGCCTCCTTGTCGACCGTTCGGCAATTATTTTTTCTCGGAGACGATCTATGTGAGTTGATGAGGGGGCGTTGCCGATGCACCTTCGACGGGCGCGATTCCTGCTGCGACCGGGCCTATGAAAGCCAAGAGCCAACCCCGTTTCGACATCGATGTCTTGCGCGAGATCACCGGCGAGAAAGTGTTCACGCGCGGCGAGGTCTATCATCGCAACGGACAAGTACAGATACTTGCCATCAAGCCGGACCGCGTGTTGGCGCAAGTGACGGGCACCGAAGACTACCGAACGGAACTCGCCGGCAAGGGTGAGGATATCGATGGCAACTGCTCTTGTCCTGCATTCGAGGATCGGGGCTTCTGCAAGCATATGGTAGCCACGGCGCTTGCGGCCAATGAATTCCGTGCCGACGAGATAGATGGCGGCGCGCTTGCCCGTATCCGTGATCACCTTAAGGAAAAAGGCATCGATGCCCTTGTCGAGATAATCGTCGGTTTGGTCGAGCAGGATCCGACCTTGTTCCGCAAGCTCGATGCGGCCGCCGTACTGCTGCACGCTGATGACGAGACGGTCGGCCAGCGCCTGCGCAAGGCGATTGACGGCGCGACACGCGTGAGAGATTTTATTGATTATCGTAAGGCTTCCGACTGGGTAGCTAATGTGGATTCGGTGCTCGACTCCATTGCCGGTCTCGCGTCAGGCACTCGCGCTGGTCTGGCACGCGAGCTTGCCGAGCGCGCGATCGAGCGGATCGAGCATGCAATCGAGGGGATCGACGATTCCGACGGCGGTTGTGGCGCGCTGTTGGGTCGGGCGCGCGACATACATCTTGCCGCGGTCCGCGAAACACGGCCCGAGCCAATACAACTCGCTCGCGATCTCTTCGCCCGCGAGATGCACGACGAATACGGAACGTTCGACGGCGCCGTGGCGCTTTACGCCGAGGTACTCGGCGAGAGCGGGCTCGCCGAATATCGACGGCTCGCTGCCGAGGCGTGGGAGAAGCTGTCCCAGTGCAGCAGTCGCGGGAGGCAGCAGGAGTTCGACGATAATTCGGACCAACTCATGAGGATTCTCGATTTCTTTGCCGAACGTGCCGGGGACGTCGACGCCCGCATTGCCTTGCGGGCCAAGGACCTGTCGTCCCAGTGGGACTATCTGCAACTCGCCGAATTCTGCCGCTCGCACGAGCGAGAGGAAGAGGCCGTTCGCCGTGCTGAGGAAGGCCTCTGGATGTTCGAGGATGAGCGGCCGGACGAGCGACTCGTGCTCTTCGCCGCGGACGCCCTTTCGAAGGCAGGTCGAAGCGCAAATGCCGAGGCTCACCTGTGGCGTGCTTTCGAAAAGACGCCGTCGCTCCATCTCTACGCGCGGCTGCGCAAATTCGGCGGCGAGGAAATGCGCGATCGCGCTGTCAGCTTCCTGGAGGCCAAGCAGGCCTCAGGCGCGCGATTCCATTGGTTTCAGCCGTCTGATCTTCTGGTCCGGATATGGATGCAGGAGAAGATGTTCGATGCGGCCTGGGCGGTGGCGACGAAACACGGCTTGTCACCGGTCCTGAAGGACGAACTTGCCAGGGCGAGCGAGGCGACCCATCCGCGTGAGGCACTTGAAGTTTATGCCGAACGCGTTGTGCTGTTTGTCAATGCTGGTGGCAATGCAGCTTATGCGGAGGCAGCAAAATTGATCGCGCGCATGGCGACGCTGCGCAGCAGAAAGGAACAGGCGGATTATGTCCTGGGGCTCAAAGCGCGTTTCGATCGCAAGCGCAACTTCATGAAGTTATTGGGTTGACCTGGCGCCAGCACGCAACGCGATGCTCTATCAGCGGGGCGCAGGCCGCCTGCGCTCGGCGCTTGATCTTCCCACGCCGGCCGCTTGACGAGAATGACGGGGGACGTCACGCCGCACCCTGCGTGCCATTCGGGCCCCGATCGGGACCAGGATCGCGACCGGCGGCGGCTGATGTGAGCCGGCTGAGATAATGCGCCCAACCCTTGTCATGGCTGGCACGGGTTGCCTCGTTCGGAAGGCCGCTATGGGTCATGCGCAGCAGCGTGCCGCCATCCTGTTCGATCAGATCGATTTCGATCAGGCTTGATCCCGGCGGCACCTCGTCGTTGGTTTCCCAACCAAAACTGTAGGCGAGGCGGTGCACCGGCACGACTTCACGAAAGGCGCCGCGCGCGGTGGCGCTGCCAACGCCTTTCAGGAGATAGAGCCCGCCCGGATGCATCTCCGTCGTCGCCTCGGTCCCCATCCATTGCACGATCTTGTCGGGATCGGTGAGGAAGGCGAACACGCTGGCGCGTGGTGCCGCAATGTGGGTCTCGCGCTGGACGACGAACGCTTCAGTCATCGAAAACCTCGTTGCTCGTTGGCATGAAGAAGGTGCAACCGATGCGAACATATGCCCGCGCGCGGATTTACCAAGGGCGGTTGATGACAATGACGCGCCGCTGCCACATGATCGGCCCATGCAACTCAATTCGACGCTGACATGGCTGGTGGATGCGGCGGGCGCTTCACCGGGTGCAGACCGGTTCCTTGCCGAAGTCGGTGCGCATTTGATCGCTGATAATCTGCCGCTCGCCGGCGGCGCCCTGACGCTCGCGGTTCCGCATCCGATCATTGCGCGCCGCACCTGGTTGTGGCGAGCCGAGAACGGCGAGGTGATCGAGGCGGTGGGTTTTGCGCCGGCAGATGCAGCGCAGAAGGATTCCGCTGGCGATGCCGGCTGGCGTTGGCTGGCCGGGCTCGCGGACGGAATGGTGCATGAAGACGTCGTGGGTCCGGGATCGGATGGACCGGTGCTCTCATGGATCGGGCCGCGTCAGTTCACGGAAACAGAGATCGCCCGGTTGCGTGAGGTCGCCCGTTTTGCCGCGGCACCACTTGCAGCACTTTCAGCGCGCGCGACGCTGATCGCAACGCTCGAGGCCTATCTTGGCCGGCGCAGTGCGGCACGCGTTATGGCGGGACCGCTGCGGCGCGATGTCGGCGAAACCATCCGTGCCGCGTTGCTCTATGCGGACCTGCGCAGCTTCACCGCGCTGTCCGAGACTTCGCCGCCGGCTGCTGTCATCGCCGCGCTGGACGCCTGGTTCGATTGCATCGCCGGCGCCGTTCACGCCTTCGGCGGCGAAGTGCTGAAATTCATCGGCGATGGCATGCTGGCGATCTTTCCAGTCACCGGGGAAAATCTCGGCGATGCCTGCAACGCGGCGCTTCGTGCCGTCACATCCGCGCAAGCCGGGATGGCGCATCTTGATGGGATCAGGCGAGAGCAGGGGTTGCCATCGCTGGCGTTTGGCGCCGCGCTGCATCTCGGCGAAATCCTTTGGGGCAATGTCGGTGCGGCGGACCGGCTCGATTTCACCGCGATCGGTCCCGCCGTCAATCTGGTCAGCCGGCTCGAGGGACTTTGCCGGCCGCTCGGCCGAACGGTTTTGATTTCCGGCGCAGTCGCTCGTGAGACCACCGCAAAACTGATCCCGCTGGGAACGCATCCGCTGCGCGGCATCGCCGCTCCCTGCGACGTTTACACCGTGCCGGACGGTCAGTCGGCGACCTGACAAAGGCTGCACAACAACAAAATCGCGAAAACAACCCCATGCAAAGTAAGAATGGGCCACTGGAACCCCCGCGGAACCCATCACGAAGAAGTTAAACCGATCGGTTGACAATCCGTTTCAGGCGACTATGTTAAACCAAATGGTTGAACAACACGCTCATCTGGACGCCGTCTTTCATGCCCTTGCTGACCCGACGCGGCGGGCCATGCTCGGCCAGCTCGCGAAACGCGAACTCACGATCGGGGAACTGGCGACCCCATTCAGCATGAGTTTCGCGGGCGCCTCGAAACACGTGCGGGTGCTGGAGAACGCTGGCCTCGTGACGCGCACGATCCAGGGCCGCACCCATCTGTGCCGCCTGCAGGCGGCGCGGCTTGCGGAGGCCAATGAGTGGCTGCGGCGTTATGAGCGCTTCTGGAATGAAAAGCTCGACACCTTGGAATCCCTGTTGCGCGCCGAAGACGAAGCGGCAGCAAAGAAAAGCAAGACGTGAAGGAGTAGAACGATGGATGCGAAGACACCCGATGCCTACGGCGCGCTGATCGAACCCACCACGCTGAAGATCCAGCGGCTGCTGCCCGGTCCGATCGAGCGCATCTGGGCCTATCTCATCGACAGCGACCTGCGCCGCAAATGGCTGGCGGCAGGCGCGATGGAGATGAAGGTCGGCGCGTCAGTCGAATTCGTCTGGCGCAACGGCGAGCTCAACGATCCGCCAAGCCCGCGGCCGGCGGATTTTCCCGAAGAGCACCGCATGCAAAGCCGGATCACCGAACTCGATCCGATGCGCAAGCTTTCGATCGCCTGGAACAACAGCGGCGACGTGACGTTTGAATTGGAGCCAAGGGGGCAGGGCGTGCTGCTGACGGTGATCCATCGCCGTCTGCCCGATCGCTCGACCCTGCTCAAGGTCGGCGCCGGCTGGCATATGCATCTCGATGTCCTTGTCGCCCGCGCATCCGGCAAGGACCCGGCGCCGTTCTGGCAAGGCTGGAGCCGCCTGCGAGACGAATACGACCGGCGGCTTCCGGCCTGACGCCGCAGCACGACGCCGAACGCAACACGCATCGCAACCAACAGGAGGCTAGCCATGACTCTGGCAATGAAGACTCATGCCGTTTCGGCACAGGAGTGGGAAGCCGCACGTCAGCAGCTGCTGGTGAAGGAGAAGGCCAGTACCCGCGCCCGCGACGCGCTGGCCGCCGAGCGCCGGCGAATGCCGTGGGTGGCCGTGGAGAAGAGTTACGCGTTCGAAACACCTAGCGGCAGTGCGAGCCTGGTCGATCTGTTCGACGGCCGCCGTCAGTTGATCGTCTACCGCGCCTTCTTCGAGCCCGGCGTGCATGGCTGGCCCGAACAAGCCTGCCGCGGCTGCTCCATGGTGGCCGACCAGGTCGCCCACGTCGCTCATTTGAACGCCCGGGACACCACGCTCGCGTTTGTCTCGCGCGCGCCGCAGGCGGACATCGCGCGGCTGAAGAAGCGGATGGAATGGACGATGCCCTGGTACACCATCACCGACAGCTTCGACAAAGACTTCGGCGTGGATGAATGGCACGGCACCAACGTGTTCATCCGCGACGGCAACAAAGTCTTCCGGACCTACTTCATCAACAACCGCGGCGACGAGCAGATGGGCGGCACCTGGAACTACCTCGACATCACGCCGCTCGGCCGGCAGGAAGTCTGGGAGGATTCTCCGAAAGGCACTCCGCAGACGCCAACATACAAATGGTGGAACTGGCACGACAGCTACGTGCCCGACGCCGCGCCCGACAAGAAATGGGTCGAGGTGTCGGACGCCGGCGAGGCTGCTTTCCGGGCCGAGAGCGCGGGCCGCAAGCCGTGACCGAGGCCCGTTCCGGCGCGATCCGTGAAAGCCGCAACGCGACAGCGAGCGGCATCGCCGATTGGCTCTATCTCGCGGCGGCGCCGACTTTTGCTGTCATGGCGCTGCTGACGGGCTTCCTTGGATCATCCGACGCCCTTTGCTCGAGTGCGGGTACGTCACCGCTGGGCGGCATGGTCCCGATGTATCTGCTGATGAGCGCCTTTCATTTGGCGCCCTGGCTGAAGCTGATCTCCCGCCGGCGAAACGGTGTCAGCCGGCGCTGATCTCGCGTTCGAAATTAAATTGCCTCGCATCATCCCACTGGAAGGAAACGACATGAGCAATGTCTATGCCGGCGGCTGCGCCTGCGCTGCGATTCGTTATGAAATTTCCGGCGAACCGGTCTTTATGAACCACTGCCAGTGCCAGGACTGTCAGCGCAGGAGCGGCACCGGGCACGGCTCCTATCTGACCTTCATGGGCAGGAAGGACGTCAAGCTGGAAGGCCAGGCGGCGCATTGCGACGCCGTTGGCGACAGCGGCAACGTGAAGACGCACAGCTTCTGCCCCGCCTGCGGCTCGCCGGTCTATCTGACGTTTGCCGCGATGCCGGATCTCTTCACCGTGCATGCGGCGAGCCTCGACGACCCCGCCCGCTTCAAGCCGCAGGCCGTCACCTACGCGATGCGCGGCCACGCCTGGGACGATCTCGATCCGGCTTTGGCGAAATTCGACAAGATGCCACCTGCTGCCAGTTCCTGAACCGGCCAAGGGTCTTTAAAAGGCGTGCCCCAAGAAAGATTATCCTGATCATGTCGCCTTTGGCGCTTCTCGAACGTCTTGAAACGAGAGGCGCCAAAACGGAGATTTGTAATGGACCATTCTCGCTATCGTTGGGTGATCGTCGTGGCCGGCGGCACGCTGGGCTGCGTCGCGGCCGGGGCGATGTTTTCCCTGCCGGTGCTGCTGCAATCGATCACGCGGGATACCGGCTGGTCGGTCGCAGGCGTATCGAGCGCGATGACGATCGGTTTCCTGGCCATGGCGTGCTGCAGCATGCTCTGGGGCAGCCTGTCCGACCGCTTCGGGCCGTTGCCGGTGGTGCTGGCGGGATCATCGGTGCTGGCCGGAAGCCTCTTGCTCGCCAGCCTGGCGACTTCGCTGCTCGCGTTCCAGTTCATCTTCGGCGTTCTGGTCGGCGGCGCCATTGCCGCGATCTTTGCGCCGATGATGGCCTGCGTCACCGGCTGGTTCGATACAAATCGCAGTCTCGCGGTCTCATTGGTGTCGGCCGGCATGGGGATCGCGCCCATGACCATGGCGCCGCTGGTGGCCTGGCTGGTCTCGGTCCATGACTGGCGAACGACGCTGCAGATCGTGGCTGGTATCGTTGCCGTGATCATGATTCCGGTATCGCTGTTGGTGCGGCGTCCGCCGGCGCTCGCGGCGGCCAACGCCCCAGCTCTGGCAAACGGCGAGCCGCACAACGAAATGTCGGTGGGCGAGGCGGTGCGGTCGCCCCAGTTCGCCATCCTGCTGCTGACGAATTTCTTCTGCTGCGCCACCCATTCGGGTCCGATCATCCACACCGTCAG
This sequence comes from Bradyrhizobium sp. AUGA SZCCT0222, assembly GCF_018130205.1. Taxonomy (NCBI): domain Bacteria; kingdom Pseudomonadati; phylum Pseudomonadota; class Alphaproteobacteria; order Hyphomicrobiales; family Nitrobacteraceae; genus Bradyrhizobium; species Bradyrhizobium sp. AUGA SZCCT0222. Next base: position 124,828 of record NZ_JAFCLX010000011.1, read on the forward strand.
CTACGCCGTCAGCTGTGGCATCCCGCTGATCGCGGCGGTTTCGATCTACAGCCTCGAGGGGCTCACAGGGCTCGGCGGCCGCGTCGCGTTCGGCATCCTCGGCGACAAATTAGGCGCCAAGCGCGTTCTGGTCGCGGGATTGCTGGTGCAGGCCTTCGGCGCGCTGGCCTATGTGTTCGTCCGCGACCTTGCCGGCTTCTATGCTGTCGCGGCGGTGTTCGGATTCATCTATGCCGGCACGATGCCACTCTATGCTGCAATCGCGCGCGAGAATTTTCCGCTGAAGATGATGGGCACCGTAATCGGCGGCACCGCGATGGCCGGCAGCCTCGGCATGGCCATGGGCCCGGTGGCCGGCGGTCTGATCTATGATACCCTTGGCAGCTACACGTGGCTCTATGTCGGCTCCTGGGCCATGGGACTTGGCGCGTTCCTGATCGCGATGACCTTCAAGCCGTTCCCCAAGGCGAACGCCAACGCGCAAGCGGCACCGGTGCCGGCTTCGGCATAGTCAGATTAACAGGCCCGGGCGTGTGCAGGCGCGCCCCGGGTTCATTGTTAGCTTGATCGCCTTGCTGTGTCAGGATTCACCCGGCAAACGCCTTTTCGAGATCGGCAATCACGATCTTCCGCATCTTCATCATGGCCTGCATGGCGCGATCGGCCTTGTTGCGATCGGGATCGCCGAGGTATCGGCCCAGCGCCGTGGGCACAACCTGCCAGGACAGGCCGAATTTGTCCTTCAGCCATCCGCACTGCGATTCCTCGCCGCCGTCGGCGGTCAGTCTGCTCCAGAAATAGTCCACCTCTTCCTGGGTCTCGACGCCGATGAAGAAGGAGACCGCTTCGTTGAACCTGTACTTGGGGCCGCCATTGAGGGCGTTGAACTTCTGCCCCTCGAGTTCGAAACTCGCCATGAAATCATTGACGACCTCGACCTTGGCATTGGGAAACACCGATTTGTAGAAGGCGACGGCCGCGGGGACGTTGTTGTCGAACCAGAGGAACGGCGTGATGGAAGTCATGACGGATGTCCTTGTCGGTTGGGATGAAATGGCAGGCTCGGTGCTTTGGAGGGAGAGTGGGCTCATCGGGAGGACGAACGCACGGACGGGATTCCGACACGGTCTGTTTCTTTTTTTGCGCAACGCCCAATCCACCCCTCCGGGGGCAGGGCCGGTCTGGTAGGCTTCCTCGGTTCGTCTGAAACCGGATTGCTCATGTCCATTGATCTTGAACGCCTTCGCGCTGAGACGCCCGGTGTCGTCAGCCGTGTCCACCTCAACAATGCCGGCGCCGGCCTGATGCCCTTTCCGGTGCTGCAGGTGATGACAGACTACCTCAAGCGAGAGGCCGAGATCGGGGGTTACGAGACGGCCGCCGAGGCTGCAGCACGCCTTGACGGCGTTTACGACAGTGTTGCCGGTCTGATCGGCGCCGCCAGGGATGAGATTGCGCTGACCGAAAATGCCACTGTGGCGTGGCAAATGGCCTTTTACGCCTTGCCACTGCGCGCGGGCGATCGCATCCTGACCGCGCGGGCCGAATATGCGGCGAACTACGTTGCGTTTCTGCAGGTCGCCAAGCGCACGGGGGCGGTGATCGAGATCATCCCTGATGACGCAAATGGCGTGCTGGATGCGGAAGCGCTGGAGCGGATGCTTGACGATCGCGTGGGTCTGATCGCGATCACCTGGGTGCCCACGAATGGCGGCCTGGTGAATCCTGCGGCCGCCGTCGGCCGCATCGCACGGGCGCACGGGATTCCCTATCTGCTCGACGCGTGTCAGGCCGTCGGACAGATGCCAGTCAACGTCGCGGCGCTTGGCTGCGACATGCTTTCAGCGACGGGACGCAAGTTCTTGCGCGGTCCGCGCGGGACCGGATTCCTGTATGTGCGTCGCGAGCTGCTGGCCAAGCTCGAACCACCGATGATCGACCATTTCGGCGCGCCGTGGGTGGCGCCCGATCGCTACCAGCTGCGGGCCGACGCCCGTCGCTTCGAGACCTGGGAGAACAACTACGCCGCAAGATTAGGGCTCGGTGTCGCGGTGGACTACGCGCGGGCGATCGGAATCGAGCCGATTGCCGCGCGTTGCCGGACCCTGGCCGGCCGGCTGCGCAATGAGCTTGGCCAGATTCCTGGTGTAACGATCCATGACCTTGGACCGCATCCGGCCGCGATCGTCACATTCTCCGTCCCGGGCTTTGTGGCCGATGCGGTGAAGACGCATCTGGCCGGCGCGGGAATCAATGTCAGCACGTCGGACCCTGCGAGCACGCTGCTCGACGCGAAGCGGCGTGCATTGCCTTCGATTGTGCGCGCCTCGCCTCACTATTATAATACGGAGGACGAAATCGATCGTCTGACGACGGCTGTTCGGAAGCTCAGGGATCGCCCGTGATCAGTTTGCTCATCCCGTCGCGTCAAGAAGAAGCGGATTGCTCCGTCGCCTTCAGTCGGCGGCTTGCCTTCGGACCGCCATGGCGCGAAACTCTGCGCCAAGACTGATAACCCTCGCACTCCAATGAAAGCAAAAACCTGATGGCACGCGTGCGCTGTATTACCGAAATGGGCATGGGCGTTGATGTTCATGGCCGAGACGCCACCAAGGCCGCGAAGCGCGCGGTCTCGGACGCGATCCGCCACTCCAGCCTCGGCTTCTTCCGGATGCTGGGCAAGACCGCTAACGATATGTACGTCGATGTCACCATCGCCGTGCCGAACCCCGAGGCGGTGGATACCGCTGAAGTCGCCAAGGAATTGCCATATGGCACCAAGACCGTGAAGGCGATCGCGGGCGGGCTCGAGATCCCGTCCGATCTGGGCAACGATCCTATCCTGATCGCCAACGCTGCCGTGATCGTGAGCTTTGACGACGGTAAAACCGGCTAGACACCCAACAAGCCGTCGTCCAAGCTGCCGATAAGAACAACACCGGGGAAACAAGGGAGCGTCACCGCCATGAAGCACTTTGTCAAATCCTTGCTCGTGTCCGCGGCGCTCTGCGCCCTCCCGCTCTGGCCCGCACATGCCGAGTTGGACGTTCCCGCGCTCAAGGCCGCAATCGAAAAATCGTTCGAGGCGGACTATCCAAAGCTCGATGCGCTCTACAAGGACCTCCATGCCCATCCTGAACTCGCCTTTCAGGAGGTAAAGACCGCGGCAAAACTCGCCGCCGAGATGCGCGCGCTTGGTTTTGAGGTCACCGAGAAGGTCGGCAGGACCGGGCTGGTTGCGATCTACAAGAACGGTGAGGGCCCCACCATCCTGGTGCGCACCGAGCTCGATGCGCTGCCGATGGAGGAGAAGACCGGCCTCGACTATGCGAGCCGCGAAAAGACCACCTGGAACGGCCGGGAGACGTTCGTCGCGCATAGCTGCGGCCATGACATTCACATGGCGAACTGGGTCGGCACAGCGAAGACACTGGTAGGCCTGAAGGACCAGTGGAAGGGCACGCTGATGTTCATCGCGCAGCCGGCCGAGGAAATCGTGCAAGGCGCGAAGGCCATGCTGGATGACGGCCTGTTCACGCGATTTCAGAAGCCCGATTTCGCCTTTGCCCTGCATGCCGGCGGCGTTCCCTACGGCAATGTCAACTATCGCGTCGGTGTCGGCTCATCCACTGTCGACGGCCTCTATATCAAGTTCCGTGGCCGCGGCGGTCACGGTGCGATGCCGCAGCTGACCATCGATCCCGTGATGATGGCCGCGCGCTTCATCGTCGATGTGCAGAGCGTGATCAGCCGCGAAAAGGATCCGACCGAATTCGCAATTGTCACCATTGGGTCGATCCATAGCGGCACGGTCGGGAATATCATCCCGGATGAGGCGACGCTGCTGGGGACGATTCGTACCTTCAAGCCCGCGGTGCGTAACAAGTTGGTGGCGGGTATCGAACGGGTGGCGAAGGCCGCCGCGGCGATGTCGGATGCGCCGCCACCGGAGATCAATATCGCGGAGGGCACCAAGGCCGTGATCAACGATCCTGCCGTGGTCGCGACCGCCGAGAAAGTGCTCAAGGCGGCGTTCGGCGAAAAATTGAGGCAGACGCCCGCGAACACGACAAGCGAGGATTTTTCCGAGTTCGCCGGAGCCGGGGTGCCGTCGATGATGTTCAATATCGGCGTCTACGAGCCTGAACGGTGGATGGCGGCAAACAAGGCCGGTACGCCGCTGGCGGGGAATCATTCACCGCTGTTCGCGCCGGTGCCGAAGCCGACTATCCAGACCGGCATCACGGCGTTGACGCTCGCCGTGCTCAGCGCGTTCGATCAGCATGCAAGGGGCAAATAAACAATAATGGTTGAAGACAGCAGCACCTACTGGAAGAAAGCCCGTGTTGAATTGCGTGCCGCCGGCTTCGAACCGGACCGCGCCGCGAAGGCCAGCGCGGTCGTGACGATTGCGAGCGCCTATACCAACGCGCATCGCTGCAACAATCGCGTGCGGACCATTACGGATTTGCTCGTCGAACTTCTCGCCGAACGAGGCGGGCAGGGGCTGATCGTGGGGGCGCCTGCGGTGTCGGACGCGCTGACGCAGGGCACGCCGACGGCGGGCTACAGCCTGGCATCGCGTGACGTCGTCGCCGATTGCTTCGAGATCGGCCACTACGCGCACCATGGCGACGCCATGATCGTGATCTCCGGCTGCGACAAAACAGGAGCTGCCGCATTGATGCCGCTGGCGCGGACCAATGCCTTCGGTCTCGTGCTCTATCCCGGCACCAGTTCGCCGGGCCGGGTGTCGTTCGGGGCGTGGGCGGCCAAGGGCAACAATCTGACGGTGATGGATTACGCCGAGGCGCGCGCGGCCAACGATTCTGGTCGCATCTCGTCGGAAGAGTTCCTTGAAATTGAACGCAACGTGATGCCCGGCAGCGGGACCTGCGGTGCGATGTTCACCGCCAACACGATGAGCACGATAGCGGAAGCGATCGGCATGATGCTGCCGCGCGGCGCCTCGCATCCCGCCGACTACCATGCCGGCAGCGATATCCATGCCGACGTCCGTGCGCAGGCCCGTGCTTCGGTCGACGCGCTGTACCGGCTGATCGAGGCCGGCATCCGGCCGCGCGACATCATGACCGAGCGTGCCTTCGAGAACGCGATCACGACCGTCTACGCGATGGGCGGTTCGACCAACATGTATCTGCACTTGCTCGCGGTCGCGCGCGAGGCGCAGGTGCCGGTCGGCATCGAGCGCATCCAGCAGGTTGGCGAGCGGGTGCCGCTGCTGGCCAATCTGCAGCCGCATGGACCCTTTGCGATGGGAAGCCTGCATGCGATCGGCGGCGTGCCTGTCGTGATGAAGGAACTGCTGCGCAACGGCCTGCTGCACGGTGACGTCATGACGGTGACCGGCAAGACGCTGGCGGAAAACCTCGCTGATGTGCCGACGCTGGAGCAGATCGGCCCGCAGAAGATCGTTTCGCCGGTGGCACGTCCGGTCGCGCCGCCGAACAACCACATCAGCGTGCTGAAAGGCAATCTCGCGCCGGAAAGCTGCCTGCTCAAGCTCTCCGGCAAGACGCTCGACCACGGGCAATTCCGCGGCACCGCGCGGGTGTTCGAATCCGAAGCCGCCACGATGGCTGCAATCCGCGCCGGCGAGATCGTGGCCGGCAACGTGATCGTGGTGCGCAATGTCGGTCCGGTCGGCGGCCCGGGCATGCCCGAAATGGTGATGCTGACAATCCAGTTGCAGGGGCAGGGCCTCGGTGAGGATGTCGCGCTCATCACCGACGGTCGCTTCTCCGGCGTCTCGCACGGCATCCTGATCGGCCATGTCTCGCCGGAAGCGGCGCGTGGCGGTCCGATCGCGGCGGTCCGCGACGGCGACGCGATCGTGATCGATCCCGGCGCGCGCACCGTCACCCTCGACGTGTCGCCCGAGGAGATCGCCCGGCGCATGGCCGACTGGCGCGCGCCTGATGCGGGGCGGGTGCGGCGCGGCTCGGTGCACGACAAATATATCCGGCTGGTGTCGTCGGCGCATTATGGCTGCGTGCTTTGAGCGGACTTGCGCCGGCAGAACCATGACCCATCCGCTCGATCAGCCCATCTGGAGCGCATTGACGACCCGGCAGCAGGCCTTGGCGGAGGGCGACACCGTGGCGCGGCGCTTCCCGCTTGCGATCGCGCCATTCGCCGACATGGAGGACATGTCGCCCGAAAGTTTTGCCGCCCTCGGCGCGCTGATGTCCGGATCCGAGATCGCGGTGCTGTTTACGTCAGAAGCGGTCAGCGTGCCGGATGACTTCAAAACCCTGCTTGCCGAGACCGGAGAGCAGATGGTCGGCACACCAGCGCAAAGTTCGCTTCCCGGCGTGGACATCGTCACGCTCGGCGTGGCCGACGTGCCCGAGATGATCGCGCTGGTCGAGCTGACCAAACCCGGTCCCTTCAGCACGAGAACCCATGAACTGGGAATGTTTCTCGGCATCAGGATCGACGGCCAGCTCGTCGCGATGACCGGCGAGCGCATGAAGCCCGGCAATTACACCGAGATGACCGCCGTCTGCGTGCATCCCTCGTATCGCGGCCGCGGCTACGCGCAGGCGTTGCTCGGCGCGGTTGCCCGCGGAATCGTTGATCGAGGCGAGATTCCGTTTCTGCATGTGTTCAGCAGCAACACCTCAGCGATCGCGCTTTATCAAAGGCAGGGCATGGAGATCCGTCGTCGCCTGCATGTGACGGTGTTGCAGAAAAAGGCGTGACCGTTCGATCAGGCGATCGTGAGCTTTTGTTTGATCTCGTCGAACGTATGGAAGAAATGCGTCGGCCCGGCTGCCTGCAGCGCGGCGGGAAGGGCGTAGCCCCAGGCGACCGCGCCGGAATCCATCCCGGCGGCCCTGGCGGCTTCGATATCGCGGAGTTCGTCGCCAATGCAGAGGACTTCGGAAGCACTTGTTCCGAGCTGCCGCGCAACGCGCTTGAATTTGTGATGCTTGCCGAAGAGCGAGGCGCCGCAGTCGAAGCGCGCGATCAGCGCCGCGGAAGGACCGAGGACCTGGCGTACCGATGCTTCGCTGTCGGAGCTGACGATCGCGGTGTGGATGCCGAGGCTCTGCAGGTCGGTCAATAGTTGCGAGGCGCCGTCGAACAGCGATATCTGGTTTGCGGCCGCAAGCTTGCGCCTCCGTATGTCGCGCGAGATGGCTGGAAGTTTCCACATCGGCATGTTGAGGCGGGCGATGATTTCGCGGCCCGAGCGTCCGCGCAATCCCTCCAGTTCCTCGGCGCTGACGGGCGCGAGGTCGAACTTCGCGATCAGGTCCTGAAAAACGGTTCGAAACCAGGGAAGCGAGTCGGCGAGCGTGCCGTCGAAATCGAAAATGGCGAGGCGATAGCGGGGCATGCGGGATCGACTAGCACATCACCTGTCGCCGCCGAAATAGTCCGGCTTGCCGGTGGTCCAGGTCTCACCCCAGAGCTGGCCGCCACCGTCGACCGTCAGCGTTTCGCCGGTGACGAATTTGCCGGACGGGGCGGCGAGGTAGACGCTGGCTTCCGCGATGTCCCAGGGCGAGCCCGCGCGCATCATCGGGTTCGAGCGCGGATAGGCGGCGCGGGCTTCCGGCGTGTAGACGTTCCAGCCCTCGGTTTCGATCGCGCCGGGCGCCACGCAATTGACGCGGATGTTCAGCGGCGCCCATTCGACGGCGACGGCGCGCGACAACCCGATCACGCCGGCTCGCGCCGCGACCGAATGAGCGATGCCGTAGAGGCCATGCGTGGTGACGACCACGATGTTGACGATGCGGCCGGGATGCTTGCGGTCACGCCAGCGCTGCGCGGCGGCCTGCATCATGTACCAGGTGCCGTTGAGGTTGGTGTTGATGACCGTGTTCCAGCCCTTCACGGAAAAGTCGATCGCGGCTTGCGGAAACTGCCCGCCGGCGCTGTTGACGAGAATATCGAGCCTTCCATGGGCGTCCCACACCGCGGCGAACAGGGCGTCGACTGCGTCGGGCTCCCTGATGTCGGCGGTGTGGGCCGATGCTTTCAGGCCGCGTCCGGCCATTTCGGCCACCAGCGCATCGAGCTTGCCCTGATCGCGCCCGGCCACGGCAACATGCGCGCCGAGCCGCGCAAACAGCCAGGCGATCGCCCGCCCGATGCCGCCGGCGCCGCCCGACACCAGCACGACCTGACCGTTGAGGGCATCTGCCGCGAACACGGTCGGATGAACCGCGAGCTCCGCGTCTGTCATGCCCAGCTTCGGCGGCGACGGATGATCAGTCATTGGTGGCGCCAACCCTTGTTAAGCGCGGCAAGGTTCGTACATTACCCGCCTCACAACAACCAAGCAAAGAACGAGTGTCAATGTCCGACCTTTCCGGCTTTCCCATCACCAAACGCTGGCCCGCCAAACATCCCGAAAAACTTCAGCTTTATTCGCTGCCGACGCCGAACGGCGTCAAGATCTCGATCATGCTCGAAGAGATCGGGCTGCCTTACGAAGTGCATCTCGTCGACTTTGGCAAGGACGACCAGAAGACGCCGGAATTCCTGTCACTGAATCCGAATGGCAAGATCCCTGCGATCCTCGATCCCGATGGTCCCGGCGGCAAGCCGATCGGCCTGTTCGAGTCCGGTGCGATCCTGCAATACCTCGCCGAGAAGACCGGCAAGCTGCTGCCGGCGGACGCCGCGCGCCGTTGGCAGACCATTCAGTGGGTGCACTTCCAGATGGGCGGGATCGGGCCGATGTTCGGCCAGGTCGGCTTCTTCCATAAATTCGCCGGCAAGGAGTTTCCCGACAAGCGGCCGCTCGAGCGTTATGTCGCGGAGTCCAAGCGCCTGCTCGACGTGCTTGAGACCCATCTGGGCGGCCGGCAGTGGGTGATGGACGATGAATATACCATCGCCGATATTTCGATGCTCGGCTGGGTGCGCAACCTGATCGGTTTCTATGGTGCGCGCGAACTCGTCGCGTTCGATAGTTTTAAACACGTGCCGGCATGGCTGGAGCGCGGCCTCGCGCGGCCTGCCGTGGAGCGCGGCCTGAATATTCCGAAGCGGCCTTAGGAGAAGCGCTTGAGCAGTTCGTAGACGGTCGGATTGTCGGCGCAGGCGCCGAAACCGCATTCCAGGAGGGTCGATATCACGTTGAGGCCTGTCAGGGCGATCACGAGCCAGACGGCGGCCTGCGCAAACAGGCCGCCGGTCGGCGGCAATGCAGCGCCATCATCTTCGAACTGACGGTCGAACAGCAGCGCCGCCGCGAGCAGAACGATGGCAGCGATGAAGCCGATCAGGGCCCAAGTGTAATAGTGATAGCCGAGCAACGCCGAACCGTAGCCCGCGTCTCCCGGCATGATGTGCAGCAGCACCTGCCGCGTCGAGGCCACAGCGCCGGCAACCGCTGCCAACAGCGACAACGCATAATGGCTGGGACGCGGGCCGAAACGGATGTTCAGGATCGGGCCGATGGCCAGCATCGCAAACAGGATGCGCTGCAGCAGGCAGAGCGGGCAGGGCAGTTCGTGCAGCAGCAGCTGCGCCGCAAACGCCGCCGCCAGCACCAGCGCGACGGCGTAGAGGCTGAGCGCATTCAGCGTGATGGCGCGGGTCTGGGTCATGGGCGGCTCAGAACGACAGTTTCAAGGTATCGGTCGCGTGGTGCAGATAGGTCGCGGCGCAGACGACCATGACGGCGGCGTACAGGCCGAGCGCGAGGGCGCGTGTACCGCGCCAGGCAACCAGCATCACGATGCTTGCTGCTAGAAACAAAAGGGTGAATTCCATGCGGGGCCTCACCAGCGGGTGACACGTCAGTCTATGATGGATTCGCTGATCTGCATTGTATAAAAACCTGCGGACGCTCCGCCAGCAGCGAATGGCGCCAAATCCGGAATGTATTGAAATGCCCATCACGATCTACGGCATCAAGAACTGCGACACCATGAAGAAGGCCCGCACCTGGCTCGACAGCCACGGCGTCGCTTACGATTGTCACGACTACAAGACTGCGGGCATCGCCAAGGACAAGCTCAAGCAATGGTCCGATGAACTCGGTTGGGAAACCCTGCTCAACCGCGCCGGCACCACGTTCCGCAAACTGCCGGACAGCGAGAAGGAAGGGCTGAACGAGCGCAAGGCGCTGGCGCTGATGCTGGCGCAGCCGTCGATGATCAAGCGGCCCGTGCTCGATCTCGGCGGCAAATTGCTGGTCGGGTTCAAGCCGGATATTTACGCCAAGGAAGTGGCGTCGAAGGGCAAGCGCAAGGCCTAGATTCTTGGTTTGACGCGTTTTCTTTGCGCGAACCGGTGCCCACCCCCGGATCAAGTCCGAGGGCATGCTTCGCTCGACAACGCTTTAGTCGAGTTCGACCACTTCGTCGGACAGTTGTCGGCTCGGCTGATGAGGCACAAAGTCGCGATCGATGATAGCCCGGACCAGGATCACAGGAACGGCTTTGGGTCTCAAGCCCATCAGATTGTTGATCTTGAAGCCGCCCTCGATGCTGATGCTTTTGTAGGAGCCGACGATCTGTTCGACCGCATCGCCACGACCGAACGGCATCAGGAGCCGCTCATAGGACACGTCCTTGTTGTCGGCGTCCTGCACCGTTGAAATCGAATAGGCCGGCCGCCTGTGCTTCAGGCAAGCGCGATACAGGGCAATCACGCGGGCATACCGTTCAGGCCCGAGCGCGTCGTCAAGATAGCGATTGATGCGCTCAGCCGGGCTGAGATGGTCGCTGCCATAAGTGGCGCTCAATCTGGCGCCTGCCTGGGTAATCAGGAAGCGCGCGCCGTCGCCGTCGCCTTCGACGTTAAATCCCATCATGTCGGGCAGTTCGTCGCCGACGCGGTTGGGCTGGAAATCATCGACGAGGGGAAGAGGCCGGTGCCTGGTTGCGGCGCGCAGCCACGCATTCAGGAGCTCGCGCTGCTTGATCGACCTCACGACCGAAGGATCGGCGCTTTCGAATTCCATTGCCCTAGCCGAATTCGAGCACGTCGCCGGACGGAATGCGGCCGGGCGCGCGATGGAAAAGATCGCGGTCGATGATGGTGCGAAGCTTGGGCACCGGCAGCTTATCGCTTCCGCGCATCAGATTCCTGATCTCGAAGCCGCCATCCTCGCTGATGGTCTTTAGCGATGCGATGATGTGGGTGACGTTGCCGTCGTCGGAGAACGGCAGCAGCAGCCGCTCATAGGCAACGATTCGCCCGTAGATGTCATCGATATTGGCGATGGTGTAGGCGGGGAGGCGGCGGGCGATGCTTTCGTAATAGACCGGCATCACGATGGACGCGAGCCTTGCGCCCAGATACTCGTCAAGATAGCGGCCCTTGCCGGTATTGCCATACGCGCTCGACATCCGCGCGCCGTCACTTTGGATCAGCAGGCGCGGTGGCTGAGCGCCGGTATCGACAGCCAAAAAAACAAGGTCGGGAAGTTCGTCCTCGATCCGCGCCGGTTGATATTCGTCCATGCGCGGCAAGGCCTGATCGCGGGCAAAAAGCCGCAGCCAGGTGTTCAGCAAATCGCGCTGCTTGATCGATTTGACGATTGATGGGTCGGCGCTTGCGAAATTCACGGCCGCGATCCCTGCCTGACTAAATCGCGAGATGATCCGCCGCGGGCGGTAATATTCTATGAAACGGCCCGATTGCAGCAAAACACCGTTAACGGCGGCTTTCCGGTGCGCGGGTACGGCGGAAAGACGCTCCGGCACCCTGCCATTCGCGCAAGCCGTGCAATTCGACTAAGGGCGGATTTGGAACCGGCACTAATGCTTTGGCTAGCCAAGCTTTCCGCCTTGCCTAATCCGTGCCGTTGACGGCATATTCCGCCCGGAGGCGGCAGGTCCGGGACGGTTTCCAAGGCGTCCGGGAGAGCCTGCCCGACAAGGGAAAAATTGGCCGCGCGCGAGGGGACTTCGCAGCGGGCTGATGGGGGAAGTTTGTTTGGCCGATGAGATCATTCTCGAAACCCACGGATTGACCAAGGAATTCGCGGGGTTCTTCGCCGTTCGCGACGTTGCTCTCAAGGTGCGTCGCGGCAGTATTCATGCGTTGATCGGGCCGAACGGCGCCGGCAAGACGACATGCTTCAACCTCCTGACCAAGTTTCTGAAGCCCTCGGCGGGCCAGATTCTGTACAAGGGGCAGGACATCACCGCGATGGCGCCGGCCGATGTGGCCCGCCTCGGGCTGGTGCGCTCGTTCCAGATTTCGGCGGTGTTTCCGCACCTCACGGCGCTGGAGAATGTTCGGGTCGCGTTGCAGCGGCAGCACGGCAGCTCATTCGATTTCTGGCGCTCCAAGAGCGTGCTCGATCGCTTCAACGGCCGGGCCCATGAGCTGCTGAACGATGTGGGTCTAAGCGAATTCGCCACCACGCCGGCGGTCGAGATGCCTTATGGGCGGAAGCGCGCGCTCGAAATCGCAACGACGCTGGCGCTCGATCCGGAGATGATGTTGCTCGACGAACCGATGGCCGGCATGGGCCACGAGGACATCGACAAGATCGCGGCGCTGATCAAGAGCATCTCGGCGAAACACACGATCCTGATGGTCGAACACAATCTCTCCGTGGTCGCCAATCTTTCCGATATCATCACGGTGCTGACGCGCGGTCAGGTGCTGGCGGAAGGCAACTATGCCGATCTGTCCAAGGACGAGCGCGTCAAGGAAGCCTATCTGGGGGCCGGTCATGGCTGAAGTAAAGATGGCGGAAGCCCCTGCAAGGACGACCGGCACGCCGGTTCTCTCGGTTCAGAACCTGGAGGCCTGGTACGGCGAATCCCACATCCTTCACGGCATCAACTTCAATGTGAATGCCGGCGAGGTGGTGACGCTGCTCGGACGCAACGGTGCCGGCAAGACCACCACGCTGAAATCGGTGATGGGGATCATCGGCAAGCGCACCGGTTCGATCCGCTTCAACGATCAGGACATTACCCGCGCCGCGTCCGACAAGATCGCGCGGATGGGCGTCGCTTTCTGCCCGGAGGAGCGCGGCATTTTCGCGAGCCTCGACGTGCGCGAAAACCTGCTGCTGCCGCCGATCGTGCGCCCCGGCGGCCTGTCGCTCGATCAGATCTTCGAGCTGTTTCCGAATCTGAAGGAGCGGCTCAACAGCCAGGGCACCAAGCTTTCGGGCGGCGAGCAGCAGATGCTCGCGATCGCCAGAATCCTGCGTACCGGTGCGCGGTTCCTGATGCTGGACGAGCCGACCGAAGGTCTGGCACCCGTTATCATCCAGCAGATCGGGCACACCATCGCGCGGCTCAAGTCGGAAGGTTTCACCATCCTGCTGGTCGAGCAGAATTTCCGCTTCGCCGCGACGGTCGCGGATCGCTACTACATCGTCGAGCACGGCAAGGTCATCGACGGGTTCGCGAATTCGGAACTGCAGGCCAATATGGACAAGCTCCACACTTATCTTGGCGTCTGATCGGTATAGTTCGGCAAGCAAAATTCAGGGAGAAAATATGAAACAGAAAATTTCGGCACTTCTTTTCGGCACCGCGCTGACGCTCGCCGCGAGCGGCGCGCTGGCGCAGGATAAAACCGTCAAGGTCGGCGTACTCACCGACAATTCCGGTCTCTATTCCGACCTCGGCGGCGCCGGCTCCACGCTCGCCGCCCAGATGGCGATCGAGGATTCCGGGCTCGCCGCCAAGGGCTGGAAGATCGACGTGATTTCGGCCGATCATCAGAACAAGCCCGATATCGCCACGACCATCGCGCGCCAATGGATCGACGTCGAGAAGGTCGACATCTTCATGGACGTGCTGAACTCCGGCGTGGCGCTGGCGGTCAACAATCTGGTGAAAGAAAAGAACGCCATCATGATCAATACCGGCGCGGCGACGTCGGATCTCACAAATGCCCAGTGCTCGCCGAACACGATCCACTGGGTTTACGACACTTACATGCTGGCGAACAGCACGGGCCAGGCGTTGGTGAAATCGGGCGGCGACACCTGGTACTTCCTGACCGCGGACTACGCGTTCGGCCACGCGCTGGAGCGCGATACCGCCGCGGTCGTGACTAAATCGGGAGGCAAGGTTATCGGCAACGTCAGGCATCCCCTGAACTCGTCAGACTTCTCCTCGTTCCTGCTGCAGGCGCAGGCTTCCAAGGCCAAGATCGTCGGCATGGCCAATGCCGGCGGCGACACCACCAACACCATCAAGCAGGCGTCGGAATTCGGCATCGTCGCCGGCGGCCAGAAGCTGGCCGGTCTTCTGCTCTTCATTACCGACGTTCATTCGCTCGGTCTGAAGGTTGCCCAGGGCCTGAATTTCACCGAAACCTTCTACTGGGATCTCAACGACGACACCCGCGCGTTTTCCAAGCGCTTCTCCGAGCGCATGAAGAACAAGGCGATGCCGTCCATGGTGCAGGCCGGCGTCTATTCCGGTCTGATCCACTACTTCAAGACGGTCGATGCGATGGGCGGCAATCCGCATGACGGCATCAAGGTCGTCGAGAAAATGAAGGCGGCGCCGACCGACGACCCGCTGTTCGGCAAGGGTACGATCCGTGCCGACGGCCGCAAGCTTCATCCGGCCTACCTGTTTGAGGTCAAGAAGCCGGCCGAATCCAAGGGGCCGTGGGACTATTACAAGCTGATCGGGACCACCCCCGGCGACCAGGCTTTCCGGCCGCTTTCGGAAAGCGCCTGTCCGCTGGTAAAGAAGTAAGACGATCGCCCGCCGGCACCATGCCGGCGGGCTTCTCTTCGCGTCACCACGCGAAATAGCGTCACAACGAAATCGAGTGCGAAACCGATGCAAGCTCTCTACGCGCAGCTTTTAGTGGGATTGATCAACGGCTCGTTCTACGCGCTGCTCAGTCTGGGGCTGGCCGTGATCTTCGGCATGCTCAACATCATCAATTTCGCCCATGGCGCGCTCTATATGATGGGTGCGTTCTGCGCCTATTTCCTGCTCAATTTGGCGGGTATTGGATACTGGCCGGCGCTGATCATTGCGCCGATCGTGGTCGGCATCTTCGGCATGATCCTGGAACGGACCATGCTGCAGTGGCTTTCGGGCCTCGATCATCTCTACGGGTTGCTGCTGACGTTCGGTATCGCGCTGATCGTGCAGGGCGTGTTCCAGAATTATTTCGGCTCCTCGGGCCTTCCCTATGCGATCCCCGATGAACTGAGGGGCGGCATGAACCTCGGCTTCATGTTCCTGCCGATTTACCGCGGCTGGGTGGTCGTGTTCTCGCTCATCGTTTGCCTCGCCACCTGGTACCTGATCGAAAAGACGCGGCTTGGTGCCAATCTGCGCGCCGCGACCGAAAACCCGACACTGGTGCGCGCGTTCGGCATCAACGTGCCCAGGATGATCACGCTGACCTATGGGCTCGGCGTGGGCCTCGCGGCGCTGGCCGGCGTCTTGTCCGCCCCGATCAACCAGGTCCGGCCGCTGATGGGCGCCGACCTGATCATCGTCGTGTTCGCGGTGGTGGTGATCGGCGGCATGGGCTCCATCATGGGATCGATCATCACCGGCTTTTCGCTCGGCGTGATCGAAGGACTGACCAAATACTTCTATCCCGAAGCTTCAAACACCGTGGTTTTCGTCCTGATGGTACTGGTGTTGCTGGTGAAGCCAACGGGTCTGACCGGACGGGCGGCCTGATATGAGCGCATTGACTGACGATACATTGCCGGCATCACCGCGCGCCGTGCGCGACGAGATGATCGTATTCGTCCTGATGGCGGCGCTGCTGGCGATCGTGCCGCTGACAGGGATCTATCCGTTCTTCGTGATGCAGGCGTTGTGCTTTGCGCTGCTGGCCTGCGCGTTCAACCTCCTGATCGGCTACGGCGGGCTGTTGTCGTTCGGCCACGCGATGTTTCTGGGCACGGCCGGTTACTTCACCGCGCATGCCCTGAAGGTCTGGGGGCTGTCGCCGGAGCTCGGAATTCTGGTCGGCACCCTGGGTGCCGCCGGGCTTGGCGTCATTACCGGCGTCGTCGCCATTCGCCGTCAGGGCATCTACTTCTCGATGATCACGCTGGCGCTGTCGCAGCTTCTGTATTTCATCTACCTGCAGACGCCGTTCACCCATGGTGAGGACGGCATCCAGGGCATCCCGCAGGGCTATCTGTTCGGCATCTTCAATCTCGCCAAGCCGACGGTGCTCTATTACGTCATCCTCGTCGGGTTCCTTGGCGGTTTCCTCTTGATCTATCGCACCATCAACTCGCCGTTCGGCGAGGTCCTGAAGGCGATCCGCGAAAACGAACCGCGCGCGATCTCGCTGGGCTACAAGACCGATCACTACAAATTGCTGGCCTTCATCCTTTCCGGAACGATCGCCGGTTTCGCAGGCTCGCTAAAGGTATTCGTGGCGCAGAACGCCTCGCTCACCGACGTGCACTGGACGATGTCGGGCGAAATCGTGCTGATGACGCTGGTCGGCGGTCTCGGAACCGTATTCGGTCCCGTGGTCGGCGCCTTCGTGATCATCGCCATGCAGCAATATCTGGCCGGTTTCGGCCAGTGGGTGACGGTGATCCAGGGCGTCATCTTCGTTGCCTGCGTGCTGACTTTCCGCCGCGGCGTGATTGGCGAGATCGCGCATTTCTTCCGCCGTTCGCTGTAAATTGCCCGTTCGGGCGCGTTTTAACGCCCTACAAAGCGGTGGATGACCACTATTCCGGGGTCGGTCGTCGCGCGCTTTGCCTGTGAATGGTCTATGACAGTTTTGTGACAGGCTGCCTCGGGCAGCCGTTCCAGAACGATGGATAAGACCGATGTTGCGCTGGTTTCGCTATTTCCTGCCCAAGGAAGAGCGGTTTTTCGACCTCTTTGCCCGTCATTCCCAGACCGTCGTGCAGGGGGCGCTGGCCCTGCAGGACATGCTGCGCGGCGGCGACGAGACGCCGGTGTTCTGCCAGCGCGTCAATCAGTTCGAAAACGATGCCGACAATATCACCCGCGAGGTGCTGACTGCGGTCCGGCGTACCTTCATCACCCCGTTCGACCGCGGCGATATCAAAAACCTGATCACCTCGATGGACGATGCCATCGACCAGATGCAGCAGACCGCCAAGGCCGTCATTCTGTTCGAGGTCCGCGTCTTCGAGCCGCCGATGCGCGAAATCGGAACGCTGATCGTCGAATGCGCCAATCTGGTCGGGCGCGCTTTGCCGTTGATGCAGGCGATCGGTGACAACGTCGCGATGCTGACCGCGATCACCGAGGAGATCGGCAAGCTTGAGGGTCGCATCGACGACCTCCACGATATCGGGCTGAAGGAACTGTTTCTCAAGCATCGCGACGCCAACACCATGGATTTCATCGTGGGCGCCGAGATCTATAAGCATCTTGAAAAGGTTTCGGACCGCTTCGACGACGTCGCCAATGAGATCAACAGCATTGTGATTGAACAGGTATGAGCATGATCCGGAAAAGTGGGTACCGGTTTTCCGAAAAAATCATGCTCCCAGTAACTTAGGGCAGGGCCAACAAGTGGATGCTGCGCTTGGTCTTCCAATTCTGATCGCATTGATTGCGGTCGCGCTGCTGTTCGACTTCCTCAATGGATTGCACGACGCCGCCAATTCGATCGCCACGATCGTGTCGACGCGCGTATTGCGGCCGCAATACGCGGTGTTTTGGGCCGCCTTCTTCAACTTCATCGCCTTTCTGGTGTTCGGTCTTCACGTCGCCAACACCATCGGCACCGGCATCATCGAGCCCAGCATCGTCGATGCGACGGTGATCTTTGCCGCGCTGGTCGGCGCCATCGTCTGGAACCTGATCACCTGGGGGCTTGGCATTCCCTCGTCCAGTTCGCACGCGCTGATCGGCGGCTTGCTCGGCGGCGGGATCGCCAAGGCAGGCCTGTCCGCAGCGGTCTGGAGTGGGCTTTCGAAGACGCTGCTGGCGATCGTGCTGTCGCCGCTGGTCGGCTTCCTGCTGGCGCTGGTGCTGGTGGCGATCGTGTCCTGGCTCTCGGTGCGCTCGACGCCGTTCGCGGTCGACCGCGCCTTCCGCATCCTGCAATTCGTCTCGGCCTCGCTGTATTCACTCGGCCATGGCGGCAACGACGCGCAGAAGACCATGGGCATCATCGCGGTGTTGCTCTATTCGCAGGGCCATCTCGGCACTGAATTTTCGATCCCGTTCTGGGTGGTGATCTCGTGCCAGGCGGCGATGGGGCTCGGCACGCTGATGGGCGGCTGGCGGATCGTCCGTACCATGGGCCTGCGGATCACCAAACTGACCCCGATGCAGGGCTTTTGCGCGGAAACCGGCGGGGCCGCGACCCTGTTCATGGCGACCTGGCTTGGGGTTCCCGTTTCCACCACCCACACCATCACCGGCGCCATCGTTGGCGTCGGCGCGGCGCGCCGGGTCTCGGCGGTGCGCTGGAACGTGGCCAGCTCGATCGTCTATGCCTGGGTCATCACCATCCCGGCCTCGGGAATCGTGGCCGCAGCGACATATTGGGCGGTGGTGCTGCTTCGCTAATCAGGTGACCAGCTTCAGCCCGACAATGCCGGCTACGATCAGCCCGATGCTGGCCAGGCGTGCCGCGGTGGCGGGTTCGCCGAAGAGGGCGATGCCAAGGATAGCCGTGCCGACGGCGCCGATTCCGGTCCAGACGGCATAGGCCGTTCCGATCGGTAAGGTTTTCAGCGCCAGTCCAAGCAGGAGGATGCTTCCGGCCATGGCCGCCAGCGTCAGGGCCGACGGCACCAGTCGCGTAAAGCCTTCGGTGTATTTGAGACCGATGGCCCAGCCGATTTCCAGGAGACCGGCGGTGAACAACACAGCCCAGGCCATGACAAACCCTCCAGATAAGGCAGGGTCGTCCCCGCGGATGATGGTGATGGGAAGGTCGTCCTTCCCTGCTGGATATGGGGGGTGTATCCACGGTCGGCAATTGCCAAATCGCCCTTGATTGCGCCCGTTTTCCCTGCCAAACGCTCGATTCATGTCCGACATTGCCGTTTCAGCCGAATCGCCGTCCCGCTCGCCGCTTGCAGATGAAGTGGCGCGGCGGCGGACCTTTGCCATCATTTCCCACCCGGACGCCGGCAAGACCACGCTGACCGAAAAGCTGCTGCTGTTCGGCGGCGCCATCAACCTTGCCGGCCAGGTCAAGGCCAAGGGCGAACGCCGCAACACCCGATCCGACTGGATGAAGATCGAGCGCGAGCGCGGCATTTCGGTCGTGACCTCGGTGATGACCTTCGAGTTCGATGGCCTCGTATTCAACCTCCTGGATACGCCGGGCCATGAAGACTTTTCGGAAGACACCTACCGCACGCTGACCGCGGTCGATTCCGCGGTCATGGTGATCGACGCCGCCAAGGGCATCGAGGCGCGCACCAGAAAGCTGTTCGAGGTATGCCGCCTGCGCGACATCCCGATCATCACCTTCATCAACAAGATGGACCGCGAGAGCCGCGACACGTTCGAACTGCTCGACGAGATCGAGAAGACGCTGGCGCTCGACACCACGCCGATGACCTGGCCGGTCGGCCGCGGCCGTGACTTCCTCGGCACCTACGACATCGCCACCGGCGGCGTGCGCCTGCTCGAAGGCGGCGGCGCCAAGACCGGCGCCGCGCAGCAGATCGACATCGCCGATCTCGCCGGCCGAAGCGCCAATCTCGACGTCGCCGAGGTCAAGGACGAACTCGCGCTGGTCTCGGAAGCCTGCAAGCCGTTCGAACTCGAGGCGTTCCGCGAGGGCCATCTGACGCCGGTCTATTTCGGCAGCGCGCTGCGCAATTTCGGCGTCGGCGATTTGCTGGAAGGTCTGGGGCGCTTTGCACCGCCACCGCGTGCGCAGGAGAGCAACCTGCGCAAGGTCGAGGCATCAGAGCCGCGCATGAGCGCCTTCGTGTTCAAGATTCAGGCCAACATGGACCCGAACCACCGCGACCGCATCGCGTTCGCGCGGCTGTGCTCCGGCAAGCTCAGCCGCGGCATGAAGGCCAAGCTGGTGCGCACCGGCAAGAACATGTCGCTGTCCTCGCCGCAATTCTTCTTTGCCCAGGACCGCTCGGTGGCGGATGAAGCCTTTGCCGGCGACGTCGTCGGCATTCCCAACCACGGCACGTTGCGGATCGGCGATACGCTCACCGAAGGCGAAGATCTCACGTTCGTCGGCGTGCCGAGCTTTGCGCCGGAAATCGTCCGCCGCGTGCGCCTGACCGACGCCATGAAGGCCAAAAAGCTGAAGGAAGCGCTGCAGCAGATGTCGGAGGAGGGCGTCGTGCAGGTGTTCCGCCCGCGCGACGGCGCGCCGGCGCTGGTCGGCGTGGTCGGTCCGCTGCAGCTCGACGTACTCAAAGCGCGGCTCGATGCGGAATATTCGTTGCCGGTCGAATTCGAAGTCTCGGAATTCCAGCTGGCGCGCTGGATCTCGTCCGACGACCGCAAGAAGCTCGACGCGTTCATGTCGGCCAATGGTTCGGGTGTCGCCGATGACGTCGACGGTGACCCGGTGTTCCTCGCCAAGAACGAGTTCTATTTGGGCTATACCAAGGAACGCGCCGAGGGCATCGTGTTTTCCCACATCAAGGATGTGAAGAAGAAGGCGTGAGGGACGCGGGGAGGCTGCAATTGGCTTCCGTTCTCCTGTCGTCCTCCGCGAAAGCGGGGGACCCAGTACGCTGCGGCCTTTCAGCTAATCAATAATCGCCTCTGGAATACTGGGTCACCCGCCCCAGTGCGCAATTGCGCACAAGGCGGGTGACGACAGCTGCGGCGTGTCGTTACAGCACAGCACGCCCACCACCCATGCATCCAGTGGATGCCTGTATGCGTTTCTTGCTCCCTGACTGGTCTTGCACGGCCGCGGGCATTCCGAAAGTATCCAGTGGATGCTTATAGAACAGGGAGGCACACATGACTGATCTTGCGACCTATTCCCGCACCGGCCCCGTCGGCACCATCGTGATGGATGATGGCAAGGCCAATGTGATGTCGCTGGCGATGCTGAACGCGCTGCATGCGGCGTTCGACCAGGCGGAAAAAGACAAAACCGTCGTGATCCTGAAGGCGCGCGGGAGGCACTTTTCCGGCGGTTTCGACCTCAACGTCTTCGCCAAAGGGAGCGCCGAGGATCAGTACCTGATGCTGAAAGGGGGCGCCGAACTGGCGCTGCGCATCCTGTCGTTTCCGACCCCGGTGGTGGCCGCCTGCCAGGGCAATGCCTATCCGATGGGGGCGTTCCTGATCATGTCCAGCGACCACCGTCTCGCCGCCGAGGGCAATTACTTGATCGGGATGAACGAAGTCGCAATCGGGCTCACGGTGCCGCGGTTCGCCATAGAGATCGCCCGGCAGCGGCTGACGCCGGCCTATTTCAGCCGGGTGGTGATGACGGCCGAAATGTTCGGTCCGGCGGAAGCCGTCACGGCCGGCTTCTTCGACCGCGTAGTGCCGGCTGACGCCCTGGAGCGCAGCGCGGAGGAGGTGGCCGGGAAGCTGAGCACGCTCGACATGGCGGCGCATGCCGCCACCAAGGCGCGGGCGCGCGGTGCCGTGATCAAGATGATCCGCGGCATGATCGACGAGGACATCACCCCGCAATATGGCGAGGATCGCATCAGGAGCCGCGCTTCGGCTTAAGCTTTGGAAAATCGTGTCCGCGACAGTGGCGCTGCGGCCGGGGCCTTTGTATGAAGGGATATGACCGCATCGCCGCGCCGGGCGACTTACCGCCACGGCAATCTGAAATCAGCCGCGCTGAAGGCCGCCACCCGTCTGGTGGCCAAGGCCGGCCATGAGCAATTGAGTTTGCGCGAGGTGGCTGATGCTGTCGGTGTTGCGCATCGCTCGCTGTATAATCATTTCAGGGATCGCGAAGCGCTGCTCGATGCGGTCGCCACCGGCGCCTATGACCGGCTGGCCGCGATCCTCGTCAAGGCGACCACGCCGGAGGATTACACCGCGAAATATGTCCGCTTCGCGCTCGCCAATCGCGCGCTCTATGCGCTGATGACCAGCCGCCCGCACGCGACGATGAAGCACAATCCGCCGCTGCAGACCGCGGTCCACGGCGTCATCACCCAGGCGATGCGGATCTTTTGCCAGGACATCCCGACATCAGCCGCGCGGCGCCGGGCCGTGATGAAGATCTACATCACGCTCTATGGTGGTATTTCGCTCTATGCGGCCGGCGTGCTCGACCAGCCCAGCGAAAAGGCGCTGATTGCGGAACTATCGGCGATGAATGCCGGGAAATGAACGCGGGGATGTGAACGCCGGCCCGCTTGAACCCGACCAAGGCGCGGACCAACTTGATTGGATCGTCGACTTCAAGGGAACCGGCGTATGCTCCGGCGTGTCATCATCTGCCTGATTGTGGCGTTTGCGGGGATCGGTGCCGCCGACGCCCAGTCGCGGCGTCAGATCGACGCCACGCCGTTTTCGCACGCGCCCTGCAGCGTGCTCGACGGGCAGCCCTGCACGCCGTCGTTCTGCAGCGTGTTCAACGATGGCCCGTGCATTCCCGAGATCGATTATCCCTACGGCCAGAACCTGCAGCTCACGATCGAAAGCGTCCCGCCAAAGGACCAGGCCGCGAAATACCGGAAGCCGGACCACGACCTCGACAGCATCGGCGACCTGTTTGCGGCGCTGCGGTCCTGCTGGACCCCGCCGCCGGCCGATAGCGCGCGCGAGGGCATGCAGATGTCGGTGCGCTTCAGTTTCAAGCGCACGGGTGAAATCATTGCCGCCCCCCGGCTGACCTTCGCCACCGCCGGCGTTCCGGCCGATACCCGCGCCACCTATCTTAAGGCGATCAACGCCTCGCTCGATGCCTGCAAGCCGCTGAAATTCACCGGCGAGCTCGGAGGCGCGCTGGCCGGGCGACCGATCGCCATTCGTTATGTCGATAACCGCGATCTGAAGAAGCAAGCGGAGAAGCCATGAGGCGGATGGCGGCGTAGCGCATTGCGCTCCAAGCCCCATCAATGATAGGCGAGGGTAGAAGCGAAGCCGCCCAGGGAGAGGGACATCATGGGACTGCTGGTGATGATCCTGGGCCTGGTCCTGTTTCTCGGCGTCCACACGCTGACCACGCAGCGCGAATTGCGCGCACGGGTCGTCGGCTCGATGGGCGAGGGCGGCTACAAGATCGGCTATACGCTGGCCTCGGTCGCGGGCCTGGCGCTGGTCATCTGGGGCTTTGCCAATTATCGCGCGACGGGCTGGATCAACGTCTGGAACCCGCCGACGGCGTTCAAGCACCTCACCGTTGCCCTGATGCTGCCCGCGATCATTCTGGTGGTCGCCTCCTACATCCGCGGCCGGATCTACACGACGCTGAAGCATCCGATGCTGACCGGCGTCAAGCTATGGGCGGCCGCGCATCTGCTCGCCAATGGCGATCTCGGCTCGATCATCCTGTTCGGCTCGTTCCTGGCGTGGGCGGTGTTCGACCGCATCTCGCTGAAACGCCGTGCGGACGCCGGCGGGCCGCCGATACCGGTCGGCGGTCCCGGCAACGACCTGATCGCGATCGCGGTCGGGGTCATCGCCTATCTGGCGCTGGCATTTGCCTTCCATCCGGTCGTGATCGGCGTCCCCGTGGTTGGAGTCTAGCAAGGCAAGAGTTGAGCCATGGACTGGTCGCAACATCCTATTCCGGCGATGCGGCTCGAGACGCGCTTCGGCGATCGCGTCGTGCCGGCATTTAGCGAACGGCCGGGCTCCGTCTGGGCGATGATTGCCGAGGCTGCAGAGAGAAATCCGGATGGCGAAGCGTTGATCTGCGGTGATCGCCGGATGAGTTGGCGCGACGTGGCCTCTCAATCGGCACGTATTGCGGCCGGGTTTCAGCGGCTCGGATTGCAGCGCGGCGATCGTATCGCCGTGCTGCTCGGCAATCGCGTCGAGTTCGTGCTGACGATGTTCGCCGCCGCTCATGCCGGCCTTGTGACGGTGTTGCTGTCGATCCGCCAGCAAAAGCCCGAGATCGCTTATGTGCTGACCGATTCAGGCGCAAAACTTCTGATCCACGAAGCGACACTGGCCGAGCGCGTGCCGGATGCGCGCGATGTGCCTGACCTCCTGCATCGCGTTTCCGTCGGTGACGGCAGCACCTCGCAGTTCTCCGATCTGCTGGATCACGCGGCGTCGGCGGCGCCTGCCGAGGTCGGCGAAGAAGACACCGCGATGATCCTCTACACGTCGGGCACCACCGGCAAGCCAAAGGGCGCAATGCTGGCGCATTGCAACATCATCCATTCGTCGATGGTCTTTGTGTCCTGCCTGCAGTTGACCGCGGCGGACCGCTCGATTGCCGCGGTGCCACTCGGGCACGTCACCGGCGTGGTCGCCAACATAACGACCATGGCTCGCTGCGCGGGCGCACTGATCGTGATGCCGGAGTTCAAGGCCGCGGAATATCTGAAGCTGGCGGCGCGGGAGCGTGTCACCTACACCGTGATGGTGCCGGCGATGTACAATCTCTGCCTGCTGCAGCCGGATTTCGACAGCTACGATCTGTCGAGCTGGCGGATCGGCGGCTTTGGCGGGGCGCCGATGCCGATTGCGACGATCGAACGGCTGGCCGCCAGGATTCCGGGCCTGAAGCTGGCAAATTGCTACGGCGCCACCGAGACGACGTCGCCGTCGACCATGATGCCCGGCGAATTGACCGCGCGGTACATCGACAGCGTCGGCTTGCCCTGTCCCGGCGCGCAGATCATCGTCGTCGATCCCGACGGCCACGAACTGCCGCGCGGCGCGATCGGTGAAATCTGGATCCACGGCGGCTCGGTCATCAAGGGCTACTGGAACAATCCAAAAGCAACGGCTGAAAGTTTTACCGCCGGCTTCTGGCATTCCGGCGATCTCGGCTCGGTCGATGAAGCCAATTTCGTGCGCGTGTTCGATCGCCAGAAAGACATGATCAACCGCGGCGGTCTGAAGATCTATTCTGCCGAGGTCGAGTCTGTGCTGTCAGGCCACCCCGACGTGCTCGAAAGCGCGATCATCGCCAAACCGTGCCCGGTGCTCGGCGAGCGCGTCCACGCCGTGGTCGTGATCAGGGGCGGGGCCAGCGTTGAGACCTTGCGTGCGTGGTGCGCCGAGCGGCTGTCGGACTACAAGGTGCCGGAAACCATCGACCTGACCGCCGATCCGCTGCCGCGCAACGCCAACGGCAAGGTGCTGAAACGGCAGTTGCGTGAGGCTCGCAATTTAAGCGCCTGACGATCAGAGCTTCGGCGCGCTGCCTTTCGGCATCGCATTGCGTTCGTTCTGTTCCGCGGTAAGCGCATCGCTGTCGATCGCCGCCGCGCTGATGACGCGTTTGACGTCCAATAGCGAAAACTGCGCGATCCCGACACGGTCGGATGCCGTGCCCGGTATCAGCTGCACGCTCAGCACGCCGTCGCAATTGGCGCCCTTGGCTTCGCTGAGCATCGCGGCCAGCGCTTTCTCCTTTGCCTGCGCACGCTTGACGACCGCCACGCAGCTGCCCCGGATGGTTTCGCCGTTGAGCTTGAGCGCGGCCTTGGGATCGAGTGGCTTGCCGATGGCCTCAACCGCGGTCGCTTCCTTGTATTTCGTGCCGACCGATACGATCGAGCCGGCGCGATAGATGTAATAGAGGTGCTGATCGCCAACGATGGTAGGCGCACCGTATTTGCCCATCACCTCCTTGACCATGTCGGCCTTCGCCGGCTGCTGGTCCTTCGCAAAGGTGAGGTTGCGGGCGAGGAAGTAAATGCGATTGCCGCTCGCCGGCGACGAGAAGCTGCTCGACAGCATCTCACCGTTCTGGCTGGGCCCGGGAGGAAGGCTGAAAGTCAGTGCCGAGGTGAAGCTGATCGCGGTGCTGCCGAACTTCTGCTGCTGGACGTCGGTCGTGGTGTTGGAGCGTCCCTTGAAGAACGAATCTAGCGTGGCACGCGTGGAATCAGCGGTGGAATCCGCCGAGATGCCCAAAATGTCCGGGCGGAGCTTGCCGGAAAATGCCGAGTCCGGCGTCTTCGCCTTGATGTCGTAGGCTTGGGTCGCGGCGGGCAGGGCGGCGGCCCCGATGGCAAGCGTGACGACCAGGGCGCGGCAAACCATGAAGCACCTGCAAAATCAGACGAATAACCGACAAAAATCGAACGGATTACGCCAAGCTTTGAACCGCGAAGTCAATATTCCCGGACGTTCGCGGCGTGGGACAACTCGCTTCCGACTGCCACGTCCAGCGTTAACGCTTTGATCCGGCTCGCTTTGCCTTGCCACCGCCATATCGTTAGGGTATCGCCGCCGCCATGCGGGGATCGGGCGCAGGGCGCCGCCGCGCGTCCAGCGGCTCAGCGGGGATGGGATAGCCATAAGTGTCTGAATTATTTAATGAAGTCGATGAGGAGGTCCGTCGCGATCAGCTCAAGAAGCTGTGGGACCAATATTCCATCTATATCATTGCCGGAGCGCTCCTGATCATCGCCTCCGTGGGTGGCTGGCGTGGCTACCAATATCTGGAAGCCAAGAAGGCGGTTGAGGCCGGTGCGGCCTTTGACAAGGCGGCAGAGCTATCGGAAGCCAACAAGCACGCAGAGGCCGAGGCGGCGTTTGCCGAGTTGGCGGCGAAGGCGCCGGCCGGATACCGCGTGCTGGCGCGCCTGCGTACAGCCGCGGAGGTCGCAAGCCGCGACCAGCAGGCTGCCGCCAAGATGTTCGACGAGATTGCCGCCGACCGCAGCGTCGGCGTGGCGGAACAGGATCTGGCCCGGATTCGCGCCGCCCAGTTGCTGCTGGAGAGCGCCTCCTATCCCGACATGAAGTCTCGCCTCGAGGCGGCAGCCGGGCCGGCTGCTACCTTTCGCCATACTGCGCGCGAATTGCTGGCGCTGTCTGCCTGGCGCGCCAACGATGCGACAGCGACACGGCAATGGCTGGACGTAATTGCCAATGACGGCGGCACGCCACCGAGCCTGCGCTCACGCGCCGAAGCGCTGCAGGCGTTGCTTCCGCCTGTCGCAAAGAGCTGAGCCGGCCAACGAGATAACGAGAACCGAGCATGCGCCGCCCGCACCGTCTGATCGCAGCCACCGTCCTCATCGCGTTTTCCAGCGCGCTGGCGGGC
Organism: Bradyrhizobium sp. AUGA SZCCT0222; assembly: GCF_018130205.1. Classification (NCBI taxonomy): domain Bacteria; kingdom Pseudomonadati; phylum Pseudomonadota; class Alphaproteobacteria; order Hyphomicrobiales; family Nitrobacteraceae; genus Bradyrhizobium; species Bradyrhizobium sp. AUGA SZCCT0222. The sequence goes on from NZ_JAFCLX010000011.1 coordinate 151,888, forward strand.
TGTAGCAGCATCGGCAATTTCGATCCGACCGACATGCTTGACTTCCTCGACACCAAAAAGAAGCTGCCCGGTGAACGCAAACCGGTTTTCCCCGACGGTGTGCCCGGTCTCGAGCAGGGCGTGCCGAAGGATCTCTACAGAGGCGCGCGCCAGCAGCAGATCGACGACCCGAATGCCCAGGCAGCGGTCGCACCGGCGCCGCAGGAGCCGAAATCGAAGGGATCCGCGAAATCCAGAGGCAGGCAGGCGCCAGCCCCGGTTGCAGCAGCGCCCGCGGCTGAGCCCGCCGCCGCAGAGCCCGATGCCGCGCCCGAGGAAGAGGGCGGCACCAACGCAGCGCCGCCGGCGCCGAAGCCGAAGAAGATCGTGCGCAAGCGCACCACCGCGCCGCCGCCCGACCAGCCGGCGGCCCAATCGGCGGCGCCCGCGCAGTCCACCCAACAATCCGCCGCGCCGTTCCCGGCGCCGATGCCGAGCGGCAGCTTCACGCGTTAATTGCATAGCGTTTTCGCGCGAAGTCGGCGCCGGTTCGCGTAAAGCAAACGCGTCAAAACAAAATCAGAGCGCGGTTCCGACGGAACCGTGCTCTATCGTTTCGTTCGATTGACACGTCCATCAAAAAGGGCGTTTGGATTTATTTATGCCCTTCACGATTGCCATCATCGGCCGGCCCAATGTCGGAAAGTCGACGCTGTTCAACCGGCTGGTCGGGCAGAAGCTCGCGCTGGTCGACGACGAACCCGGCGTCACCCGCGACCGCCGCGAGGGCAATGGGCGCCTCGGCGATCTCGAATTCACCGTGCTCGATACCGCCGGCCTCGATGAAGGCGCCAGGGGGTCGCTCACCGCGCGGATGCAGGAACAGACCGAAACCGCGATTGCGCTTGCCGACGCGCTGATGTTCGTGATCGACGCGCGGGCCGGGCTTACGCCGAACGACCGCGCCTTTGCCGATTTCGCCCGCCGCGCCAACAAGCCGGTGGTGCTGGTCGCCAACAAGAGCGAGGGCAGGCACGGCGAAGTCGGCGCGATGGAAGCCTATGCGCTCGGGCTCGGCGATCCCGTGCAGATTTCCGCCGAACATGGCGAAGGCCTCAGCGATCTCTACGACGCGCTGCGCGTGCTGATGCCCGATCCCACCGAGGAGGGTGAGGAATTCGACGATGACGACATCATCGAATCCGATGAGGATTTCGCCAAGCGTCCGATTCGCGTCGCGATCGTCGGCCGTCCCAACGCCGGCAAATCGACGCTGATCAATCATCTGCTCGGCGAGGAGCGGCTGCTAACCAGCGCCGAGGCCGGCACCACCCGCGATTCCATTTCGGTCGAGGTGACCTGGCAGGGGCGCGACTTCCGGGTGTTCGATACCGCCGGCTTGCGGCGACGGGCGCGGATCGACGAGAAGCTGGAGAAGCTATCGGTGGCGGACGCGCTGCGCGCAGTGCGCTTTGCCGAAGTCGTTGTCATGATGATGGACGCGCAGAACCGGTTCGAGGAACAGGATTTGCGCATCGCCGATCTCATCGAGCGCGAGGGACGCGCGGTCGTTCTGGCCGTCAACAAGTGGGATTTGATGGAAAAGAAAGGCAGCCTCGTTTCGGGGCTGCGCACCGATGTCGATCATTTGCTGCCGCAGATGAAGGGCGCGCCGGTTGTTGCCGTGTCGGGCCTGATGGGTGAGGGCATCGATCGGCTGATGAGCGCGATCGAGCAAGCCTATGCGGTATGGAACAAGCGCGTGCCGACGGCAGCCCTCAATCGCTGGTTCGAACAGGCGGTCGACGCCAATCCGCCGCCCTCGGTGTCGGGCCGCCGGCTGAAGCTGAATTACATCACGCAAGCCAAGGCGCGGCCGCCGAGTTTCATCCTGTTCTGCTCGCGTGCCGACGCGGTGCCGACGTCTTATTTGCGCTATCTCACCAACAGCATGCGTGAGGCCTTTGATCTGCCGGGTACGCCGATCCGCATCATGCTGCGCGAGAAGGCCAATCCGTTCGCCCACAAGCGCAAACGGCCGTCGTGAACGAGGCGGCCTCGGAACGCGCGACCGGGATGCCGCCGGTGCGCAGCGGCGCAGCCATCTTCATTTTCGTTACCATCCTGCTCGACATGTTCGCGCTCGGCCTGATCCTTCCGATCTTGCCCAAGCTGGTCGAAAGCTTCGTCGACAACGATACCGCGACAGCTGCGCGGATCTTTGGATTGTTCGGCACCGCCTGGGCGGTGATGCAGTTCATCTTCTCACCGATCCTCGGCGCCTTGTCCGACCGGTTCGGCCGCCGGCCGGTGGTGCTGTTGTCCAATTTTGGCCTGGCGCTGGACTATGTACTGATGGCGCTGGCGCCGTCGCTGCTGTGGCTGTTCATCGGCCGCGTCATCTCGGGCATCACCTCGGCCAGTATCTCGACGGCTTTCGCCTACATCGCCGACGTGACGCCGCCGGAACGGCGCGCTGCCGTGTTCGGCAAGATCGGCGCGGCATTCGGCGCCGGATTTATTCTCGGCCCCGCTGTCGGCGGCCTGCTCGGTGACATGGATCCGCGGCTGCCGTTCTGGGTCGCTGCGGGCCTGAGTTTTGCCAATACGCTTTATGGCTGGCTGATTCTGCCGGAGTCGCTACCGCCGGAGCGCCGTTCGCCGTTCCGCTGGAAGAGCGCCAACCCGCTCGGCGCGTTGCATCTGCTGCGCTCCGATCGGGTTCTCGCAGGTCTCTCGCTGGCTAATTTCTTTGGCCAGGTCGCGCATGTCGTATTGCCCTCGACCTTCGTGCTCTATGCGACCTATCGCTATGGGTGGGACACCAAGACCGTCGGGCTGACGCTGGCGCTGGTCGGTGTCTGTGCCATGGTGGTGCAGGGCGCAGGCGTCGGACCGATCGTCACGCGCCTTGGCGAACGCCGCGCGCTGCTGCTCGGGCTCGGCTGTGGGGCGCTCGGTTTCCTGATCTATGGCGCTGCGCCGACCGGTCCGCTGTTCTGGGCCGGCATTCCCGTGATGGCGCTGTGGGGCATTGCCGGTGCGGCGATCCAGTCGCTGACCACGCAACTGGTCGCGCCCGATCAGCAGGGCCAGTTGCAGGGCGCCACCAACAGCGTCAACAGCGTTGCCCAGATGGTGGGACCGTTTTTGTTTACGCTGATCTTTGCCTATTTCATCAGCGAGTCTGCGCCGGTGAAAATGCCGGGCGCGCCGTTCCTCCTGGCTGCTGCGCTATTGGCGCTGGCGCTGTTGGTCGCATGGCGGACCATGGCTGGCAAACCAGTTGCTTGAAGGCGGCCGTCTCTGAGCGGATGCAGAGTTCCCCTGACATCACGGTAGCCTGAATTGTTCAGGCCCGGCCGGCCCGCTACATCTGATTTGCTGACGTTCCGAAGCCCTTCCAACAGAGCGAGGCCACCATGCCCATCGACACCGTCGCCGACCTCATCGCGGAAACGTTGATCCAGGCCGGCGTGAAGCGGATATTCGGCGTGGTAGGGGACAGCCTGAACGGCTTGACCGAAGCACTGCGCAAACGCGAGGTGATCGACTGGGTTCATGTCCGGCATGAGGAAGTCGCCGCCTTCGCGGCTTCAGCTGAAGCGCAAATCACCGGCCGGCTCGCGGTATGCGCGGGATCGTGCGGGCCGGGCAATCTTCACCTCATCAACGGCTTGTTCGATGCACATCGCAGCCGCACGCCGGTACTGGCTATCGCCGCCCAGATTCCATCCGCGGAAATCGGCGGGGGCTATTTTCAGGAGACACATCCCCAGGAGTTGTTCCGCGAATGCAGTCATTATTGCGAGCTCGTTTCCGATCCGGCGCAGCTTCCCTACGTGTTGGAGAATGCGATCCGCGCTGCGGTCGGCCGCCGTGGCGTGGCCGTGCTGGTGATCCCCGGCGATATCGCGCTGCGACCGGCGCCCAGCCGTGGCATTTCACCGAATGCCGGGCTTCTGCCGAAAGCCCCGGTGGTTCGGCCGGATGAGACGGAATTGATGGCGCTGGCGGGGCTTTTGAACGGCGCCAAACGTATCACGCTGTTCTGCGGCCGCGGCTGCGCGGACGCCCATCCCAGCCTGAAGCGGCTGGCGGACAAGCTCAAGAGCCCGATGGTGCATGCGCTCGGCGGCAAGGAACACGTTGAATTCGACAACCCCTATGATGTCGGCATGACCGGCTTCATCGGCTTCTCGTCCGGCTACGCCGCCATGCACGCCTGCGACGTGTTGCTGATGCTGGGGACGGATTTTCCCTATAAGCAGTTTCTACCGACGGGAGCGAAGATCGCGCAGGTCGATATCCGCCCCGAAAATCTCGGCCGCCGCTGCAAGCTCGATCTCGGTCTCGTCGGCGATGTCGGCGTCACGATCGAGGCGCTGCTGCCGAAACTGACGGCAAAGGATGATCGCCGCCATCTCGACGACAGTGCCGCCCACTACAAGAAAGCCCGCGCTGGCCTCGACGAACTGGCGCGCGGGACGCCCGGGCACAAGCCGATTCACCCGCAATATCTGGCGCGCCTGCTCAGCGAGGCGGCTTCCGACGACGCTGTGTTCACGGCCGATGTGGGTACGCCGACGATCTGGGCGGCGCGCTATCTCGTCATGAACGGACGCCGTCGTCTGCTGGGATCCTGGGTGCACGGCTCGATGGCCAACGCGATGGCGCATGCGATCGGCGCCCAGGCGTCGCAACCGGGGCGGCAGGTGGTGTCGATGTCCGGCGATGGCGGGTTCGCGATGCTGATGGGTGACCTGATCACGCTGCGGCAGATGAAGCTGCCGGTGAAGGTCGTGATCTTCAACAACGGGGTGCTGGGATTCGTTGCGCTGGAAATGAAGGCGTCCGGCTTTATCGAAACCGGCGTCGATCTGGAAAACCCTGACTTCGCGGCGATGGCCCGTGCCATGGGCATTCATGCGCGGCGGGTCGAGGATCCCGGCGATCTGCCACAGGCGATCCGCGAAATACTGGCCCATGACGGACCGGCGGTGCTCGACGTCGTCACCGCGCGGCAGGAATTGTCGATACCGCCCACGATCACCGCGGAACAGGTCAAGGGCTTCAGTCTGTGGGTACTGCGGGCGGTGATGAGCGGGCGGGGCGACGAGGTTCTTGATCTCGCCAAGACCAATTTACTGCCGCGGTGAAAATGCGGATGAAAGCGTTCTTGTCTACGTCGTCCCGGCCTTGAGCTCAGATGCGCAATTGCGCATCGGGGGACCCATACCGCGTTGTGCTATCGGCTAAAACAAGGTGGCCGACACCTGCTACAATTACAGCCGCCGCGGCGTATGGGTCCCGGCTTTCGCCGGGACGACAATCGAGTTTGTTATCCAACTATTTCTTCACCAGCGGACAGTCGCTGGCCTCGAGCGGCTTGGCGGCGTCTTCCGGGGCGATCGTGGCGATCTGCTTGTAATAGTCCCACGGACCCTTCGACTCTTCCGGCTTCTTCACTTCGAACAGGTAGGCCGGAATGAGACGGCGGCCGTCGGCGCGCAGCGGGCCCTTGCCGAACAAGGGATCGTCGGTCGGCAGTTCCTTCATCTTGGCGATCACTTTGGCGCCATCGCGCGGATTGCCGCCGAGCGCTTCCATCGCCTTGAGATAATGCAGCACCATGGCGTAGTTGCCGGCCTGCGTCATCGACGGCATCGCATTCTTGCTCGCCAATGCGGCGAACCGCTTCGAGAAGGCGCGGGTCTGGTCGTTCAGGTCCCAGTAAAAGGATTCCGTGAAGGTCAGGCCTTGCGCCGTCTTCAATCCCAGCGAATGCACGTCGTTGATGAACAGCAGCAGTGCGGCCAGCTTCTGGCCGCCGGCGACGATGCCGAATTCGGAGGCCTGCTTGATCGCGTTGGTGGTGTCGCCGCCGGCGTTGGCGAGGCCGACGACCTTGGCTTTGGAGGCCTGTGCCTGCAGCAGGAACGAGGAGAAATCCGAGGTGTTGATCGGATGCTTGACGCCGCCGAGCACCTTGCCGCCATTGGCGGTGACGACCGCGGAAGTATCACGCTCCAGCGCGTGCCCGAAGGCGTAATCGGCGGTCAGGAAGAACCAGGTGTCGCCCCCGGATTTGGTGAGCGCCTTACCGGTGCCGTTGGCCAGCATGTAAGTGTCGTAGGTGAAGGAGATCGTGTTCGGCGTGCAGGCCTTGCCGGTGAGATCGGCCGTCGCGGCGCCCGAATTGAGCAGCGCGATGTTCTTCTCCTTGACGAGGTTGCTGACGGCGAGAGCCACGCCGGAGTTCGGCGTATCGGCGATCGCATCGACCTTGTCGTTGTCGATCCATTGCCGCGCGATGTTGACGCCGACGTCGGGCTTGTTCTGATGATCGCCGCTGACGACGTCGATCTTCCAGCCCTTCTTGAGCAGCCCGGAATCCTCGATCGCCATCTTGACCGCGACCACTGAATTGGGGCCGCCGATATCGGCGTAAAGGCTCGACATGTCGTTCAACACGCCGATCTTGACGGTCTTGTCCTGGGCGTAGGCGGGCGCAGCAAAGCTGACACCGGCAACGGTAATCAACGCGGCGAGTCGCCGCGCGGTGAATGCAGTCATGTATTTCCTCCATCTATGGTCGCCGGGTGGCCTTCTTTGGGAGGTCCACGCCCGGCATATGACTGAGACGGTGGTAGTGGTTCCGGATGCCCTGGGCAATCCACCTATCGTAGCGCGTCCGATGTCAGCTTGAATTTCTGGATTCGCTTTCCGGTGTCGACTTCGGCGGTATAGACGTTGCCCTTGGAATCCACGGCCATGGCGTGAATCCAGTGGAACTGCCCGGCATTGCGGCCGCTGCGTCCAAAACTCCCGACCACGGTACCGTCGTCGCGCTTCAGCACCCGGATTTCGTTGTTTTCGCCATCGGCGCTCAACAGCCAGGTCTGTTTCGGATCGGGCCAGACGGCGATGTCCCACACCGCGCCATTGCCGAGCGTGTTCTTCTCGAAGAACCACTCCTTCACGAAAGTTCCATCCTTCTTGAACACCTGGATGCGGTTGTTGATGCGGTCGCAGACATAAACCATCCCGTCATTGGTGAGCTTCACGCAATGCACGGGATTGGCGAATTGCTGGGCAGGGGGCGCCTTGGGATCATAGGGCGGCTGCTTGTCGTCGTTCGGCGGCCTGCCATAGGCGCCCCAGTGCCGCTTGTAGGCGCCTGACGTGGCGTCGAACACGATGACGCGGCGGTTGCCGTAGCCGTCGGCGATGTAGATCTCGTTGGCATCCTTGTCGACCGCGGTCTCGGCGGGTTTGCCGAGTTGCGTGGTGTCGCCAGAGCCCTTGCTCGGCGCGATCTTGCCGATCTGCATCACGAACTTGCCGTCGAGGGTGAATTTGAGAACCGCGTTGTCATTGTCGGCGTTGCCGCCGACCCAGACAAAACCCTTTTCGTCGACTTCGATGCCATGTTCGCGGCCGACCCATTCATAGCCTTCGCCCGCACCGCCCCAGGAGCGCAGCAGATTGCCCTCGGCGTCGAACTCCAGCACCGGCGGCGCCGAGACGCAGCATTTCGATCGGGGCGGGGTCAGCGTCGCGCCCTTTTCGTCGTCGGTCAGCGAGCGCGGACGATGGATGACCCAGATGTGGTCCTTGGAGTCGACGGCGATGCCGCCGACCTGGCCGAGGATCCAGTTGTTCGGCAGCGGCTTCGGCCAGGAGGCTTCGACCGCGAAGGTCGGAATGTCGCCGGCGAGCGCGGGAAGCGGCATCGCCGCAACTGACATCAGCATGGCGGCGGTGACACTCACGAAAATGGATTTGCTGAGATGTTGGATCGCAGGTATCGAGCGCGCGCGATGACGCATCGGCATAATGCTTCCTCCCTTGATCTTCTTGGCGGGTTGCTCCCGCTTGCGCGGGCAGTCAATCGCGGGGAGGGGGAGGAGTCAACGGTATGACACCGTCATTGCGAGCGAAGCGAAGCAATCCATGGCGTCACGCAAAGGAAGAATGGATTGCTTCGCGGAGCCTGTCATCGGGCGCGCATTCGCGCGTCCCGTTGGCTCGCAATGACGTGGAGAGAGTTCAAGCCGGCGCGCGAAAGTCCATCAGCGTACGCGTCTTGTAATCGTAGAGCTTGCCGGTTTCGGTCCAGTCGGGCGCGCACATCGGCACGATGAACTCCGCTGCCTGCTCCGGCGTGTCCAGCGTCGCGGGGTCTTCGCCGGGGAATACCGTGGCGCGCATCTTCGTGCGGATCGGGCCGGGGCTGAAAAGGTTGACGCGCAGATTGGTGCTCGCGGTCTCCTGTGCCCAGGCGCGTGCCAGCGCTTCGAGGGCAGCCTTCGAAGCGGCATAGGGACCGACATAGGCGCTGGCCTTGTTGGCGGCGCCTGATGTGACGAACACGGCGCGGCCGGCGTCGGACTGCCTCAGCAGCGGTTCCATGCAACGGATCAGCTGGAAGTTCGCGGTCACGTTGACCGCCATCACGTCGTTCCACGGCTTCAGCTCGATATGACCGAGCGGCGAGGAAGGGCCGGCGACGCCGGCATTGCCGACGAGAATGTCGATCTTGCTGTGACGCTCGTGCAGCGCCGCCCCAAGCCGGGCGATGCCGTCGGAGTCGGTGAGGTTGAGCGGCACCAGCGTGGCGCTGCCGCCATCCTTGCGGATCTCGTCGTCGAGCTCTTCCAGCCCGCCTTGCGTGCGCGCCACCGCCACGACATGCGCGCCGGCCTTGGCAAGCGCGCGTGCGGTGGCATAGCCGATGCCGCGGGAGGCGCCGGTCACGAGAGCGATACGGGAGGCGAGGGATTGGGGCATAGAAGAAGCTCTAACAAAAACGTCGTCCCGGCGAAGGCCGGGACCCATACGCCGTGACGGTTATGAGGCAAAAGGTGGCTGTGTCTAGAGGCGTCCGTAAAACGAAGGCCGGTGGCTATGGGTCCCGGCCTTCGCCGGGACGACAAACCAATGGGGTCTATTAACTCGCCTCCGCCAGCAACGACAATTGACGGGGCGACGGCTCGGTTTCGCTCTGGTCGGTGAGGTGGGTCGGGTAGGCGCCCGTGAAGCAATGGTCCGAGAATTTCGGATTGGCGGGATCGCGGCCGGGTTCGCCCATCGCGCGGTACATGCCGTCGATCGACAGGAACGCCAGTGAATCGGCGCCGATGATCTCGCGCATCTCCTCTAGGGAATGCGTGGCGGCAAGGAGTCCGCCGCGGTCCGGCAGGTCGATGCCGTAATAATCGGGGTAGAGGATCGGCGGCGAGGCGAGGCGGAAATGCACTTCGCGGGCGCCGGCGTCGCGCATCATGCGCACGATCTTCTTCGAGGTGGTGCCGCGCACCAGCGAGTCGTCGATCAGGATGATGCGCTTGCCTTCGATCGCGGCGCGGTTGGCCGAATGCTTCATGCGCACGCCGAGTTCGCGCACGCTCTGGGTCGGCTGAATGAAGGTGCGGCCGACATAGTGGTTACGGATAATGCCGAGCTCGAACGGCACGCCGGAATGCTGGGCGTAACCGATCGCGGCCGGCACGCCGGAATCCGGCACCGGCACCACGACGTCCACCTCGACACGGCTCTCGCGCGCGAGCTGCGCGCCGAAGGCTTTTCGAACTTCATAGACCGAACGGCCGCCGACGATGGAATCCGGCCGCGAGAAATAGATGTATTCGAAGATGCAGGGCCGTGGCGGTTTCGGCGGGAACGGCTTGTGGCTGTGCGCGCCCTTGTCGTCGAATACGACGATTTCGCCGGGTTCGACGTCGCGGATATACTTTGCGCCGATCATGTCGAGCGCGCAGGTCTCCGAGGTCAGGATCGGGTGACCGTCGAGGTCGCCGAGCACCAGGGGACGGATGCCAAGCGGATCGCGGGCGCCGATCAGTTTCTTGTTGGTCAAGGCCGTCAGCGAATAGGCGCCCTCGATCGTGCGCAGCGCCTCGATAAACCGGTCGACGAAGCGGGTGCGCTTCGACTGCGCGACCAGATGCAGGATCACTTCGGTGTCGGTGGTCGACTGCATCATGGCGCCGTGGAGCACGAGTTCGCGGCGCAGCGTCAGACCGTTGGTGAGATTGCCGTTATGGCCGACCGCGAAACCGCCGGCATTGAGCTCGGCGAACAGCGGCTGCACATTGCGCAGGATGGTGGCGCCGGTGGTGGCATAACGGACATGGCCGACGGCGGCGTTGCCGGGCAGGCGCTCGATCACTTCGCGGCGGGAGAAGGTGTCGCCGACGAGGCCGAGACGGCGTTCGCTGTGGAAGCGGCTGCCGTCGAAGGAGACGATGCCGGCGGCTTCCTGGCCTCGGTGTTGAAGGGCGTGTAGTCCGAGTGCGGTGATGGCGGCGGCCTCGGGATGGCCGAAGATGCCGAACACGCCGCATTCCTCGCGTAGCGTGTCGCCTTCGAGATCGTCCTGCAAATCGATCGGACCGGAGTTTCGGTCAAATTGCTCGGCGGGATCGGAAGGGTTTTGCATCGCGTCCATCGCCTCTCTTTTGGCCAAGAGTTACTTGCTCGCAGGTTTCTCGATCAGCTTTTTAAGGCCGTCGCGGGCAGGTTTGCTGTAGCCATCGCCGGACGCCGGGGCTGCCGGCTCGGCGTCAGTTGAATCGTCGTCGGGTTTATTCTTCTTGAATCTCTTTAAGATGGTGTTCTCAGGGTCGTCAGGCAAGAGCGCCATTAACCAATCTCCGGTTCCCTGCAGCACCATCCGGGACTTCGCCCCGGTGATCCAGTCGGGCCGCTGCTTGTCCGGAACCAGCCAGCTGAAGAACAGGAAGGCGACGACGACGATCAGGAGGCCGCGGGCGAGGCCGAACAGGAAGCCGAGGGTGCGATCCAGCGCACCGATCCGGGAATCCAGGATCATGTCCGAAATCCGCACCGTAATGATCGACACCACGACCAGGGTCGCGATGAAGGTGCCGGCTACCACCACCACAGCCGCCACCGTGTCGTTATTGAAATAAGTTTTGGCGGTCGGCAGCAGCTTTGAGAAAGCATACAGCGTGACCAGAGCCGCCGCGCCCCAGGCCGCGATCGACAGAATCTCGCGCATGAAGCCGCGCACCATGGCGAGCAGCCCCGAAATCAGCATCACACCAAGCAGGACGAGATCGAGTATCGTTATCGGCATCGGCTGGTCAGGTCCGCTCGTAAATGCTCAAAGTCTTGCGAATCGGCGTGTCGGTGCCGTTCTAGGTGATGGTCATATGGCGTGTCCCGCAAGGCCGGATATCACGCCATCCCACGCGCCTTTCGCGCGCGTTGTATAGCGGCGAGGGGGCGTAACGTCACGCCGCTTTAGCCGTTCTCGCGACGGAATCGCGCCGGTGTGGCATTTTTCTCCGCTGGGCCCTCGCGATTGGCCTCCCGGTTACCCTCTCGATTGGCTCTGGGCGTGCCGCGCGCGGCAATTTCGGCGACCAGGCTGGTCAATCCGCCGACGCTGTTCAGCACAAGGCCCGCGTCGCCACTGGCCTCGCCACGCGCCGATTCGGGCAGTATTGCGCGGCCAAAGCCGAGTTTTGCCGCCTCCTTCAGCCGCGCCGAGGTTTGCGCCACCGGCCGGACCGCGCCGGACAGCGAAATCTCTCCGAAATAGACCGCATCCGTCGGCAGCGGCGCGTTGACCAGCGACGACACCAGCGCGGCGGCGGCCGCGACGTCGGCCGCGGGCTCCTGGATCCGCAGGCCGCCGGCCACGTTCAGATAGACGTCGTAGCCGGACAGTTTGACCCCGCAATGGGCCTCCAGCACCGCCAGCACCATCGATAGCCGGCTTGGGTCCCAGCCGACCACGGCGCGCCGGGGCGTGCCGAGGGTGGTCGGCGCCACCAGCGCCTGCAATTCCACCAGCACCGGGCGGGTGCCCTCGATGCCGGCAAACACAGCGGTGCCGGGACTGCCGAGGTCACGCTCCGACAGGAACAATTCGGAGGGGTTCGAGACCTCACGCAGGCCGAGGCCCGTCATCTCGAACACGCCGATTTCATCGGTAGGGCCGAAACGGTTCTTCGCCGCGCGCAGGATGCGGAATTGCTGCGAGCCTTCGCCCTCGAACGACAGCACCGCATCGACCATGTGCTCGACCACGCGGGGGCCGGCGATCTGGCCGTCCTTTGTCACGTGCCCGACCAGGATGATCGTGGCGCCGGACTTCTTGGCAAACCGAATCAGCGCTTGCGCGGAAGCGCGGACCTGCGTGACCGTTCCGGGGGCTGATTCCACCGTATCGGTCCACATGGTCTGGATCGAATCGATCACGATCAGGCGCGGCACCGCGCCCTCGGACAGCGTCGAGACGATGTCTTCGACGGAGGTCTCGGCGGCGAGCTGCACCGGCGCGTCGGCGAGGCCGAGCCGCTCGGCGCGCAAGCGCACCTGGGCCACGGCTTCTTCGCCTGAAATGTAGACCGCACGGTGCCCCGCGCGCGCCATCATGCTGGTCGCCTGCGTCAACAGCGTCGATTTGCCGATGCCGGGATCGCCGCCGACCAGCAGCACCGAGCCGCGGACAAAGCCGCCGCCGGTAACGCGGTCGAGCTCCGCCATGCCGGAGGAGAGGCGGGGCGCGTCCTGGCTTTTGCCGGTCAACGATTCCAGCGCGAAAGTTCGTCCCCTGCGCTTGGAGCGGATCGAGACCGGCATCGACGTCGCGCCCGTCGTGTCCTCCTCGGACAGCGTATTCCACTCGCCGCAGGCCTCGCACTTGCCCTGCCAGCGATTAAACGCCGCGCCGCAGTTCTGGCAGACGAAGGAGAGCGTGGATTTGGCCATGAAGTCCCGGGGAGTGGCGCGTTCTTATTTTGTTCTATAGTGGTTCCAGAGCCAAGTCAAAGGCTGGGAGGTGCAAAGCCGGAATCAAAACATCTCGGCGATCGCAGACGCCGTCTTGATGCCGGTGCCTGAAATCAACAGCACCGTGTTTTCGCGCTCCTTGATGACGCCTCGCGCCGTAAGCCTTGCGAACGCCGCCGCGACGCTGGCCGATGTCGGCTCCACGAAAAGGCCGAGCCGCGCCAGCCGCTTCAGGGCGGTGACGATCTCGTCTTCGGATACGGCTACCGATTCCCCGCCGCTGTCTTTCAAGGCGTGGATCATTTCCTTGAGCCGCAGCGGATGCGCGATCGCGGTGCCTTCCGCGATCGTCGTGCGGACGGCGCGCTCGACCGGGGTGTCGACGCCGGCCTGGAAGCTCGCATCCAGCGGCGAGCAGTTGAGGGGTTGCGCGGCAAACAGCCTTGGAAGTTTGCGGATCTGGCCGGCGGCGAGCAATTCGGAGAAGCCGATGTGGCAGCCGAGCAGGTTGCTGCCCGCGCCGACCGGAATGATGATGTTGTCGGGCGCCGTGAAGTTGAAATCCTCCCAGATCTCATAGGCGACCGACTTGGTCCCCTGCAGGAAGAACGGCTGCCAGTTGTGGCTCGAGTAGAAGATCTCGCTGGACTGGCGGATCGCCTCGCGCTGGGATTCTTCGCGCGGGCCTTCGACCAGTTGCACCTCGGCGCCATAGGCGCGAACCTGCGCGACCTTGGCGGGCGACGTATAGGCGGGTGCCAGGATCTTCACCCGCATGCCGCCGGCCGCGCCATAGGCCGCAACCGACGCGCCGCCATTACCAGAACTGTCTTCGAGCACCGCATCGATGCCGAGCTGCCGCACATAGGACAGCATCACCGTGGTGCCGCGGTCCTTGAAGCTGCAGGTCGGGTTGAACCACTCCAATTTGAAAAACGGCCGGAAGTCGTCCCATTCCTTTTGCACCAGCGGCGTGCAGCCTTCCCCGAGCGAAATCGGTTTTGCAATTTCGACCGGCAGCGAGGCCCGATAGCGCCACAGCGACCGCGTGCCGCGATCGATGTCTTCGCGGCCGATGCCGGGCTGCGGGTTGATCAGCAGCGGCCTTTGCCCGTCGGCGCACCAGCGCGGCACATCCAGGGAAAAGCGCTCGCCGCTGCGCGGTTCGACGTAGAAGGAGTCGTTTGGATTTTGTTTGGGTTGGGGCATTGGGACCTATTTCAATCGCTGCTTCAGAATGTGAACGGCGGTCGAGGTGGCAGGCCAGAGCTGCAGCCTGTAGCGATCATCTCCGCTTAGCCCGTCTTCCGAAAGTGTATCAAGTGCCCCGTAGGAAACTCGGACCCGATAGGTACCTGGCGGAACCTCGACGCGCTTTGCGTCCGGCAAGTAGTCGGTGCAACCGGCGATTACGATCCGTCCAGACGCCACGTCCAAGCCGGCCTCAACCACATGATCCCATTCAGAGAAGTCATCCTCCGGCGCACGCTCGAGAATATCCACCGTGACCGGGACATCCATGTTTCGTACCGTGCCGATGCCAACCGTCCCCGCGGCCAGCGCCAGCATTCGGTCAGTTGTCTCTTCATTCCAGGCCTGGGAAAGGTCGCCTTTTGCTGCCTCATCCTGGATGTAGAATTGGAAGTAGTCGGCGAATAGAACAAGTTCGAATGACTTCATGAGATGCCTTGCCCGACGGTTGGGTCCAATGAGCGCGGCGTCATAGCATGAATTGGCCTGGCATGAATCAGGTCGCGTCGTAATCCCGCGTCCATATCCCGACCGGTTGCTCGAGACCGCGAATGGTTCGGGCCGGCTTTTTGACGAGGTGCAAAAAGTCGGCGTTTGAGCTGCCGGTTTCCGCGCGCGCCCGCTGCACGAGTTCGTCACTGGCGACCAGGGCGCAACCGTATTCGCGGGTCAGCGCCTCAAGGCGGCTGGCGGCGTTCACCGCCGTGCCGATGACAGCAAATTCAAGCCGGTTCAGGCCGATGTCGCCGAGCACGACCTGACCAAAATGCAATCCGATGCTGAGCTGGATCGGCGGCTCGTTGCGGGTTTTTCGTTCGCGGTTGAGTTCAGCGATCGACACGATCATGGCCTGCGCACATCGCAGCGCGTTGCCGGCGTCGGAATCGCTGGTGAAGGGGGTGCCGAACGTCGCCATCAATCCGTCACCGAGATATTTGTCCAGCGTGCCGGCGTGCCGGAATACTTCCCGTTCCATCCGCTCGTGGAACTGCCGCAGCGTCCCGATCACTTCCATCGGGCTGCGGCCGTCTGCATAGGCGGTGAAATCAACGATGTCGGCGAACAGTACCGCGACATTCTGCGTTCGCACCTGTTTGAGCGGATCGTCGTTTTTCGACAGCTGTTCGACGACATTGGGAGAGAAATAGCGCGCAAGGTTAGTGCGTTCGCGTTCGATGCCGGCGTGGCTGATCAAGAGGGCGTTCGAGCGTCGCGCCGCCAGCGCCAGCGTCATGGCGACGATCAGGAAGACGGTGATCTGCTGGAACCGCGCGCCAAAACCGATCGACGAGGGATCGATGATATCGAACAGCCTGACGTCGGAGCCGACAGCGGCCCGCACCCGTTCCGACAGCGCGGCGTGGGTTTGCGGCTGCAGGTAAACCCAGCCGACGCCGATCGCCCACAGCGCTGAAGTCCAGAACCCCATTGCCACAACGGTGCGCCATGAATAGGCGAGTGTCGCGGTGCCCAGGAAAACAAAGAAGTAAATGAAGCTGTCGAATCTGTACTGCATCGCAAGCGGCCAATCGACCGTGCTCCAGGGATTGGGCACGACGGTCAGGAAGGTCATCAGCAGCAGGTCGCAAAATATCAGAATAAGCTCCGGCCACGACCGCTCGGCCTTGCCGACCTTGAGCTGCGCCCAGCCGATCAGGGCAAACAGGCCGAGCATCAGGACGTAATAGAGAACTTCCCAC
This sequence comes from Bradyrhizobium sp. AUGA SZCCT0222, assembly GCF_018130205.1. Classification (NCBI taxonomy): domain Bacteria; kingdom Pseudomonadati; phylum Pseudomonadota; class Alphaproteobacteria; order Hyphomicrobiales; family Nitrobacteraceae; genus Bradyrhizobium; species Bradyrhizobium sp. AUGA SZCCT0222. The sequence goes on from NZ_JAFCLX010000011.1 coordinate 167,604, forward strand.
TCCGGATTGATGATCGGCAGGGTTGCGGCCGTCACCGCCAGCGCAACCCAACGGGCCCGAACGGCGAGCAGCAAGCCCTCGCGCTTGCTGTCGGTAAGCGCGGCCTCCGCGAATTTCAGGGTATCTTGCCGGACGTCGGTTTTCCCTGTCACCCGGTTGCCGGTATCGGTGATAGCAGCCACATCAGCTATTGCGCTCAAGACATCGCCCTCAAGGCCGAATTGATCGGATCATGCACTATGCCACGGTACCGGGCATTGTTGGCGTCAGCATGATGTCATCCGGCGGCGTTTTTCAAATGCGGGTCGCGATGCCCCGGCTTGCGCCTTCGCTGACGGCGTTTGCGGGCGGCCTAGCTCTTGAAAAACTGCAGGGCGACGTGCTCGACGTCCGACCACGAATGCGCCAGGTGGACGGCGCCGGCATCGCGCAGCCTGAGATCATGGCCATCGCGAATATGACTTGCCGCGCACAGCCCGACGACGGTCATGCCAGCGGCAACCGCCGCCCTGATCCCGCTTGCACTGTCTTCGATCACAAGACAGTTCTCCGGGCCTACGCCCAATTTGCCTGCAGCGAACAGAAAGATGTCCGGATGCGGCTTTCCTCGCGCGACCATATCGGCACTGAAAACATGACTGCCGAATTCCGCTTCCAGCGCCAATACCGAAAGGCACAGCTGCAGCCGATCCATCGAACTGGACGAGGCGATGCACCGGGGCAGGTGGGAAAAACGCCTGATGAAATCCGAAGCTCCACTCACTTCCTTCAAATCAGTCCGGAACCGCTCGAAGGTGGCAAGCTTGAGCTGGTTGGAGAAATCCGCAGGTAGCGGTTTTCCGATTGCCGCTTCGATCTCAGCCACGGCTTCATCCCATCTCCGGCCGGAATAGCGCGCAAGCGCCTGGTCGAGCGTTGTTGAATGACCGAGGCCGGTGACCGTTTCCGCCAGAACGGTATTGGCGATCGCCTCGCTGTCAGCGATGACGCCGTCGAAGTCGAAGATCAATGCGCCCACGATTATCAATTCCAGGAAGGGATCGAGGTTCGCACGTTAGATGCGGTCCCACATGAAATGGACCGACGTAACCTGAAGCAGTCGAACACTTTCTGTTGCGGTGTGTATCACCGGGGGCTCGGGCAGAGGGTCTGTGGCTAGCGCTTGGCGGTACCACTTCCGGCCTTGCAGCGCAGATACGGCTTGCCGTCGATCTTGATGGTGCCGTTCGGGCCGGGCGCGAGCTTGACGGTGGCTTTGCGTGGTTCGACGCCCCTGTTGAAATAATCCCAGAATTCAAAACATGTGACCGAGAGATTGATGCCGTCTCCGGCCACGGTCTTGCGGTCGATCCGGCAATGATTTTCATATTGGTCGACCATCGGCGCCGGCTTGCCGCCGGTCGGCTTGCTCATGTCGATGAGCGTTTTGCTGTCGGGGCCTTCCTTGTTGCGGCAGTCCTTCGCGGTCCTGGCCCAGAGCCCGTCAAAACTCTCCGCGGCTTGCGACGCCGGCGTCGCGGCTTGCGACGCAGGCGTGACGAGGGCGAAAGCGAGCGCGATGCCCGCCATGGTGATGACATTCCGCATGGGACCTGTTCCTGAGACGATGATGCCTGAGATCGCGATCCCAGGCATCGCCGCTTCCGGATGGTTTCGAAGATTATTTGACCGAGACGAACGGCACCGCGGAGCCGGGCACCATGGTGGTCGGCAGCACGCCGTTCCAGCGCTCGGCCTGCACCAGGGTGACGAGGTTCGGGTTGGTGCCGAGCGCCTTGGCGCGGGCTTCGATCGCGGCGGCTTCGGCTTCACCGGTCAGCTTGATGTTGGTGGCGCGGGCTTCACCGTTCAGCCGCAGCGCGTCGGCGGAGGCCTGCGCTTCGGCGCGGACGGCGTTGGCCTTGGCGTTGGCTTGCGTGACCGTGATCTGCGCCTGAACCTTCTCGCGCTCGGCGTTCTGCTGCAGCTTCTGCACCTCGACTTCGGCCAGCATGCGCTGCTCGATCGAATGCAGATAGGTCGAGCTGAACTCGATGTTCTCGAGCTGCACGCTCTCGACGATGATCATCGGGTCATCCTTGAGCGAAGCGGTAATGGCGTCCCTGATCGCGTTGTTGAGGGCGCCGCGCTCCTGAATGGCTTTTACCGCGGTATAGCGGCCGAATACGATCTTGACCTGCTGGTTGACGGCGGGGCTGACCACCTGATTGACCGCCGCCTGCAGCCGGCCGAATTTGGCATAGAGATCCGTTACTTTTTCCGGCGATGCCCGCAAGGTGACGCTGATCTTGAGATCGGCGGGCTGCTGGTCGTAGGAATAGGAATTCATCTTGTCCCAGGAGAAGGTCGTGGTCTTGACGCTTACCTTCTCGACGCTGTCGATCAGCGGGATCTTGAAACCGAGGCCCGGCTGTGCGGTGCCGATGACCGCGCCATAGCGCAGCAGCACGCCGCGCTCGGTCTGATCGACGGTGTACCAGCTTCCGGCTGCGATCAAGCCGACGACGATGACGGCAGCAACGGCGCCGATAATGCCCCTGTACATTTCTAAATCTCCTGTGGCTGAAAACGAGTGTTCATGCCACGCAACGTCTAAGGCCTCATCCGGAATTGGATGTGATTCACGTCACTTCGTCTCTCCTGACGCAGGGTTGGTTCAGATCGGAAAGGAGGATTTGGCAGGCGAGGGCCGACCACAGGCGGGCCAGCCCGGCCGCCGACAACTCAGCCCTGATATTCGAGCACGTGCAGGCCCGCGTTCCAGTCGCTCGGATCGACCAGCCTCGTCGGCGTCGGCGGCACAAGCAATTGGTTGGCTCCGATCGCGAATGACCCGGAGCCGCATGGCTCCAAGTCCGTTGATTGAACCATGCGATCCTGCGTCTCGGGCGCAGCCGGCGGGCGGTATGGACTAGCGACGTCCTGCTCGCTTGAGTTCGGCGACCTGACGCTTCTCGCCGGCCAGCTTCCCCCCGGCGAGCAGGCTGCTGCAAATCCACCTGGCTTCTCTTTCTACGCTCCCCAAAAACATTTTGGTGTCCTTGCACTCCGCGTAGGTTTTGTACGTGAGTGTGTCTGTGCACGTTACCGAGTACATTGAAAATATCCCCGCCGAATAGCTGCATCCAATCCAGGGGGCGTTGCCGGTTTTGAAGCTTGTTTCGCAACCACCGTTGCAACTGCTGCTGGCTTTCTCAAGCTCGGCAATCCTCCCTAATACTGAATCCGGCGCAGCTGATGGCGTGCGAACGGTTGACGATGTCCGGCGAGACGCACCTGTGTTGGCCACCTGCCTCGGCACCTGCGTCGGCCTTGGCCTTGCCACCTGCTTCGGCGCTTCGACCGTGATGGTAGGAAGCGGGGTGGCGGTTGCGGTTTGCGACATTGCCGTACCGCTCGGGCCGCACAACAATGCCGTTGACAGGATAACGACAGCTGAGGGCGCGACAAAGCCTGACGTCAGTCTCATGACATGTCCTTCCAAATCCGGGACGGAAATCATCCCGATAAGTGTAGGCTACCATACATTTCGAATTGTGCTACCGAGGGTTGAAAACATATCTGCTGATGACTCGCCATCGACATGGCCAGGAGAACGCTGATCGCTCACTTAAAGCCGTTGGCTATTCCACAACGCATTCCAGAACATGGAAAGCCCGGCAACCAGCATGATGCCGTCCATCAGCAGGCGAAACATCTGGGGCTGCAGGTGCAGCACGAAGCGCTTGGCAATGAAGGCGCCAAACATCAGCGAGGAGCCTGCAACCAGGCCTTTCAGCGCCACATCCGATGTCAGCGCGCCGAAGCGTTCGAAGGTAACCGATTTGCTGAGATAGAGCCCGAGCGAGCTTGCGGCTTCGGTGGCGAGGAACGCGCCCTTGTTCAGCCCGTAAAACAGAAACAACGGCACGCTGAGCGGGCCGGTCGACACCACGATGCCGGTGAGATAGCCGATAACAGCGCCACCGACCGCCAGATGCCAGAGCCGCGCTTTAAGCTGGTGTCGGTCAAGCCAGTGCCGCACCGGCACCATCGCGATCAGAAACAGCCCGATCGCAATATCGACGGCGTGCGACGGCAAGGCCAGCAGCGTCCGGGCGCCGAGCGCCGCAGCCGGAATTCCGGTGACCGAGTAGGCGAGGCAGGCACGCCAGTCGACCTCACGCCACCAGGCCAGGATACGCGACAGGTTCGCCATCACGGCCGCCACCGCCATGATCGGCACGGCTTCCTTCGGCCCGTATTGATAGATCAGCACCGGCATCAGCATGATCGATGAGCCGGTGCCGACGATGCCGCTGATGGTGCCGGCGAGAAGCCCGACCGTGAGGACGAAGAGGAAACCCAAGACTTGCTCCCAAGACTTACTCCGAAGACTTACTCCGAAAACTTGCTCCGCGACTCGATCCGGCGGGACTGGAAAGCTAGCAACTTTCGCGACGCAGCGGCAACGCAACCCCATCACGTTTGGCGGCGTTATGGAGACACGACGTTCTTGCTGCTGACAGCATGCTGGCAGCAGGCACCGTTTATGAACCTCGCCGTGTCGGATCATTCGGAAGGGAACAGATCGTGCCAATCAAGGGAAGCTGCCATTGCGGCCAGACGCAATTCGAGGTGAACGAGATGCCGGCCGACGTGACCCGCTGCACCTGTTCGCTATGTTCGAAGCGCGGCGCGCTATGGGCCTATTACACGCCCGCGCAATTTCGTCTGACCTCGCCGCCGGAAAATGTCGCCACTTATTTGTGGGGCAGCCGCACCATCAAACATCATTTCTGCGCCAGTTGCGGCTGCGGGACCTATGGGGAATCGCCCGATTGGTCGACCGGCAAGCCGGACTTCGAAAATCCCAAGGTCGGCGTCAATGCACGGCTGTTCGACGATGTCGATCTCGACGCCGTGCCGGTGACGGTCATCGACGGCAAGAACCTCTGGTGAGCAAGGATCGCTGGAAAGCGAGGCAGGGCTATGCCGCGTAAAGCTCGATCGGGGCATCGAATCCCTTGAGTTGAAAGGTCTTGGAGTGACTGTCCTGCAAATCCGGTCGGGCGCGCTGATAGACCTCCTGCGTCACGAGAATCTGGTCGGCTTCGGCGACCGACTGCGCGCGGGAAGCGGTGTTGACGACGGTCCCGATGGCGGTGAGGTCGCGGTGTGTGACCGGCCGAACTCGCCAAAACTGAGTTCGCCCGCGTGAATGCCGATGCCGATCCCGAGTTCGCCGGCGTTCAGGCCGAGGGCCACTGCAAGGCTGTCGCGCCGCTCGCGCCAGTTCCTCTGGATATCGCGTGCCGCGAGCAGGGCATTGCGGACATGGTCATCGCGCCGCAACGGAAAATTGAAGACGGCCATGACGGCATCGCCAATCGTCTTGTTGAGGAGCCCCTCATGCGCCCAGATCGCGCCCGCACACTCATCATAGAACGCGTCGAGCAGGCCCGAGACGGCCTCCGCCGACTTCGATTGGGACAGGCTGGTATAGCCGCGCAGATCGGCAAACATCACGGTCGCGTCGATGGTGATCTTGCGGGCTCGCATCACCTTCGTGAACATCAGCTCGCAGATGGTGCAGGTGTTGGGGTTCATTCGGCTGGGGCGAACGCCAAACGCCCGGAACGGCACCGAGATGACCCCGCGGAGCGGCACGGGCATGTGCATCTGCTCCCAGCAGCCCTTGCAGAAACGCGAATGTTGCAGCGCCGCCATTGTTCACCATGCGTCGCGGGAGGGGCAGGCTTGTCGAGCCTACAATTGCGGGCGGGCGCCAGCAAGGCAGCATGCGGGTTCCCCCGACTGGCGGTCGCGGGCAAAGCTGCTAGGATCGCCTCAAATCCAAAAAAACGGAGGATCGCCATGGACGCCGTGACGCCGAAACACCCAGAGACCGTAGACACGCATTCGCATCTCGTTCGACCGGCCGACATGGAGTGGCAGAAGACCCGTTTCCCCGGTTGCGAAGCCAAGACGCTGCTGTTCGATCGCAAGACCGGCCTGATGACCGCGCTGATGCGGTTTCAACCCGGCGCGGTGCTGCCCGACCACGAGCATGTCAACATCGAGCAGACCTACGTGCTCGAGGGCAGCCTGGTCGACAAGGAAGGTCCGGCGCAGGGCATCGAATGCAAGGCCGGCGAATACATCTGGCGCGAGCAGGGCAGCCGTCACGTCGCCTGGTGCCCCGAGGGCGGGCTGATGCTCGCGATCTTCCAGGTCCCGAACAAGTTCTTCGAGGCCGACGGCCGCGTCGTCGATGCTGCGGGCGAGGACTGGGACCAGATCTGGGGCCATACTAAGAAGGGCTGATCCGCGGGGCATTTGGCTTGCCGAGCCGTAGCTCGCGGGCCGAGCAGCCCGCCTGCGGCTTCGGCGCGGCAGCCTTACACGCGCTTCGCGAGCGAAGGCTGGAACCGGGCAAGGCGGCCTTTACCATGGCGCAGGTTAGCGGTTCCCGGCAGCCGGATTAAGACTTTGCTCAGGACTGATTGGCTACCGTGCAACCCTAAATTGCCGGTGTGCCAGGGGGACTATGTCGCTTTTTAATGCTTCCGATCGGATTTCGCCCGACTGCGATCGGCAGGCGATGGTGGTCCGGCTGACGCCGCTGCTGTATGTCGCGACGCTGTTCGTCTCGGCGCTGCTATTGTTCTCGATCCAGCCGATGTTCGCCAAGATGGTGTTGCCGAAGCTCGGCGGCGCTCCCGCGGTGTGGTCGGTGGCGATGGTGTTTTTCCAGACCGTGCTGCTCAGCGGCTATGCCTACGCGCATCTGCTGAACCGTGTGCTTCCGCCGCGTTGGGCTGCAATGTTCCACCTTGCGCTGCTCGGCGCAACCGCGACGATGCTGCCGATCGCGATCGCACCTGGATGGGGTGTTCCGCCATCGGATGGGACGGCGCTCTGGCTGTTCGGCCTGTTCGCGGTCTCGATCGGCCTGCCATTCTTCACGCTGTCGGCCAGCGCGCCGCTGCTGCAAAGCTGGTTCGCAGGCAGCGGGCACAGCCGGGCCGGCAATCCCTACGTTCTCTACGCCGCGTCCAACCTTGGTTCGTTCGCGGCGCTGTTCGCCTATCCCGTCGTCATCGAACCGTTTCTCACGCTGAAGACGCAGGCAGCGGCGTGGTCGATAGGCTTTGCGCTGCTCGCCATGCTCCTGAGCCTGGTCGCGGTGTTGACGTCGCGCGCGAAGCCTGTCGCCGCAAAGGTCGAGGTTTCTGACGATGCGCGCGCGAGTACCGGCGAACGGATGCGGTGGATCGCTCTCGCCGCCGTGCCATCGGGGCTCGTCATCGCGGTCACTGCATATCTGACGACCGATATCGCCGCCGCACCATTCCTGTGGGTAGTGCCGCTTGCGATTTATCTGCTGACTTTCGTCGCCGTGTTCCGCGAGCGGCCATGGATCGCCCACGCCAATGTGGTGCGCTTCGTTCCGTTCGCGGTGGCGCCGCTCGCGGTCAGCCTGATCGGCGGTGAGAAGGTGTTCTGGCTGACGACCATCGCCCTCAACCTCGTCGTCTTCGCGCTGCTGACGCTGATGTGCCACGGCGAACTTTACGCGCGGCGGCCGAGCCCGCGGCGGTTGACGGAGTTCTATCTCTGCACGTCGCTTGGCGGGGTGATCGGCGGCGCCTTTGCGGGGCTGGTCGCGCCACAGATCTTCAATGGCAATTACGAATATCCGATCCTGATCGCGCTCGCGCTGTTGTGCGCGCCTGGCATTTTTACCGGAGGCGTCCGCAAGGCGCTGACCGGAGCGTTGCCATGGCTTGCGATCAGCGCAGCGCTGGCGCTGGTCTGGTACGTCACGCGCTATCAGCCGCCGGCGACATTGGAACTGGCTTTCCAGGTGCTGCTGGCGCTGCTGGCAGCGGCGATGCTGTTTCAGCGGCAACGGCCGATGCGCTTCGTCGGGCTCGTGATCCTGAGTTTTGCGGTGACCGCCCTGTGGCGGCCCGGCATTGCGCCGATCGAAACCGCGCGCAGTTTCTTCGGCGTCCATAAGGTCGCAGAGATCAACGGCGGCAGTGCCCGTTTGCTCTACCACGGCACCACCATTCATGGCGCGCAGCGGTTGCGCAACGATGATGGCACCCCGGTCACCGGACCGCTCTTGCCGCAGACCTATTACTATCCGGGTGGTCCGTACGCGGAAGCCATTGGCGCCGCCCGTGCCGCGCGGGGCGGCCTCGGCCATGTGGCCGTCGTGGGCCTCGGTACCGGCACGCTGGCCTGTCATCGCAAGGGTAGGGAGCGCTGGACCTTCTTCGAGATCGACCCCGAAGTGATCCGGATCGCGCGCGATCCGCGTCGCTTCGAGTTCCTGTCGAAATGCGCCCCCGATGCGCCTATTGTCGCCGGCGACGCGCGCCTGACGCTGGAGGCATCAACCGACCGCTATGATCTGATCGTGCTCGACGCGTTCTCGTCGGATGCGATTCCGGTGCATCTGCTGACGCGCGAAGCGGTTGCGGGTTATCTTTCAAAGCTCACGCCGCATGGTGTGATCGTGGTGCATATCTCCAACCGGTACTTCGATCTCGCGCCTGTTGTGGGTAACGTCGCGCAATCGCTTGGGCTTGTCGCCTACCTGCGGGAAGATACCAGCGCCGGCGATCTGCTGACCACGATGAAAGCCAATGCACGCCTCGTAGTCCTGGCGCGCGACGCGGCCGCCACCGGCAGCGTTGCCGCAAGCTGGACGCCGTTGCAGCCGGACCGGTCGAGCGCGCTGTGGACCGACGATTACTCCAATATTCTTGGCGTCATGCTGCACAAGAAATTCGGCGGGTAACGCCGCACGTAGCCGTCACGACCGGGACCAGAGCGCGAGCCGCGTGTTCAGGCGTCGCAATGGCACGAGGAAGGTGACGAGTTCGACGAAATGATTGGCGCCCGGCAGGCGAAACATCCAGCCGATGAAGGCCGGGATGCCGCCGAGATGCTCGAGTGCGCGCCCGAACGCGGCGATGCCGACGGCATCGAGATCGGGATCGCTGCTGACATAAACGATGCGCTGGCGCTCGAGGCTTGGACGCGCGGGTGCTACCTCGATGGTCAGTCCGTCGGCGGCGCGCCGCATCAGCCAGGCCCACGCCCTGGCGTCGCGACCGGAGTCAGGAAAATGCAGCGTCGCGGTGCGCGCGATATAGGGACGGCGCCGAAAGCGCCAGTCGCGGACCTCGGCACGATAACGCTCCCAGTCTTCCGGCATGGCGAGTGCGATGTGGGCGCGGTTGTACCAGGCGGCGAAAATGCCGTCGAACACCAGAAACATGATCGGCAGCGACCAGGCCGCGCCTGAAGCCACCAGGATCGCGAGCGCCGCCATCACCAATGCCGATGTCAGCTGCATCGGATTGGCAATCGATGCGTAGGGGCCACTGGTCACAACGCGTTTCGGCGGATCGTAGGGGATCGGCGTTCCCCGGCCGACCAATGCGAATTCGTGCGCGGCGGCCCAGCCGATCAGCAGCGAGGGCAGTCCGATCAGGAGCGCGACGATCCATCGCCACGGCGTGGCTTGCGCAAGCGCGTCGATGTAGTCGCGTCCCTCCCATGCCAGCACACACGCCGGGAGCACGAGCAGCATGTAGCCGCCCCAACCGAGCGCATGGAAACAGGTCCGCAACACGGGAAAGCGGTCGGCTTCCGTCAAGCGGGCAAGCATCAGCGCCGGAAGCAGCGCGAAGATGACCGCGACGATTTCGCCAATCAGCCAGTTGTCGCCGAGCACCACCAGAGGCTTGAGAAGCGGCATGGATATGATGTCGGCGGCGACCAGACCGGCGATCACGAGTGGCATCGGCAATTTGCGTGAGGCGAGCACCGCGATCGGTCCCCACCAGATCGCCCATCCGATCCAGAGATCGACCGGCAGACCGAGGACGGATGCGGCATCAGGTTGAAACCGCCACCAGCCCGCTTGCTGGGCGAACCAATTGAGCAACAGGAGCGCCGGCAATTGCCAGAGGCCGCCCAGCATCGCCGCGGTCGCCTGCCGCGGCGAGCATCGGACCAACACCAGCATCAGCATGGCCGCGAGGGTCGGCCCGATGAGGAGGGCGGTCCTCGCCAGCGCGACGAATCCGGAGCTGTCAGCCACGGCGGCGTTCCCCGTAGAGCCAGCCGATCGCGACCGATGAGGCCAGCAAGGCCGGTACGGCGAGGATCATCGGCGCGAGCCACGGGCCCGACAAGGTGCCGATGGCGCAGCCGGCCACCGTCAATCGCTTGGCCAGCCGCGAGATCAGGGCGGGAGGGTCAGGCGCGAAGGCCAATGTAATGCCGAGCAGCGCCGGAAAGAGGATCGTCAGCGCCATCCGCTCAAGCGGCCAGACATGCTGATAGATCAGCAGTGAAGTGCCGGCACAGGCCACGACCACGAATGAGAGGCCCTGCGCCCAGCGGTCGCGCCACTGCGGCCGCAGCTGCGTCGATCCATAGGGATAATCCGGACCGGCCTGGGCAGGCGGCATGGCAACGACCTCCGGCGAGAGACTAGCCGCAAAGCCCTAATGAAGTTTAGGAAACTTGGCTTCAAATGGAAGCAATGCGGCGTTGGCCGTCTACTTCAACACGATCCACGCCGGCGCATGATCGCTGGCGCCGTCTTCGCCGCGGATCTTGCGGTCGACGCCGGCTTTCAACAAGCGCGGCGCCAGCACGGGGCTCAGCAGCAGATGATCGAGCCGCAGCCCGGCGTCGCGCGGCCAGCGGTTGCGCTTGTAGTCCCAGAACGTGAACATCGGCTTTGACGGATGCAGGGTGCGGATGGCGTCGGTCCAGCCTTGCGCCGTCAGCGTCTTGAACGCGGCGCGGCTTTTCGGCTGGATCAGCGCGTCCTTGTCCCAGGATTTCGTCGGATAGATATCCAGTTCGGCCGGCGCGACATTGTAGTCGCCGGCCAGCACCACGGGGATATCCTGCTTGATGAATTTGGCGGCATGCGCGCGCAGCCGTTTGAACCAGTCGAGCTTGTAGTCGAATTTCGGCCCGGGCTGCGGATTGCCGTTCGGCAGATAGAGACTGGTGACGATGATGCCGTTGACGGCGGCTTCGATGTAGCGCGCCTCGTTATCTCCGGCGTTGCCGGGCAGGGCGGAGCGCGTCAGCACCGGCTCGGCGTTGCGCGCCAGGATGGCGACGCCGTTCCAGGTCTTCTGGCCGCGCCACACCGCGCCGTAGCCGGCCTTCTCGATTGCAGCAGCCGGAAAATCGGCGTCGGTCGATTTCAACTCCTGCAACGCCACGACATCGGGTCTTGCCGAACGCAGCCAGCGCAGCAAATTGGGCAGGCGGCGATTGACATTGTTGATGTTGAAGGTGGCGATCTTCATGCCTGACTGGAATTGTCAGGTCGGCAGTGGAGGCGGGGCCTGAGCTGGCGCGGCGGCCGGTTCAGCGGTCGCGGGCACTGGTTCGATTGCCGGTGGCGTTGACGCCGTTACCGACGGCGGCTCGGCCTTTGCGTCGCCGCCCTTGTAAATCCGCGCGTAGCGCTTGCCGAGGCTGGTCAGCACTTCATAGCCGATGGTGCCGAAATGATGGGCGAGTTCATCGACCGTGATGCCTTCGCCGATCAGCGTCACCATGTGACCACGCCGCACGGCGTTCTTTTCCAGATCGGTGATATCGACCGCCATCAGGTCCATCGAGACGCGACCCGCGATCGGGCAGCGCTTGCCGGCGACCACCACCTCGGCGCCCCGGCTGCCGTCATTCGAACTGGCTGCGCGGAAATATCCGTCGGCATAGCCTGCGGAAACGATCGCGACCCGCGTCGGCCGCCGCGCGGTCCAGGTGCCGCCATAACCGACGGTTTCGCCCTTTTCCAGATTGCGGATCTGCACGATGCGCGCCTTCAATTCGACGACCGGCTGCATCGGATTGTCGGCTTCCGGTGTCGGGTTGATGCCGTAGACGGCGGCGCCCGGCCGCACCAGTTCGAACTGGAACTGCGGCCCCAGGAAAACGCCGGACGAATTCGCCAGCGACGCCGGCACGCCCGCGAACAGGCTCGCGATTTCGCGGAAGGTCGTGAGCTGCTTGGCGTTGAGCGGGTTGTTGAGGAGTTCGGCGGAGGCGAGGTGGCTCATCACAAGCGTGATGCCGTGATCGCCGGCATTGATGCGCGGAATGATACCTTGCGCCTCGGTCACGGTCAGGCCGAGCCGGTTCATGCCGGTGTCGATGTGAACGGCCGCCCCTCCGGACCAGCCGGAGCGGCGGCAGAACACGTCCCATTCGGCGAGTTCGTTGAGATCGCCGATCACGGGCTTGCAATCGAGCTTGGCGTAGGCGTCGCCGGTGTTCTGGAAGAAGCCGTCGAGCGTATAAATCGTGACGGTGGGCAGAGCCTCACGGACCACGCGGGCTTCCTCGAGCGTCGCAACGAAGAACGTCTTGCAGCCGGCGTTGGCCAGCGCGCGCGCGACCTGTTCAGCGCCGCAGCCATAGGCGTCCGCTTTCACCACGCCGGCGCATTCGGCCGGCACGGCGGTCTTTTCGAGCTTGCGCCAGTTGGCGACGATGGCGTCGAGATCGACGGTCAGCACGCCGGTGACGCTCGCCAGCGCGGCGGCCTGGTTCGCCTCGGGCGAGAGCAGGGTGCTGGTCGGGATGGATTTGGGGTCGGATGCGATGTTCATGCCGCATTTTACGCGGGCGAACGCCATGGTTCAACCGCGCAGAAGGCAGGACTGGGGCACGATCAGTCCTGATTGATCAGAACCGATCGCGCTCCAGATTATCGTTTTGACGTGTTTTCTTCACGCGAACCTAGCACCACCCGGATCAAGTCCGACGCTTCGCTGGAGACCGCGCTAGGGCGCGCGGTAGGGTAGATTATCCCCTTCGGTGAAATCGCTAAACCGCGTGAACTGCCCCTCGAATTGCAGTTGGACCGTACCCGTCGGTCCGTGGCGCTGCTTGGCGATGATGACCTCGGCCTTGCCGTGAGCGAGCTCCATGTCGAGCTTCCATTTCTCGTGCTCGGGCGTACCGATTTTGGGTTCCTTGTTCTGCAAATAGTATTCCTCGCGGTACACGAACAGCACCACGTCGGCGTCCTGTTCGATCGAGCCGGATTCGCGCAAGTCAGCCAATTGCGGGTGCTTGTCGTCGCGGCTTTCGACCTGTCGCGACAACTGCGAGAGCGCGACCACGGGAATATTGAGTTCCTTGGCGAGCGCTTTCAGGCTGGTGGTGATTTCGGTGACTTCCTGCACGCGATTGTCGTTGCCGCGCTTGCCGGAGCCCTGCAGCAGCTGGATGTAGTCGACCACGATGATGTCGAGGCCCTTCTGCCGCTTCAGCCGCCGCGCGCGCGCCGTCAATTGCGAGATCGAAAGGCCGCCCGTTTCGTCGACGAACAGCGGCAAGTGCTCGAGCTTGATGGTGTAGTCGCGGATCCTGTCGAATTCGTCCTGTTTGATCCCGCCGCGGCGGATCATGCTGGACGCAATGCCGGTTTGCTCGGCCAGAATACGCGTGGCGAGCTGCTCGGCGGACATTTCGCAGGAGAAGAAGCCGACAACGCCGCCATTGACCGACTTCATGGTGCCGTCGGCTTGAACTTCCGCCTGGTGCGCTTCGGCGATGTTATAGGCGATATTGGTGGCAAGCGCGGTCTTGCCCATGCCGGGACGTCCGGCCACGATGATCAAGTCCGAACGCTGCAGGCCGCCCATCTTGGAGTCGAGATCGCGCAGGCCAGTTGAAATGCCGGACAATTTTCCGTCGCGCTGATAGGCGTTGGCCGCCATATCGAGCGCGGTCTTCATCGCCTGTGCGAAACGCTGGAAGCCGCCGTCGTAACGGCCGGACTCCGCCAACTCGTAGAGCTGGCGTTCGGCGTCCTCGATCTGCGCGCGCGGGGCAAAATCCACCGGCGCGTCGAATGCGACGTTGACCATGTCCTCGCCGATCCGGATCAGATCGCGGCGCAACGCCATGTCATAGATCGTCCGGCCGTAATCCTGCGCGTTGATGATGGTGGTGGCCTCAGCCGCGACACGGGCGAGGTACTGGCCAACCGTCATGCCGCCAATATCGGTCTCGGCGGGCAGGAAGGTTTTCAAGGTGACCGGCGTTGCGACCTTGCCCATTCGGATCAGGCTGCCGGCGGTCTCGTAGATCGCCTGATGGATCGGTTCGAAGAAGTGTTTTGGCTCGAGGAAGTCCGAAACCCGGTAGAACGCGTCGTTATTGACCAGGATCGCGCCAAGCAGACTCTGTTCGGCTTCGATATTGTGCGGCGCACTCCGATAGGCCGGAGTTCCCGCGTCGGGGGCAAGCTTCAGAATGTTCGAATCAGTCAGCGCCATGCTCGGAATTGTTCTTCGGATTTGGGTCGGTATTTGGGATGCCGGATTGGGGCGGCGATAAAGCGCTCCCCTCGTGCCGAGCGGAAGTACCTACATGCCTTATGCCCGATTCACACAAGCGAGATGTGAATCCCCGTCGGTCGTTGCGGCATTGCACTTGACGGGTTTTGGTCAAAACCGCGCGGCGGCCGGGCGGTGCCACCGAATTCACGAAAATGTTGGGAAAGCTGTTAGGGCCAACTGAACTTTATCGCCAGTTGGACAGACCTATCCAAGGCTGCGGAGGTCATCCGGGCCGCGATGTTAGCGATTGATCAAGCCAGGATGAGAAAGATCAACGCGATCAGGGCCGAGCCGATGCCGGTCGCAATCAAGGCGTAATCGACGATGAGATCGGCGCGAGGGACGAGCGAGGTCGAGTAGGTTTTCTGGGCCATTCAGTAGTTTTACGGCAATCAGCCGGCGAACTCTGTGAACCAGATCACATCCGAGAGGCTTTCTGGCCGGCATCCTGGTCGAGGAGTTCGGGAACGGGTTTTAGGCTTTCGGGTTGGTTAAGAGCAGGGATCAAGGACAAGACGATGGGTCAACAGCTCGGTACATGGCGATCAGGAGGCGACCAGCGCGCTTGGTTGTCGATGCTGATCGACACCATGGAACTCGTCTCGCGCCCGGAATCGCGTGCCGTGCCCTGCGATATCAAGGTATTGGATGCTCTGCGCGCGCAACTCGCTCGCCCGGCTACTGCCGGAATAGCCTACGGCTCGGACTACAGCTTCCGAAACTAAGACATTCAGCTCAAAATCGGTCTACTCGCCCGCGATTTGCAGCCGCGGCTGCTTTCCGGTTTCGATCCTGCGCAGCCGCGCCTCTTCACGCGCGATGTAGTCGCGCGTCATCGGCACCACGCCTTGGCGCTTGGTGAGCTGGATCTGGAAATTCATCAGGTTCTGCTTCCGGAACGACATTTCCGACCCGGCCAGATAGAATTCCCACATCCGGGCGAAGCGTTCGTCGTAAAGGCGCACGGCCTCTTCGCGCCGCGCCATGAAGCGCTCGCGCCAGGCTTTCAGCGTCTCTGCATAATGCAGCCGCAGAATCTCGGTGTCGCAGACCAGAAGCCCGGCGCTCTCGATCGCCGGCGTCACTTCGGACATCGCGGGGATGTAGCCGCCCGGGAAAATATACTTCGTGGTCCAGGGGCTGGTCACGTCGGGGCCGGTGGAGCGGCCGATCGAGTGCAGCACCATGATCCCGTCGTCGCTGAGTAATTCGGCGCATCGCTTGAAGAAGGTTTCATAAAACCCGACACCGACATGCTCGAACATCCCGACCGACACGATCCGGTCGAACGGACCCGGAATGTCGCGGTAGTCGCTGAGCAGGAATTTCGCCTGACGGCCCAGTCTTTTCTCCCCGGCGCGGGCGTTAGCGACCTGCAATTGCTCGGTCGAGAGCGTAATGCCGGTAACATCGGCGCCGGTCATCTCGGCCAGATAGAGCCCAAGGCCGCCCCAGCCCGAGCCGATGTCGAGCACGCGGTCGCCGCGCCCGATTCTGAGCTTGGCGGCGAGGTGGCGCTTCTTGGCCAACTGGGCATCATCGAGCGTGGCATCCGGCGTCTCGAAATAGGCGCAGCTATATTGCTTGTCGGCGTCGAGGAAGAGCGAATAGAGCCGCCCGTCGAGATCATAATGATGTGCGACATTGTTTCGTGACCGGCCGCGCCAGTTGAACTGACTGAAGTGCCGGGCGAGATAGCGCATCCACCATTGCAGCCGAGCCCATTGCGGCACCATGGCCGGCTGATCGAGCAGGATCGCCAGCGCGTCTGCGATCGAGCCATTTTCGACCACGAACGTGCCGTCCATATAGGATTCGCCCAGCGCCAGTTCGGGATTGAGGAGGATCCGCCACTCGGTGCGCGGGCTCAGGAACCGGGCCGATACCGGCCGCCCGGTGCCGTCGCCGCAGGTAAATGTGCTCCCGCTCGCGGCCGTGAATGTCATCGTGCCGCGGCGGATGAACTGCCCCAGGAAATAACGCAACAAACGATCCATCAAAGCACCAATGGAACGACCGGCCCGTTACAACCGACGCACGGCGGGAACGAAGGTTCCCATGTGCGTCAGCCAGATCATAATCGTGATCAGCCCGAGGGGCTAGGGCATTGTAGTCAAAGCGGATATTCCCAAATGTGGAGATCACGCAGTTGCGTCTCAAGTGAGCTTCCATTCGTAGGATAATCGGCTACAAGGTGGTCCGCCGCCGGCCGTGTTGTGCGACGCCGGAAGCGATTCCAATTGGAGAAGCAGGGAATGTTGAGCCGAGCGCTCAGTCTGGCGACGGTGATGCTTCTGGTTGGCTGTCTCACGGCCCGGGCTGAAAACCTGGAGGCCGGCAAGACCCCTTCCCAGATCTTCTCGGGTACCTGCAACGCCTGCCACAAGAGCCCTCGCGGCCTTTTGAAGAGCGTGTCGCCGTCGTCGCTGCCCGGCTTCCTGCGCCAGCACTACACCACCAGCAGCGAGATGGCCGGGGTGCTCGCCTCGTTCCTGATATCGAACGGCGCGGCCGACGCACGATTTCAGAGCAAGGATCAGACGAAGACCGATGCGGCAAAGGGCGCCAAGCAAGAGGCTGCCAAGCCGGATCAGCCCGACCGGTTCGGCCGCCGGCAACATCCCGCCGCGACGCAAGAGGCGTCCCGGCCCGACGCCGACGGGCTGACGCCGCAAAGCCCCGGACGCGACGGCAAGCGACGGCCGGGCCAGCAGCAGCCCGATGCCGCCAGGCCCGCCGATGGCCAGACGCCGCAGGCCGCGACCGACAGCAAAACGGGCGCCAAGCAGAAGCTCGGCAAGCGCGGCAAGCCTGCCGAAGAGCCGCCGAAACCGGACGAGGCGGCCAAGGAAGAAGCCAAGCGCGAAACCGCCAAGGTGGATCCCGGCGAAAAGCCTGAAGCCGCCAAGCCGGCGGGCGAGGGCATTTCTGACTCGGGCAAGTCTGACTCGAGCAAGTCTGACTCGAGCAAGCCTGAAACGGGCAAACCTGAAGCAGGCAAGTCTGAAGCAGGCAAGTCTGAAGCAGGGAAGCCTGAATCAGGAAAGTCCGAGACCGCCAAGGTCGATGCGCCCAGGGAAACCGGCGGCAGCGAACCAACGCCGCTGCGGCCTGATCCAGTCCCGCCGGTCACGCCCGCGCCGGCGGCCGCCGCACCGACCCCCAGCGGTACATCAGAACCAGCCGCGATCCCGAGAGAGCCAGCCGCCATCCCGAGCCCGTCGGCGCCCGCCGCAGCAACTGCACCGGCCACTCCGCCCGAGGTGACGGCATCTGCGCCGCCTCCACCGCCGGTTGCTCCGGCGGGGCCGCCCGCACCGCCCATTTCCCAGTAACGCCGCGTTCCAACAACGCACGCCGATAACGTTCGCGACGGAAAGCTCGCACGACGGACTTGCTCAATCATTCCTAGAGCAATACTCTAGAGCAGCGATCTAAGAAAAATGCGAGGGTTGGCGTGTGGTGACCACGGCGCGAGAGGATTTGCTGGCGGCGGGATTGGCGGTGTTCGACCGCGACGGCTTTGAGGGCGCAACCGTGGCCGCCATTCGAACCCGCGCGCGGGCGTCGAACGGCAGCTTCTTCCATTTCTTCGGATCAAAGAAGGAACTGGCCGGCACGCTGTTCCTGGAAATTCTCGGCCGCTATCACGCTGCCGTGCTCGCTGCGATCGACGAATCCTGCGGCGCCAGGCAAGGCGTGGCGCAGCTGATCCATGCGCATCTGGACTGGGTTGTGAACAACCGCCGCGAGGCGCGCTATCTGTTCGAGATTTCGCGCAGCGAATGGACCGAAGAAATCCGTGGTGCGCAGCGCGCGCAGAATTCGCGTCTCGCCGAGGCCGTCGAGCGCTGGCGCGCGCCGCTGATCGCGCGCGGCGAATTGCTGCCGATGACGGCGACCTTGTTCTTCAGCCAGATCATCGGACCTGCGCAGATATTCTGTCGCGCGTGGTTGTCGGGCCGCGACCGCGCCGATCCCAGGGACCAGACCGACATCCTGATCGCCTGCGCCACCCGCGCGGTGGTCGCCATTGATGCCGACCACAGAACAGGAGAGACCCCATGATCGCCAATACCGATCCGGAGTTCGCGCCGATCGCCACGCGCATCCGCGACAATGTCGGTCGCCAGGGCTTTATGACCCATATCGGCGCGGAGCTGTCCGAACTGACGCGCGGGTCGTGCACGCTCGCGGTCGACCGCCGGCCGGAGCTGTTGCAACAGCACGGCCTGTTCCATGGCGGCGTCACCGCGTTCCTGGTCGACAATTCGACCACCATCGCGGCTGCGACCTCGCGCGGCCAGGCGGCGCTCACGGCTGAATATAAGTTGAATCTGTTGTCGCCGGCGGTGGGCGAGCGGCTGATCTGCCGGGCGCGGGTGATCAAGCCCGGACGTCAGGTCGCGGTGGTTGCGGCCGATGTCTATTGCCTCACCGACGGCGTCGAAAAGCACACCGCAACGGCGCTGGCCTCGATCGCGATGCTCGACGAGAAAGCGGCGGCACGAATCCCAAGCCCGGCCTGATCGGCCGGGCTTGGTTCTCACATAAACAGAGGCGCGATAAAGAGAAGCGCGCGTTACTTCTCGGTCGCAGCCGGTGCCGGCGCTTCGTCGTCGTGCTGGGCTTCCGGATCGAAGAACTCGCCGGCGGCGGCCAGCGCCTCGGCGGCGGCGTCCTGATCTTCCTGACGGCTCGAGATGTCCTCGCCGCGGTTGATGCGCTCGGCTTCATCGGCGCTGCGTGCAACCGTGACGCTGACGCTGACTTCGACTTCGGGGTGCACGGCGATCGCGATCGAGTGCTTGCCGATGGTCTTGATCGGCGCGTCCAGCATGACCTGGCTGCGGCTGATGGTGACGCCGTCGGCTTCGAAGGAAGCGATGATGTCGCGCACGCTGACCGAACCGAACAATTGGCCGGTTTCGGAGGCCTGGCGCAGCACGACCACGTTGCGGTCGTTGATCTTCTCCGCGACCTTGGTCGCTTCGCCCTTGGCCTTGAGGTTGTTGGCCTCGAGTTCGGCCTTCATGCCGTCGAACTTGGAGCGATTGTCCGCGGTGGCGCGCAGCGCCTTGCCGCGCTTGAGCAGAAAGTTGCGGGCAAATCCGTCCCTGACTTTGACGACTTCGCCCATCTGGCCGAGCTTGGCGACGCGTTCCAGCAAAATGACTTCCATATTCGTTCTCCTTTTGAAGTGGTGATGTGGTTCGAGTGGATGGGTGGAATGGTTACGCTGCAGGCACCGGCGGCGGTCTGCCGCGCATAAAGCGTTGGCGAAATCCGAAGACGGCGTCGGCGAGGCCAAGCACGACCATCGCCAGTACCGGCCAGCCGAACACCACGACGACGGCGTAGGCGCAGGACAGCCAGAACGCGCGGCCGTTCAGCGCCAGTGTCAGCGTGTGCAGCACGGCAAAGCCGGTGATGGCGTAAGCCATCAGCAGTGCTGTCGCTGTGATCTGCGCGAACAATGCGGGAAGCCCGCCGACGAAACAGAACGCCAGTGCGACCGACAACGCGACCAGCGTCATCGGCGGTAATTCGGCGGCCTTCAAATCCGGCCACGGCCGGTGCAGGCGGCCGGAGGTCGCGGTGATTTTGCCGGCGAGCCAGAGATTGAGGGTCAGCGTCATCATGGCGACGATCGCGGCCGCCGGCGGCGCGATGATTGCGAGCGCGCTAACCCACCGCTCGGTGTCGCCTGATGGCGCGGCATTGCGGGGCGTCAGAATTCGCAGCAGGCCGCGTTTCAGTGCCGCCGTAATCGCATCGGCGTCGCTGCCGAGCGTCAGCATGGCGGTGATCGTGGTCAGCATGGCAAAGCCTGCAATCCACAGCAGAATGCGGCCGACCGGATACCATTCCATGGCAGGCGCGGCAGGCGACGCGCCATTGCCTGCTTCCTCGGCGGGCAGCGGCCGTCCGAGCAGCGCGAGATGGCCGAGCCACCAGGCGGGCAGGGCGACGGTGACGACAAAGGCGATGCAGTAGGGCAGGCCGAACATCAGCCCGAGGCCCGAAGCCGCGGCGATGCCGCCGATCGTTGCCGCAAGCGGTCCCCATCCAAGGGCGGCCACCATCAGCGGCAGCGGGGCCAGATAGAACAACAGCAATGAGATCAACGCGCCCGAGATGATCGAGGCGAACATCAGCGCCGACGCAGAGCCGGCCGCAAGCGCAATGAGTATGATCACGATCATCAGCTGTCCCGCTCCCTTCGAGCGGTTAGAGGTCTTTGGACCCCAACCATCGGCGACCGGACGACCCGGAAGCCTTATGAAAAGTCGCGATCGGCGGCACGGATGCCGCCGATCGAAATCGTCTTAGCGAATAACGTAGGGCAAGAGGCCGAGGAACCGCGAGCGCTTGATGGCGCGGGCGAGTTCACGCTGCTTCTTGGCGGAGACGGCGGTGATGCGGCTCGGCACGATCTTGCCGCGCTCGGAAACGTAACGCATCAGCAGCTTGGAATCCTTGTAGTCGATCTTCGGCGCGTTCGGACCCGTGAACGGGCAGGTCTTGCGGCGGCGGAAAAACGGACGGCGTGCACCAGCTTCAGCCATGATTCTTACTCCTCTACCGCTGCGTCTTCATCGCGCGGACGGCGCGGCCCGCGGTCGCCACGGAAGCCACCGCCTTCGCGATCGCCACGGAAACCGCCTTCGCGGTCACCCCGGAAACCACCGCCACGGTCGTCGCGTTCGCGATCGCGATCGGCCTTGCGCATCATGGCAGAGGGACCTTCCTCGTGCTCTTCGACGCGGACGGTGAGATAGCGGATGACGTCTTCGCTGATCCGCTCCTGCCGCTCGATCTCGGTGACCGCAGCGGAGGGCGCATCGATGTTCATCAGCACGAAATGTGCTTTGCGATTCTTGTTCATGCGATAGGTGAGGGAGCGCACGCCCCAGTTCTCGGTCTTGGTGATCTTGCCGCCGAGCCCTTCGACGATGCCCGTCATCTGGGTGGTCAGCTCTTCGACCTGCTGGGTGCTCGCATCCTGACGCGCGAGAAAAACATGCTCATAAAGAGGCATGGGTGTCCTTTCCTGTGTTGGCGCGGTTCCCGGCGGCAAGCCCTTCGAGACCTTCGGAAAGGACTCGATAATGCTCAGAAGGCGGAAGCACGGGACGACGGGCCAACTGGCCCTGCCACATCAACATCGCCGAAAGGTGAGATTGCTGAGACCGTCCGTTCAGCTCCCGGCCGGGATCCACGGATGCGCGGTTTATAGAGATTTTGAGCCCGCTGGCAAGCGTTGATGCGGGATTTTGGCCCGGTTGATGCCATGGCCGACCTCCGCCTCCAAGGGCCCAATTGACATATTTGTTTGTATATCATACAAATAAAAGACGAGAGGGCAAAATGGCTCCCAAAATGGTTTCCGAGTCCGTCGAAACCGCTCAGGCACTGGCCGGCGACCCCAAGCACGCCGTCCGCGCCACGCGTTCCGCCGGACGCCAGATGCGTTCCCGCCTGCTGGATGGCGCCAGCCGCCTGTTCAAAGAGCGTGGCCTTTCCGGCACCTCGATCTCGGATATCGCTGCCGCTGCCGACGCGTTTCCGAGCCAGATCACCTATTATTTCCGCACCAAGGAAGCGCTGTTCGTCGAGGCCGCCTGCCGCGACATGCTCTATGTCGCCCGTGCGGCCGAGCAGGCGGCGTTGTCGGCGCACACGCCGCGCGACTACACGCGCGCGCTGGTCGAGAGCGTGACATCAACGGATTCGGTCGCCTTCTTTGCCGAGGCTCTGACGCTGACGCGCCGCCGCCAGGATCTCGCGCCGCTGGTGGAGCGCACCATCGAACGGCTGCACGGCGAGGGCCTGCGCGCCTATTCGAACCAGATCGAACGGCATGGCTGGACCACGCTGCGCGATCCCGACGCGACCTCGCGGCGATTCTGGGCGGTCGCGATCGGCGTGATGGTCGAGGGCTATGCCATGGGCCGTTCGGCCGAAGAATTATCCGCAGAGATGCTGCGCGTGCTGGGCGAGCAGGCGACGACGACATCGACCGGCGACGGCGGCCGCCTGCGCCTCGTCGGCAATCCCACATCAGCTTCAGATTCACCCGAAGGGGAGACATCGTCATGACCGCGCTTCGCATGCGTGCCCGTGATTTCCTGTCCGAGGATGAATTGATCGCCGTGCGCCGGCGCTCGACCTGGAAAGGCGTTGCCCTGATCGTTCATGCCTGGGTATTGATCATTGGCTCGATCGCGCTGGTGGCCTGGTGGCCCAATCCGCTGACCTTTCTGCTGGCGGTCGGCATCATCGGCTCGCGCCAGCTCGGGCTCGCGATCCTGATGCATGACGGCGCCCATGGCTGCCTTTCGCCCGACGAGAAAACCAATCTGACCCTGGGCCAGTGGTTCTGCGCCTATCCGGTCTTTGCCGAGACCCGCGCCTATCGCCGCTATCATCTGCAGCATCATGCGCGCACCCAGCAGGACGACGATCCCGATCTCATCCTGTCGGCGCCGTTTCCGATTACGACGATGAGCTATCGCCGCAAATTCCTGCGCGATATCACCGGGCAGACCGGCTATCAGCAGCGCAAGGCGCAATTGCTCAACGCGCTGGGACCTCGCGAATGGCCGCTGACGCAGCGCGTAGCGCATTTCTGGGAAAAGCTCGGCCCGCAATTCGCGGTCAATGCGGTGATGTTCGCAGGCCTTGCCGCTGCCGGCGTGTGGTGGGCCTATCCGCTGTTATGGCTGCTGCCGCTCTTCACCTGGCAGATGGTGATCACCCGCATCCGCAATATCGCCGAGCATGCCGTGGTGCCCGACAGCAGCGATCCCTTGCGCAATACCCGCACCACGCATGCCGGCTTTCTCGAGCGGCTGTTCATTGCGCCCTATTACGTGAACTATCATCTCGAGCATCATCTGCTGTTCTACGTGCCCTGCTACAACCTGCCGCGCGTCCACAGCATTCTCAGCCAAAGCCGGCATGCCGACCGCATGGAGGTGCAGCCGAACTATGCTGCGGTGCTGCGCCTAGCGACCGCAAAGCCGAACCAGCAGGATCGTCCGGGCCAGCTTGTGAGCAGCGCGCGTCGTGCGCGGGCCGGGGCGGAGGTCGGCGGCGATCAGAAGGCCGGCGGCTTCTAGCCGCCGCTAACGCGTGTTCGGCCGGCTTGCTCATTGGCGCGGCGAAACAGCACGAACAGAAACGCCAACAGCACCGCGGCCGACAGGCCGAGCGACCAGTGAATGCCGATCGCCGCGCCGAACAGGCCCACGGTGATGCCGCTGAAGGCCCGCATGCCGAGCCCGGCCATGTTGAACAGGCCGACGACGCGGCCGCGAATGTCGGCGGGGGCATTCAACTGCACCATGGTCTGCGCCATCGTGTTGAACGACAGTTCGAAGAATCCTGCGGCGAACAGCAGCGCGATCGCCAGCGAATAGATCCCGACCGACGCGAACGCGAGCAGCGACAACGCCCATAGAATGGCAAGGACGATGGCCGTCTGAGGCGTCGCTCTGAGCCGCCCCCACGCTTCCAGCGCGATGCCCGCAAGCAGCGCGCCGGCGGCGTCGGCGGCCAGCAGCACGCTGTAGGCCACGCCGGGGTCGCCGTGGCCGAGATCGATGGCAAAGCCCGGCATCTGGGCGTGATAGGCGTTGCCGATCATGAAGGAGGTCAGCCCGGCGAGCAGCGTCATCGAGATCAGGACAGGGTAGGTGCCGATGACGCGGATGGTCTGCACGATGTCGGCAAGGCCGCGGACGGCGAGGCGCTTTGCCACTGCGCCCTGGGCGCTGATCGGCGCCCAGAACAGCCAGAGCAGCATTGGGAGATAGAACAGCGTGTTGAGAATGATGCCGTGGGATGGGCCGAGTGCCAGCATGATCACGCCGCCCGCGGCCGGACCGACCAGGATTCCCAGATAGCGCGCCATTGCGTTCAGCCGCACCGCGCTCGGCAGGTCGGCGGGGCCGACGATATCGTAAAGCAGCAGCTGGTTCGGCGTCTGCCACAGCACGCCGGCGCAGCCGTGGATGACCAGGAGCAGCATCGCGTGCCACATTTGCAGCGTGTCGGTGATGAAGAAAATTCCCCATCCCGCCGACGCCACGATGAAGAGCAGCATGCCGCACTGAATGATGCGGCGTGGATCGAACCGGTCAGCGAGACCGCCGACGGCGACGGAAAACAACAGAAAGGGCAGCCAGTGCGACAGCACCGCAAAGCCCGCCAGCGCCGGCGAATGGAATTTCTGGAACACCACCCAGTAGCTGATCACGTGCTCGACATTGTCAGCCATCATGGCCAGCACGTAAGCGATGAACTGGGCCCGATAGGGCTGCGACTTCATGGCCGCGAACGAGCTGGACGCCACGGGTTTCGCAGAAGGTTCAGGACTCAAGAGATCACCTGGGTAAGACTTATGGGCAGGACTTATGAGCACGACTTATGAGCAGGACTTGGCCGGGCTCGGCGATTGCGGGGCTTGCGCGGCATCCGTTTCCGCTCGCGCCGTTACACGCTTGTTACAGGGCGCTCAAGGCAGCAGGAACTGCTCCGGTGCCGAAATAGCTGGGTTGATCGATATCTGCGATGATGCCGGCAAGCGCCGCGGCGAGGTTCCGGGCGGCGTAACCAATTTTGCACCGCGATTGCTTGTGCGATGCACGCTCCGTCCGGCTTGACAGGGCGGCGAAAGCCGGTGTCTTACGGCTGCACTTGAAGGAGTTTTCAGTCAAAATGACCGCAGCATTCACCTTTCCGGGCCAGGGGTCGCAGGCCGTGGGCATGGGCAAGGCCCTGGCGGACGCCTTTCCGGCCGCGCGGGCGGTATTCGACGAGGTCGATGCGGCGCTCGGCGAAAAGCTGACCGCGATCATCTGGGAGGGGCCTGCCGAAACCCTCCAGCTCACCGAAAATGCCCAGCCGGCGCTGATGGCAGTGTCTATCGCGACCTTGCGCGTGCTGGAGACCGAGGCCGGCTTCTCGGTCGGGCGGGATGCGGCATTCGTGGCCGGTCACTCGCTCGGCGAATATTCGGCGCTGGCCGCGGCCGGCAGCCTCAGCCTCAGCGATACCGCGCGCCTGTTGCGCACCCGCGGCCTTGCGATGCAAAAGGCCGTGCCGGTCGGCGTCGGCGCCATGGCCGCGCTGCTGGGTCTGGACTACGAGGCGGCGGTGGCTGTCGCGGCTGAAGCGGCGCAAGGCCAGGTCTGCCAGGCCGCCAATGACAATGGCGGCGGGCAGGTGGTGGTCTCCGGCGACAAGGCCGCGGTCGAACGCGCGCTTGAAATTGCAAAGACCAAGGGCGCCAAGCGCGCGATGCTGCTGCCGGTGTCCGCGCCGTTCCATTGCAAGCTGATGCAGCCCGCGGCCGACGCCATGGCGAAGGCGCTGGCCGATGTGACGATCAAGGCGCCGGCTTCGCCGCTGGTGTCGAACGTGCTGGCCGCGCCGATCACGGATCCCGATGAGATCAGGCGCCGCCTGATCGAGCAGGTCACCGGCACCGTGCGCTGGCGCGAGTCGGTCGCCTATATGGCGGGCCACGGTGTCACGCGGTTTTTCGAGATCGGCGCCGGCAAGGTGCTGAGCGGGCTGGTCAAGCGCATCGCCGACGGTGCCGTTGGCGTTTCCGTCGGCGGGCCCGGCGATATTGCCACCGCCAAGGACGCATTGGCGGCTTCGAAGTAAGCTTGCCGAACAAGGAGATTTCGATGTTCGATTTGACGGGCAGGACGGCGCTGGTGACCGGCGCGACCGGCGGTATTGGCAACGCCATCGCGCAGGCACTGCATGCGCAGGGCGCGACGGTGGCGATTTCGGGCACGCGCCGCGAGGTGCTGGATGCCTTCGCCACCAAGCTCGGCGAGCGCGTTCACGTGCTGCCGTGCAATCTTTCCGACAGCGCGGAAGTCGAGGCCCTGGTGCCCGCGGCGGAAGCGGCGATGGGGCAGGTCGATATCCTGATCGCCAACGCAGGCATCACCCGCGACAACCTGTTCGTGCAATTGCGCGACGAGGATTGGGACGACGTCATCAACGTCAACCTGACGGCGACGTTCCGCCTGGCGCGCGCCGCGACCAAATTGATGATGCGCAAGCGGTTCGGCCGTATCATTGCCATCACCTCGATCGTCGGTGTGACCGGCAATCCCGGACAGGCCAATTACACCGCGTCGAAGGCGGGAATCATCGGCCTGATCAAGACGCTGGGCGCCGAGTACGCCAAGCGCAACGTGACCGCCAATTGCATCGCGCCCGGATTCATCAAGACACCGATGACGGATGCGCTCAACGACAAGCAGCGCGAGACCATCCTGTCGAAGGTTCCTGCAGCACGGCTGGGAACGCCCGAGGACATCGCCGCGGCGGCGGTTTATCTCAGTTCGAACGAGGCGGCTTACGTCACCGGGCAAACCATCCACGTCAACGGCGGAATGGCCATGATTTGAGCCGGTTAACGGCCCGATCGATGCGATCAAAGGCGGTTTCGGGGGGCCGGGCGAGGGCTTGTAGTCAACGGTAGGGAAGTATGATAACCGAACCACCGACGGATGGGCAAACAAGGCCATTGCAGGATTTTGAAACCCTGTATATTGGCGTGGCGACGCCTGCCGTTCGCCGGGCCTTTATCGGCTACCACCGTGCCGAATCAAGACTATGCGCGATTGCGAAGGAAGTTTAACGACCACGATGGCTCGTATCGTCTTGCGGTATCTTGGGGTCGGGTCCAATGGAACAAGCACGAGGTTGAACGATGAGTGAGATTGGCGAGCGGGTTAAGAAGATTGTGGTCGAGCACCTCGGTGTTGAACCCGAGAAGGTGGTCGATGCGGCAAGTTTCATCGATGACCTTGGCGCTGACAGCCTCGACACCGTCGAGCTTGTGATGGCATTTGAAGAAGAGTTCGGTTGCGAGATTCCCGACGACGCCGCGGAAACGATTTTGACCGTCGGCGACGCGACAAAATTTCTCGAAAAGAACGCGAAAAGCTGACGCCCCCGCGCGGTGCGCATAGAGCCGGACGGGCCGTTGTCGAACGGTCCCCCGGTTTCTTGTTATGGACCGCCAGTTTCGGGCCGGAGTTTTTGATATGAGGCGGGTTGTCGTCACGGGGCTGGGCATGGTTACGCCACTCGGCTGCGGCGTTGACGCAACGTGGACGCGTATCCTCGCTGGCCGGAGTGGCGCCAGGCGAATCGAGACCTTCGAAGTTGCCGATCTCTCCAGCCAGATCGCCTGCGTGATTCCACGCGGCGACGGGAGCGGCGGCACCTTCAATCCGGACCAGTGGATGGAGCCAAAGGACCAGCGCAAGGTCGATGATTTCATCATCTTTGCGATGGCCGCCGCGCGCCAGGCGCTCGACGACGCCGATTGGCATCCCGAGAGCGAAGAAGACAAATGCGCGACCGGCACCCTGATCGGGTCCGGAATCGGCGGCCTGTCCGGCATCGCCGATACCGCGCTGCTGCTCAAGGAGCGCGGGCCGCGCAAGGTCTCGCCGTTCTTCATTCCAGGGCGGCTGATCAATCTCGCTTCCGGCTACGTCTCGATCGAGCATGGCCTCAAGGGACCTAACCATTCCGTCGTCACCGCATGTTCGACCGGCGCGCACGCGATCGGCGACGCCAGCCGCCTGATCGCGCTCGGCGATGCCGAGGTGATGGTGGCGGGCGGAACCGAATCGCCGATCTGCCGGCTGGCGATGGCGGGCTTCTGCGCGGCGCGCGCGCTCTCGACCGCCTTCAACGACACGCCGGAACGGGCTTCGCGTCCCTACGACAAGGATCGCGACGGCTTCGTGATGGGCGAGGGCGCCGGCATCGTGGTGCTCGAGGAATATGAGCACGCCAAAAAGCGCGGCGCGAAAATCTACGCCGAGGTGATCGGCTACGGCCTGTCCGGC
The DNA here is from genome assembly GCF_018130205.1 of Bradyrhizobium sp. AUGA SZCCT0222. Lineage (NCBI taxonomy): Bacteria > Pseudomonadati > Pseudomonadota > Alphaproteobacteria > Hyphomicrobiales > Nitrobacteraceae > Bradyrhizobium > Bradyrhizobium sp. AUGA SZCCT0222. Next base: position 195,892 of record NZ_JAFCLX010000011.1, read on the forward strand.
GACGCCTATCACATCACCTCGCCGGCGCCGGACGGCGATGGTGCCTTCCGCAGCATGAGTGCGGCGTTGAAGCGCGCTGGAATCAGCGCTTCCGATATCGACTACATCAACGCGCACGGCACCTCGACGCAGATCGGCGACGAGATCGAGCTCGGCGCGGTGGAGCGGTTGCTCGGCAATGCAACGTCCAAGGTGTCGATGTCATCGACCAAGTCGTCGACCGGGCATCTGCTCGGCGCGGCCGGCGCGATCGAGGCGATTTTCAGCATCCTTGCGATTCGCGACAACATCGCCCCGCCCACCATCAATCTGGAAAATCCGTCGGTGGAGACGGCGATCGATCTCGTGCCTCAAACGGCGCGCGAACGCGAGATCAATGTCGCGCTGTCGAATTCTTTCGGTTTCGGGGGTACCAACGCCTCCGTCATCGTTCGGCGCGTAGTTAGTTAGCAAGTGTTTAGAGCGACTCCACCGTTTTGCCGTATTCGGCGATGACTCCTAGGCGTGGGCGTATGCTATTGGCCGGGCAGGGGTTTGTCAGGCCACGATTGAACCGGCAGGATTCAGGTTGCATCGATGAGTGAAAGGCCGCCCATTTCCCCCCGGAGCCCGCGCGCTGCGCTGGAGCCCGAGCAGGTACCGCCGCCGCCGAAGCGGTCCGAGCGTGCCCGCAATCCGTTTGTCGTGATCGGCAATGCCATCATCACCATTTTGATCATTTTGATGATCGGCGCGGGCACGGCGTATTATTACGGCCGCCAGCTTTTGGAGACGCCGGGTCCGCTGCAGGAAGACAAGATCGTCAATATTCCGGCACGCGCCGGCAAAAGGGACATCGCCGACGCGCTGCAGCGCGAGGGCGTGATCAACGTCAATCCGTGGCTGTTCATCGGCAGCGTGTTTGCGCTGAAGGCGAGTTCCGATCTCAAGCCAGGCGAATATTCGTTCCAGAAGCGCGCCAGCCTGCGCGATGTCATCGCCACCATCGTCGAAGGCAAGGTGGTGCAGCATGGCGTCACCATTCCCGAAGGCCTGACCTCCGAGCAGATCGTGGCGCGCCTCACCGACAACGACCTGTTCTCGGGCTCGCTGAAGGAAATGCCGCGCGAGGGCACGCTGTTGCCGGAAACCTATAAATTCCCGCGCGGCACCAGCCGCGAACAAGTGGTCCAGCGCATGCAGCAGACCCAGAAGCGGGTGCTTGCGGAAATCTGGGAACGCCGCAATCCGGACATTCCGGTCAGGTCGCCGGAGGCGTTGATTACGCTTGCCTCGATCGTCGAGAAGGAAACCGGCCGGGCCGACGAGCGCAGCCGGGTCGCCGCTGTCTTCACCAACCGGCTGCGACAGAAGATGAAGCTGCAGTCCGATCCGACCATCATCTACGGGCTGGTGGGCGGCAAGGGTACGCTGGGCCGGCCGATCAAGCGCTCCGAGATCACCCAGCCGTCGCCCTACAACACCTATGTGATCGAGGGCTTGCCGCCGGGCCCGATCGCCAATCCCGGCCGCGCCTCGCTTGAGGCGGTCGCCAACCCGGCGCGGACCCGCGACCTGTTCTTCGTCGCCGATGGTAGCGGCGGACATACCTTTACCGAAACCTACGACCAGCACCAGAAGAACGTCGCCAAGCTGCGGGTGCTGGAAAAGCAGATCCAGAACGACACGGTCGAACCGGCCGAAGAGGCCGCAGTTCCTGCAGCGGCAGGCGCGCCGGCGGCCGACACCAACCCGACGGCGACGACGCCGAGGCCAACGGGGACGAAGAGACAGCCCGCACGTCCGGCGGCGCCTGCGGCTGCCCCCGGCGCCCGCCAGGGCGCGGCGCAATCGACCACCACGGCGCCGGTGGTTCAGCGCTAAGTCAATTCCATCAGGCGTGAATTCGTTTTAAGCTCGCGCCGCACCCCGAGTCTCGCATCTCCCTGTTTTCGGAAAGTTTTACGCGATGGCGCTATCGAGCATGACCGGTTTTGCCCGGAGCAACGGCGCCAGCGGTCCGTACACGTTCGAATGGGAACTGAAGTCGGTCAACGCCAAGGGCTTTGACCTGCGGTTGCGGCTGCCGCCCGGATGGGACGAACTCGAGGCTTTCGCCAAGAAGCGCGCCGGCGAGGTGCTGTCGCGGGGCACGGTCTACGCCAATCTCAACGTCAAGCGTGCCAACGCGGTCTCGACCATCCGCATCAATGAGGACGTGCTCAACTCGATCGTAAAGGTGGCGGGTGTGCTCGCCGGCAAGATCGACGCGGTGGCGCCCAGCATCGACGGTCTGCTCGGCATCAAGGGCGTCATCGAGATGGTCGAACCCGAAAGCGATGAGGCCGAAGACAAGGCGGCCAAGGACGCCGCGGCGCTGGCCTTCGAGCAGGCGCTGGCCAATCTGGTCGAGATGCGCCGCCGCGAGGGCGTCACGCTCGGGCAGATTCTCAACCAGCGCATGGATGAGATCGACAATCTCGCGAAGAGGGCCGAGGCCGCGCCCGGCCGCAAGCCCGAGGCGATCAGGGCGCGTTTGGCCGAACAGGTCGCGGCGCTGCTGGAAACGTCAGATCGTTTCGATCCTGACCGGCTCAATCAGGAAGCGATCATGATCGCGGCCAGGGCCGACATCCGCGAGGAGCTCGACCGCATCGCCTCCCACATCGCCCAGGCCCGCGAGATGATCGGCAAGGGCGGCCCGGTGGGGCGCCGGCTGGATTTTCTCGCCCAGGAGTTCAACCGCGAGGTCAACACCTGCTGCTCGAAATCGAACGATCTGGAGTTGACCAATACCGGGCTCGAGATGAAAAACGTGGTGGAGCAGTTCCGCGAGCAGGTCCAGAATCTGGAGTGAGCGATGACGGCTGGTGGTTTCGACGGGGTTGAGCGGCGCGGACTGATGTTCGTGCTGTCCTCGCCATCCGGCGCGGGCAAGACCACGCTGTCGCGGATGCTGATCGACAAGATGCCTGGTCTAAAGATGTCGGTGTCGGCGACCACGCGGCCGATGCGGCCGGGAGAGGTCGACGGGCGCGACTATTTCTTCGTCGACAAACCGAAATTCGAAGCAATGGCCAAGAATGGCGAATTGCTCGAATGGGCCACCGTGTTCGACAATCGCTATGGAACGCCGCGCGCGCCGGTCGAGGCCGCGCTGTCGGCCGGGCAGGACGTGCTGTTCGATATCGACTGGCAGGGCACGCAACAATTGCGCGAGAAAGCCCGCGCCGACGTGGTCAGCGTGTTCATCCTGCCGCCGTCGGCTGCCGACCTTGAAAAGCGCCTGCACACCCGCGCCCAGGATTCAGACGAGGTCATTCGCGGTAGGATGAACCGCGCCACCCACGAACTGAGCCATTGGGCGGAATACGACTACATCGTCATCAACCAGGACGTCGAACATGCCTTCGCCGAGGTGCAGTCGATCCTCAAGGCCGAGCGGCTCAAGCGCGAGCGCCGCACCGGACTGACGGAATTCGTTCGCGGCCTGCAGCGCCAGCTCGAAAAATAATCCCGACTGCGATCGCAGGCCTGGTCCGTGCCGGGGTTACGCTAAGCCCGGCCTTACGTATGCGCACTGCGCGCCAATCGCGACAGCATCTCCGTTACCCGCCGCTCCGGATCGTCGGGCGCGCGCGGATCGCGGGGAACGTCGCGGGGAGTATTGCTGCGCCAGATCGGCGTCTCGTCCGGGAACATCGATGGCGACGTCCGTTCGGTCGGGATCGAGTCCCAGATCGCACGGCGATCACCGCGCGCTTCCAGCGGGATCGCCTGTGCGCGGCCGAACCGGTAAACCAGACTTGCCGTGATGCCTGCCAGCGCCAGCGCACCGGCCATCACCAGCAGCAGCATCTGCATCGATGCCGACCGTCTTTCCTGCGATGAATCCGCGGCAGCGAGCGCGACCGGCGCGATGGCGGGCTGCGGCGCCGCTGCGGGATTGGTTTGAAGGCTCTGGGTTTGAAGGTTCTGGGTTTGAAGGTTCTGGGTCTGGAGGCTTTGGGTCTGCGGGTTTTGAGTCTGCAGGCTCTGCGCTGGCTCGGCCGCGGCAAGGCGCGGTCCGCTCGAGGGGCTGACGCCCGAAGATTCCGGCCAGCGCGACGCGACGGACGATGGCGGCGGCGAGTCCGGTGCGGCCGCAATTTGGCTATTTGCGATTCTAGCAGCGGGCACGGCACCCGCGCTCTGCGGCTCGATCAAATCCTCGACGCGTGCTTGCGGCGCGGTCAGTTCGGCGCGGGCGTTGGCGATCGATTTGCGCGTATTGATGCTCTGCTGCGGCGAAACGGGATTGGGCGCCTCCGCCGATGCGGAATCCGATGCTGCAGGCGTGGATGAAGATTCCTTCGGCGCGGCGCGCGCGGTCTTGTTCTTCGCTTCGCCGATGTACCAGCAATTGCGTTTGGTGGCGTGATCGACGCGGTAATACCAATGACCGCCTGCCGGCAAAGGCCCTTTTGGACCCTTCAGGCAGGTGTCCGCCGTTTTCGCGTTGTTCTCCTTGGCGGCATCTTGCTTGGCGGCATCCTGCGCAACGGCGGCGAAACTGGTTCCCGCCAAAATGCCGGCGAAGATCGCCGAGATGAATTTTGCTGAACGGTGTGACATGGCCATCCCCGATGGTGATACGCAACGCTTACGCGACGCTTACGATTCAAGTTTTCGTTAAAGACTTGGGTCGTAATGGGCCGCAATTCCGGAGCGGGTGGGGCATAATTGGGGCTCGCTGGCCGCATCTGAGAGGCGGGTGGGAGCCTAGAGCCTTTTCCGTTCCGATGGAATCGGAACGGGGCTCTAGTGTCCCGAATCTGAAGTTCAGCGGACTCCAAATCGACTCGAAGATGGCGGACTCTCCGCATTTTGGGGAGGATTGGCTATGGGTCGACGCTTTGCTCCGCTGGAACTGAATGAGGTGGAACTCACTGAGTTGAGGTCGTTGGCCTCGCGCCGAAGCACGGCCCAAGGCTTGGCGCTGCGGGCTCGGATCATCCTGGCCTGCGCTGAAGGCGAACAAAGCAAGGTGGTTGCGGCCCGCCTGGGTATTGATCAGGACACGGTCGGCAAGTGGCGCCGGCGCTTCGCCGAGCATCGGCTCGAAGGTCTTTGGGATGAGCCGCGATCGGGAACGCCGCGCACGATCGAGGACGCCCGGATCGAAGCGGTAATTGCCCGCACCCTTAAGACAAAGCCGCCCGACGCTACCCACTGGAGTTCGCGGGGTATGGCGCGGGCCAGTGGGCTATCCGTCTCAACAGTCCAGCGGATATGGCGCGCCTTCGGCCTGCAGCCGCATCGGCTGGAGACCTTCAAACTCTCAACCGACCGCGACTTCGTCGCCAAGGTGCGTGACGTCGTCGGCCTCTACGTGGCTCCACCCGAGCGTGCCATCGTGCTGTGCGTCGACGAGAAGTCACAGATCCAGGCGCTGGACCGCAGCCAACCCATGTTCCCGATGCGACCTGGTCAGGCGGCGCGACGCAGTCACGACTACAAGCGACATGGCGTCACCTCGTTGTTTGCCGCCCTCGACATCGCAACCGGCCGGGTCATCGGCAAGTGCTATGGACGCCATCGCGCCAAAGAGTTCCGCAAATTTCTCGATGAGATCGAAGCCGTTGTTCCGGACGATTTGGACGTTCATCTCGTCATGGACAATTACGCAACCCACAAGACGCTACTGATCCGCAACTGGCTGGCAAAGAGGCCGCGTTGGCACGTGCATCTGACGCCGACAAGTTCGTCATGGCTCAATCAGGTCGAACGCTTCTTTGCCCTCATCACAGAGCGCAAGATCAGGCGCGGCATTTATCGCAGCGTGGCGGCGTTACGTGCCGAGATTACGTCCTTCATCGACCATCACAACGCAGACCCAAGGCCGTTCCATTGGACCAAATCAGCCGACGACATTCTCCGCTCAATCGAACGCTTCTGCGCTTACAACTCGCCTGCGAAGGTCTAAAATGCCCCGAACTTTTGGTTCAGGACACTAG
>NZ_JAFCLX010000012.1:0-198501 GCF_018130205.1 Bradyrhizobium sp. AUGA SZCCT0222
CCATCCCGTCCTACTCAGAAGGGCGTCGGCCGTCGTCACGGACGTTGGACGGGTTGCGGTGGACGCTGGTTTACGCCTCGACGACGGCGTGGATAAGCGTACGGCAAAACCGTGTGGTCCTGGCGCCCGTTGCAGGCGTCAAGTTGCCGGAGAAGCGTAAGCGGGAACGGCAGCGACGGAGTCAACCAAGAACTCGTCTCCGGGGAGATCACGGCATAAGCCGTAAAGCCATTGCGCAGGGAAGGCCGGGTGTTCTCCGCTGCCCTGTATGCTCGTGTGCAGCCTACTTAGTGCAAACCGCACACGAGACCGCGGGTGCAGCGCGCACCCGGTCTTCCCTGCGCCCTCTGTTTGAGGAGGGCGGGAAGTTTCTGGCAAAGCTCGGGCGTATCAGGCCGCGAGATCGCGAAGGTGTGTTCTGTGCCCGGTGCAGCAACAAGAAACGCCGTCGTCCCGGCCTCGAGCCGGGACCCATACGCCGCGGCGGTTGTTGTTGCGCACGATAGTCGACGGCTTTTTCCAACAACAGATGACCGGGGTTATGGGTCCCGGCGTTCGCCGGGACGACGGCGTGAGCAATCACTCCGCCGCCTTCGCCGTTTTCCCGAACATCCTTGTCGGCGCCGGAAAACCGCACGATGTGCCGTCCGTGACCTTGACCTGATCCTCCCATGGCAGCCGGAACGTGCCCGCCACCATGTCCTGCATGAACGTATACGGGCAATCCATCGCGCCGCCCTTCACCGCGACATAGCCGCGGTGCCAGAGCTGGTAGATGTTGTTCTCGACGCCCCAGTGAATCCGCGCCTCGCGCACGAGGTCAGGGCGGACTTCGGCGGTGATGATCTCGTCGGCGCGGCCGGTGGTGCCGTGGGCGATGATGCTGCCGTCGAAATTCACGATCATGCCTTCGCCCATGGAGTCGAACGAGCCGTCGGAGCCGCACATGCAGACGTTGGCGGTCACCATCAAATTCTGGAACGAATTGGCCTGGTTGGTAAAGCGCCAGCTCTCGCGGATCGGCGCGGTGTAGCCGGCGGTGCGGATCATGATCTCCGCGCCCTTGTAGGCGCATTCGCGCGCCATCTCCGGGAACATGCCGTCATGGCAGATGATCAACGCGAGCTTGGCGCCTTTCGGTCCCTCGATCACGGGAATGCCGATATCGCCGGGCTCCCACGGCTCGACCGGAATCCAGGGATGGAATTTCTGGTAGTAGAGCTTGATCTCGCCGTTGTTATCGATGATCAGGCCGGAATTGTAGGGATTGCCGTTCGGGTTGAACTCCATGATCGAGAAGCAGCCCCAGATCCTGTTGTCGATGCAGGCCTGCTTGAAGGCGGCGACCTCCGGTCCATCGAGCCGGCACATGATCTCGGGGTTGGTATCCATCGACAGGCCGTGCAGCGAATATTCGGGAAATACGACGAGATCCATGGTGCCGAGATTGCGCCGCGCCTTGCCGACCATGTAGACGATGCGCTCGGTCTGCCGCGCGAGGTCCGCCCTGGTCACGACAACAGGCAATTGCAGCTGAACCAGCCCGATGACGACGCCTTCCGGCGATTTGTTGAGGCCTCCAAGTCCGTTCATGTGTTCCTCCCGAATTTGTGGCGCTGCGGCAGACCGCCGGCGTTTCGACGTTGCGATACCGCGATATTTAGCAACAAGCGTGCCAACTCATTGCCGGCTTGCGCAAGAATTGTACAATGGCATGCGCCTTGCTTAATCTCACCGGAAATTACTCTCGGTCGGGCGCTTGCATCATGACGAACTCAAAGGGGCCATCCATCGGCAAGGTCGCCGCCGAGCCGGAGCCCATCGCGCTTGAGTGGGCGGCGACCGCGCTTCTGATCATCGACATGCAGCGCGACTTCATGGAGCCCGGCGGCTTCGGCGAGACGCTGGGCAACGACGTGTCGCAGCTGGCGCGCGCGGTGAAGCCGATCGCTTCGGTGCTGTCAGCGGCGCGCGAAACCGGCATGCTGGTCATCCACACCCGCGAGGGACATCTGCCCGATCTGTCCGACGCGCCGCCCGCCAAGGTCGAACGCGGCGCGCCGTCATTGCGGATCGGCGATCCCGGACCGATGGGGCGGATCCTGATCCGCGGCGAGGCCGGCCACGACATCATTCCCGAACTCTATCCGCTCGACAGCGAGATCGTGATCGACAAGCCCGGCAAGGGCGCGTTTTACGCCACCGAACTCGGCGACATCCTGGAGAAATACGGCATCGAGAATCTGCTGGTGTGCGGCGTCACGACAGAAGTTTGCGTCAACACCACGGTGCGCGAGGCCAACGACCGCGGCTATCGCTGCGTGGTGCTGGCCGACGGCTGCGCATCCTATTTTCCCGAATTCCACGAGATGGGCCTGAAGATGATCAAGGCCCAGGGCGGCATCTTCGGCTGGGTCACCAACTCAGCCGCAGTATTGGAGGCGCTTGCACCGGAGATTGCGGCTAACCGCCTTTGACAGCGCCTGCGGTCAGTCCGGCGACGATCTGCCGCTGCGCCAAGACCGTGAGCAACAGAACGGGGAAGGTCACGATGAGCGCGGCGGCCGCGAGTGGACCCCAGCTCAACTGGTCGAACGAAATCATGTTGTAGACGGCGACTGGTAGCGTCCGCGTCTCTCGTCCCGCCAGCACGATGCCGAACACGAAATTATTCCAGGAGAAGATCACCGCGAGAATGAAGGCAACTGCAAGCCCCGGACGCGCGATCGGCAGCGCCACGTGAAGGAACACCTGCCAGCGCGTGGCGCCGTCGATCAGGGCGGCTTCCTCGAGCTCCAGCGGCGTGGTCTCGAAATAGCCGATCATGATCCAGATCACGATCGGCACCGTGACCACGAGATGGATGATGATCTGCGGCACCAGCGTGCCGAGCAGTCCGAGCCACTGGAACAGCAGGAACAGCGGGATGAGATAAGACAATCCCGGCGTGATGCGGGCGATCAGGATCACGATCGCGGATTTATGCGCCGCCATCCGCGCGATGCCATAGCCGGCGGGGACGCCGACCAGCATCGCGAGCCCGGTCGCGGTGCCGGTTACCACGAGGCTGTTGATGAAATAGGTCAGGAAGCGGTTGGAGGCGAGCACGTCGGCATAATTCTTCCAGGCAAAGCGCTCGGGGAAAAACACCGGCGGGTAGGCGGCGTTGTCGACCTCGAACTTGACCGACAGCGAGGCCATCCAGAGAAAGAACAGGATCGCGGGTGACGCGACCACGAAGATCGCAAACCACAACCCGATCTTGCCGAGGATCTGACGGAGGCTCATGCGCCGCTCCCGATCTCGGTCCACATCGTGCGCTGGCGCAGATGCAGCATCAGCGCCGCCATGGCCACGATGAGCAGGAAGAAGATCACCGCGATCGCCGATCCATAGCCGAGGTCGTAATAGATGAAGGCGACGCTGTAGAGATAGAGGTTGATGGTCTCCGACGCCGAGCCGGGGCCGCCTTGGGTGATGGCGAAGATGATGTCGAAGCTCTTGACCGCATCGATCATGCGGATCATGCCGGCGATGAACAGGAACGGTGTGATCAGCGGCAGCGTGATGTAGCGGAACACCTGCCAGACGCTGGCGCCGTCGATCTGCGCGCTCTCATAGGGCTCGGTCGGGATCGCGGCGAGGCCACCGAGCACGATCAGCATCACCAGGGGAGTCCATTGCCAGGTTTCGACCAGCACCAGCGAGGGGATCACGGTGCCGGGATGGAACACCCACAATTGCGGCGGCAGGCCGACCAGCGACAGCAGATAGTTCAGGATGCCGAGCTGCGGGTGGAACATCATGGTCCAGACCAGCGCGATCGCCACCGGTGTCGCCATCATCGGCATGATGAAGACCCCGCGCAGAAAACCGCGGCCGGGAAATTTGGCGTGAAACACCACGGCCGCAAAGGTGCCGAGGATCAGCGGCAGCAGCACCGACAAGGCGGTGTAAAGCAGCGTGTGTCCGACCGCTTCGACGAAGCGTGGATCGTTCGGCATTCGAACATAATTGGCGAAGCCGACAAAGGTGGTCGGCGAGCCGACCTTCCACTCGTTGAGGCTCATCCAGATCGTGAACACCCATGGGAACACGATCACGGCGAGCACGACGACCAGCGCCGGCACCACGAACGGCCAGTAGGTCGGCGGCCGCCATTCCTGCCCCGGCGCGGGATCAGCCGCGGCCGGAGTGACTTCTGCTATTGCCTTCACGCTTTTTCACTGCGCTCCAGGATCGGGCGGAACTGCTCATGAGCCTTCTTCAACTCCGTCGCGGGATCAGCACCAGAGAGAGTCGAGGTGAGGGCCGCGCCGACGAGATCGCGGAATTCGGCGACCGGAATGATCACGGGCAGGCCGAGCTTGCTGATCTTGGCGGAATCGATCACCGACTGCAGCCATTCCTTCGGCATCTTGACCCCGCTCTGGATCTCGGGGTCGTTGAGGATGGAGTTGCGGAACGGCACGCCGCCGCCGGCCTGCAGCAATCGCGCGCCTTGCTTCTTCGAGACCGCCCATTGGCACAAGAGATAGGCCGCTTCCTTGTTTTTGCTGGCGGCCGCGATGCCGATGCCGTCGCCATAGGTTGCCGAATATTGTCCCTTGGACCCCTTGGGCACGACGGTGTAGCCGACCTTGCCGACGATGCGCGAGGCGGCCGGGTCTTCCAGCGGCGGCGCCCAGCCGACGCCGTCGATCCACATCGCCGAGCGGCCCTGCGTGAACGAGGCCATCGACTCCATCCAGTTGAAGCCGGCGACGCCGGGAGGCGCGACCTTGGTCAGCAGCGTCTGGTACAGCTTGGTGGCTTCGATCGCCTCCGGGCCGTCGGTCAGGATGCCGCCCTTGGCATCGAGGAATTCGCCGCCGGCGTTGAGGAAGAAGTTGGTCCACAGCGTCATGTTGGCGTTGCGCAGGCCGCGCCCGACGAAGCCGAAGGTGCCTTCCTTGGCGTCGGTGAGCTTTTCGGCGGCCGCGACCATCTCGTCGAAGGTCTTCGGCACCGCGACGCCCTTCTTCTGGAACAGCTCCTTGTTGTAATAGAGGATGAAATAGTCGACCGACCACGGCAGGGAGTGCATCTGCCCCTTGTCGTTCTTGGCGTATTGCAGGCCTCCGGCGGAGAAATCGCTTTCGACCAGGTCGGGCGCGGTGAGGTTCGGGTCCTTCATGTAACCCGAGATGTCGGCGAGCCAGCCGGCCTTCTCGAACTGGCGCTTCTGCACGTGGTAGCTGACATGAACCACGTCGAAGCTCGGCTTGCCCGAAGCGAGTTCGATCACGGCCTTCTGGCGCTGCTGCTGCTCGGGGATCTGCTCCGATTCGACCTGGATGCCGGTGAGTTCGGTAAATTCCTTGATGTTCTTTTGAAAATTGTCGCCGCGCGGACCCTTGGCGAGGATCACCTCAAGCTTGGTGCCGGCGTACTTTTTCCACTGTGGTTCGGCCGCGCGGGCCGGGAAGCCGGTCAGGCTCAGCGCGCCTGCGGCGGCGGTGCCGGCCAGAACGGAACGGCGCGAGATCAGATGATTCTTCATTGTTTTTCTCTCCCTGGGTCGGCTTGTTTTGCGGCGATACTAACGTCCGTGCGTGGCCTGCCTAGCCCCCTTCGTGCGGTATTATGGTGGAAGGGACGAGGAGCCGAGGCGGCGGATCAGCCGCTTGCGTGCCATCGAAGCAATTCGTTGCTTGCGGCCGCGCCGTCAAACCGTGTTCCTGCAATGGCACGCGCGTTACCCGCGATGGCCAACGCCTTCGCACCGCGGGCTTGCAATCGTATCTATATAATGTACTATTAGTACAGTTAATGTCGAGGCACCGGAGCCGGGCACATGACGACCAGCGGCGACTATCAGGTCTTCGAGGCGGGCGACGTCCCGCTTCAGTCTGACGTCGTGTTCCCTTCCATGCGTCTCGCCTACAAGACCTATGGCAGCATGAATGCGCGGAAGGACAATGTGATTGTCTATCCGACGTCGTTCAGCGCGCAGCACTTCGACACCGAATGGCTGATCCAGCCAGGCGGTATCCTGGATCCCGAGCGCTACTTCATCATCATCCCGAATCTGTTCGGCAACGGCCTGTCTTCCTCGCCGTCGAATTCCGGGATCACCCCGTTTCCGGCGATCAGCTATCACGACGCGGTCGCGGTTCAGCGCCGGTTGCTGGTGGAGCAATTCGGCATCTCGAAGATCGCGCTGGTCTATGGCTGGTCGATGGGCGGCATGCAGGCCTACCATTGGGCGGCCTGCCATCCCGACATGGTGGAGCGCGCCGCCATCGTCTGCGGCAGCGCGCGGTGCTCGCCCTATAATCACGTGTTCCTCGAGGGCGTGAAGGCGGCGCTGACCACAGACCCCAATTTCAGGGGCGGCCGCTTCATCGCCAAACCAACCGCCGGCCTTCGCGCCATGGGGCGCATCTATGCGGGCTGGGCGATGTCGCATGCCTTCTACAGGGATGAGGTCTGGCGCGAGGGAGGATTCACGTCGCTGGAAGACTATCTGACGCGTTCCTGGGATGAAGCCTTCGCACGGCGCGACGCCAGCGATCTGCTCGCGCAGATCGGCATCTGGCAGCGTGGCGACATCAGCCAGTGCCCGGAATTTGGCGGCGACATTGACCGCGCGCTCGCAGCGATCAGGGCGCATGTGCTGTTGATGCCGGGGCAGACTGACCGTTACTTCGACGTGCGCGACAATGAGGACGAGATCGGCAAGCTCGTCAATGCGAAGTCCGCCGAACTTCACCCGATTCCGTCGATCCATGGTCACCGCGCCGGTAATCCGATCAACTATCCCGCGGATCGCGCATTCATCAACGCCGAGATATCGGCGTTCCTGAAACGTTGAAAAACAGAACCCATCCAATGAGGCGTTTGCAACCATGAACATCGTGACGTCAGTTGAACCAAAACTCCGGGAGAAGCCGCTCAGTCCCGCGATGCTCCGCGAACTCTCGGAACGATCGGATGTTCGAGGCGCCGTGCGCACCGTCAGCCATTACGGCGCAATTGCCATCGTCGGGACCCTGATATGGCTGGTCTCGTCGAATTATGGATTGGCTTGGGCATTGCCGCTGATCGTCGTGCAGGCCTATCTGGTGGCCTTCCTGTTCATGCCGATGCACGAGACCGCCCATAAGACCGCGTTCCGAAGCCGCGCGCTGAATCTTGTCGTGGGCCATCTGTCGGCCTTCATGATCGCGCATCGCTACGAATATTATTGCCTGTTTCACTGGGACCATCATCGCTACACGCAGGATCCCGACAAGGATCCGGAATTGATCGTCGGCCCCAAGCCAGCCTCGGACACGCAACTCGCGATCGCCTATAGCGGTCTTGTCCAGATCGCCGGCCGTGAGGCGCTGATGCTGCGTCACGCCCTGACCGGCAAGGTCGCGCTGCCCTGGATTCCCGAGAACAAGCGCCACATCATCGTGCGGGAAGCGCGCCTCTATCTCGCGGGCTATGCGCTGCTGCTGCTCATCTCGCTCGCGCTGCTTACCGCTATCCTGCTCTGGGTCTGGATCGTTCCGCTGCTGATCGGCCAGTTGATCCTGCGGCCCTACCTCTATGCGGAACACACCGGATGCGAACGAACGCGCAGCGCCTTCGACAACACCCGCACCACCTATACCGGCACCGTGATGAAGTGGTTCGCATGGAACATGCCCTATCACGTCGAGCATCACGCCTACCCGTCGATACCCTTCCATGCGCTGCCGAAATTGAACCGGATGGTCGACGACCGGATTGCGTTCCGGGGGCAGGGCTATCTGGCCGTGACGCGCGAGACGTGGGCCTGGTTCCGCCGCGAGCGGCGTAAGCACGCCCCGAGCGTCAGCGGCTCTTGATGATCAGCAGCGTGTCGACGAGGTTGCGGGCTTGCGCCGGCGAGATCGGTTTGATGCCGAAGATGTAGCGATAGAACAGGCTGCCATAGATTGCGTCATACAGGTCTTCCGGCGCGCCCGCCGCTCCGATGCTGCCGTCCTGCTGGCCGGCCGCAATCAGTTCGACCAGGGCTGTCCTTCGGTATTGCAGATAGCGCTCGTAGAAGATTTCCGCCGACCCGGTGTTCGAAATGCATTCGGAGATCACCGCGAGCTGCACCTTGCCGAACTCACCCTGCAGCGCCTTCGCATAGGCGGCGGCGTGGCTTCTCAGGCGGTCTGCCGGCGTGCCGGTACTCGGCAGCGGCAGCATCAAGGAAGCATGGTTCAGGAACGCATCGATCAGCAGCGCCTCGCGCGACGGCCACCATTTGTAGATGGTCATCTTCGAGACATTCGAATCCCGCGCCACCGCATCGATGCTGGTGGCGGCAAGGCCCGTGGTTGCCATCAGGGTGTAGGCGCTCTGCAGAATGGCGTTGGTCGTCTCGGCGGAACGGGGGCGGCCACGGCGGGTCGTTGCCGTGTCGCCGTCCGGTTCGCCCTTGCCCTTCGCCATGATCCGGCTGTCCCCTGATACAGCGACAAGCGCGGTTGGCTACGCCTTGACGAAGGCGAGCAGGGTGCCGTTGCCAGCGGCGGGTGGCACGATCACGCCGCCACCGCTCCGAACCCCGGTGGCGCCGAGCGCCTTCTCGGCTGCGGTGACGTCGGCCTCAATCACCAGTCCCGCGCCGCCACGCTCGGGCAGACCGGTCAGCGATACCTCGGGGTAGCGCTTGCTCAGTTGATCCCTGGTCAGGAACACGAAGTCGGCGCGATCGGAGCCCGAGGGTACTGCGATGGCGCCGTCCTGCTCGGTTCTCGCTTCGCGATCGATCATCCGCGACATATGCGCGGCGTCGTTGGCGGGCTCCGGCGAAACGATCAGCACCTGCCGCAGGCGCTTGGCGCCATTGGCATGCTTCATCAGTTCGGGAATCCACACCGTCTCGCGCGTCTTGTGCTGGCAGGCGAAGATGCGCACGCCGCCCGGCGCTTCCGCGGTCGGCCATTGGAACGTCCGGAATTTTGCCGCCGAGACGGTGCCGTCCGGCATCGTCACCGGCCGTTCGAAATCGGTCGGTCCAACCGGCGGATAGCCGCGCGCGCGGATTTCTTCGGCGCCGTCGGCGGAATCCACCGCGGTAAAAGCGATGCGCTCGATGCCCTCGCCGCGCTTTTCGAGAAACGCGCGCGCCGGAGCATTATGTTCTGTCGGCGTCAAGACACCGAGCAATTCCATATAGTCAGGGTCGAACATGATGGTGTAATTGCCCGATCCCATATGCGCGCTGTGGGTGCCGCGCGGCGACACCGTGAAGCCGAGCCGCCTGTAATTTTCAGCTGATTTGTCGAGGTCCTTCACCATGACCACGGCGTGATCTATTCCGACGACGTTCTTGAGTGCCACTCTGCTATTTCCCCGGGCTGATGATGCGTACTAAGCTAACGATTCGATCTGCCGCCCGCAAGAAAGGATCACGATGAATAGCGCCGAAGTCCGCTGGCCACCTTCGCTGTGGGCAGCGGCGACGCCATCAGGGCCTGAGCTTCCGGAACTGGTCGGCGTGCAGCAGGCCGATGTGATCGTGATCGGCGCGGGCTTCACGGGGTTATCGACGGCGTTGCATCTGCGCGAGGCCGGGGTCGATGTCGCGATCGTGGAAGCCGCGGAGCCGGGATGGGGCGCGTCGGGTCGTAACAACGGCCAGGTAATTCCGACGCTGTCGCGGCCCGATCCGGAAGACATCATGGCCAAACACGGTGCGGTCGGCGAGCGCTTCGTCGGCATGCTGCGCGACAGCGCGTCGACGCTGTTCGAGGTGGCGCGGCGTTACAAGATCGAGGCCGAGCAGGAGCAGGCCGGATGGGTGCAGCCGGTGCATTCACCGGGCCGCATCAAGATTGCGGAAAGGCGTGTGCGGCAATGGTCGAAGTTCGGCGCGCCGGTTGAACTGCTGTCGCGCGAGCAGGCGCGCGACATGACCGGGTCGGACGCTTGGTACGGCGGCTTCTGGAACAAGACCGGCGGCCACATCAATCCGTTGGCGCTGGCGCGCGGGCTTGCACACGCGGTGCTGGCCCTTGGCGCGCGTATCTACGCCCGTTCGCCGGCAATCAGTTTCGAGCGTCGCGGCGATCGCTGGGTGGTAAAGACCGAAAAGGGCGAGATCAGCGGCCGTGCGCTGGTGGTTGCGAGCAACGCCTATAGCGGTGAATTCTCGAAATCGCTTGTGCCCGACATGGCACACGAGGTGATGCCGGTGCTGTCCTGGCAGATGTCGACGCAACCGCTGTCGGACAATGTCCGCAAGACGATCATCCCCGGCCGGCAAGCGCTCTCCGATACCCACGGCGAATTGTATTTCGCGCGCTATGACGCGCGAAATCGCCTGATTACCGGCGGCGCCGTGCTCGGCCCCGGCAACAAGGTCGAACGGATCAAGGCTGTTGTGACGGAGCGGCTGCAGCGGCTGTGGCCACAGATCGGCGAGGTCTCGTTCGATTATGTCTGGAACGGCTATGTCGGGATGACGGCGGACTTCTTGCCGCGCATCCATCGGTTGGGCCCGAACGCCTATGGCTGGACCGGCTGCAACGGCCGCGCGGTCGCGCTGACGATCCCGCTTGGCAACGAATTGTCAAAGGCGGTCCGCGGCGTGCCGGAAAGCGAACTGGCGTTGCCGTTCACGGAACCGGTGCCGTTCGTGATGCACGGATTGCTGCGCAAAATCGCCCCCTGGATGCTGGTGCTCTACCGGCAGCGCGACGCGCAGGAATTGATGAAGGGCGATCGTTTCGAGTTGCTGCGATGGGCGGAGTATTTTCTCGCCTCGCGCCGGCCGCAGTGACCGCTGAGCAGCGAACGTTCTAGCTGACGATCAGGGCGTCGCGCCTGCGCGTGAAGTCGCCGCCGGGGATCGAAGCCAGCAACGCTTGCGTATAGGGATGCTGCGGGTTGCCGAACACTTCGCCCGCGAGGCCTTGCTCCACCACGGCGCCATCCTTCATCACGGCGACGAGATCGCAGATTTGCGCGGCAACCCGCAGATCATGCGTGATGAAGACGATGGAGAGGCCGAGCCGCTGTCGCAATTCGGCGAGCAACTTCAGCACCTGCGCCTGCACCGAAACATCGAGCGCGGAGACCGGTTCGTCCGCGACCAGCACGGCCGGCTTGAGCGCGAGCGCACGTGCAAGACCAATGCGTTGCCGCTGGCCGCCGGAAAATTCATGCGGAAACCGGTCGCCGGCGGAAGGATCGAGCCCGACCAGCGCAAACAATTCCCGCGCATCCGCGATTGCCTTGGCGCGCGGCGTGCCGTGCACGATCGGTCCCTGCGCCACCAGTTCGGCCGCCTTGCGGCGCGGATTGAGCGAGGCGAACGGGTCCTGGAACACCATCTGGATGTGACGGGTCTCGCGGCGGACGTTCTCACGCGACATCTTCGCCCAGTCATTGCCCTCGAGCAGGATCGCTCCCTTGTCCGGATCAATCAGCCGAACGATGCAGCGCGCCAGCGTCGATTTGCCTGATCCGGACTCGCCGACGATGCCGAGCGTCGCTCCTCTGGGCAGGGAGAGCGATACGTCCTTGACCGCGGGCGTCACGCGCGCGCCGCGGCCGAGGAAACCGCCGGTGCGGTAGGTCTTGGAAACATCCGATATCGTCAAAATGTTCTCGGTCGAGAGCGAGCGCGGCGGCGGCGCCTTCAGTGGCGGCACGGCGGCGATGAGTTGCTGGGTGTAGGCATGCCTGGGATCGTTCAGCACCGTATTGGCCGGGCCCTGTTCAACGATCGCGCCGTGCTGCATCACCACGACGCGGTCGGCGATTTCGGCGACGACGCCGAAATCATGGGTGATGAACAGCACCGCAGCCTTGCGTCGTTGCTGCAGGTCGCGGATCAGCTTCAGGATCTGGGCCTGCGTCGTGACATCGAGCGCGGTGGTCGGTTCATCCGCGATCAGGAGCCTTGGGTCGAGCGCAAGCGCCATCGCGATCATCGCGCGCTGCCGTTGGCCGCCCGACAATTCGTGCGGATAGGCCTTCGCCGCGACCTTGGGATCAGGAATCCGCACGTCGGCGAGCAGGGCCAAAACCCTGGCGGCGATTTCGGTCTTGGACAGTTCGGTGTGGATCGAAAACATCTCGGCGATCTGATCGCCGATGGTGCGCAGTGGATTGAGCGCGGTCATCGGCTCCTGGAAGATCATCGCAATGCCGGCGCCGCGCACCTGGCGCATTTCGGCGACGGTGGCGGAGGCGAGGTCGCGGCCCTCGAACATCACCCGGCCGGCATCGATCGTTACGTCGTTGGGCAGCAGGCGCATGATGGCGTTGGCCATCATCGACTTGCCGGAACCGGATTCACCGACCACGCAGAGGATTTCATCCGATGCGATCGACAGCGACACATCAGACAATGCGTGCCGCCGGTCCGCGCCCGCCGGCAGGCGGACGCCGAGGTGCTCGATCGAGAGGACGGTGCTCGGCGGCTCGCTCATCGGCTCTTCAGTCTCGGATTGAGCGCATCGTTGAGGCCCTGGCCGACCAGCGACACAGCGAGCACCGTGACCAGGATCGCGATGCCGGGGATCGCCGAAACATACCACTGCACGCGCAGCACATCGCGGCCGAGGCCGATCAGGTTGCCCCAGGACGCCACGTTGGGATCGGACAGGCGCAGGAACGCTAGCGCGCTTTCGAGCAGGATCGCGACCGCCATCACCACGCTGGCGTAGACAATGACCGGCGGCAGTGCGTTGGGCAGGATCTCGCCGAGGATCAGCTGAATGTCCTTCATGCCAAGCGTGCGGCCGGCCTGGACGAATTCGCGGTTGCGCAGCGACAGGAACTCGGCGCGGGTGAGCCGCGCCGGCGCCGGCCACGACACCACGCCGACCGCGATGGTGACTGTGGTCAGCGTCGACCCGAACACGGCGACCAGAACCAGCAGCAGCACGAAGTTCGGCAAGGTCTGGAAGGCCTCGGTGATCCGCATCAGCACGGTATCGACCCAGCCGCCATAATAGCCGGCGAACGCGCCGACGAAGATGCCGATCAGAATCGCAATCGCCGTGGCGACGCCGCCGATCAGCAGTGAAATCCGCGCGCCGTAGAGGATCTGTGCTGCGATATCGCGGCCGGAATTGTCGGTGCCGAGCAGGAATCGGGGATTAGAGAATGGCCAGATCAGGGGCCGGCCAGCCAGTGCGAGCGGATCGCGCGGGTAGAACCAGCCCGCGCTGACCGCCATTGTGATCACGATCAGCAGCAGCACCAGGCCTGCGACCGCGGCAGGACTGCGGAAATAGCGTTTGACCGCATCCATCGTTCTACCCTTCCGCCGAGATGCGCGGGTCAAGCCGGGCATAGAGGAGATCGACGGCGAAGTTGACGACGATGACGAGGAGGGCGGAGACGAACACGATTCCCAGCAGCGTATTGAGGTCGCGCTGCACGACCGACTCGTAGGCCAGCCGTCCGAGCCCCGGCAAGGAGAACACGCTTTCGACCACCACCGACCCGCCCAGCATCGTGCCGGCCTGCAGGCCGATCAGCGTCACCATCGGGAGGAGGGCGTTGCGCAACACGTGTCGCGTCACCACGCGGGTCTCGTCGAGGCCTTTGGCGCGGGCGGTGCGGACATAATCGAGGTTGAGCACCTCCAGCATCGAGGCGCGCATGATGCGCAAATAAATGGCCAGGAAGATCAGCCCGAGCGTCAGTGTCGGCAGCACGAGGTGGCGGGCGATGTCGAGCGTGCGCCAGATGCCTACTTGCACCGTGCCGATATTCTCAAAACCTCCGGGCGGCAGCCACTGCAGATAGACCGAGAACACCACGATCGCCATCAGCCCGAACCAGAATGAGGGCGTGGCGTAGAATACGAGACCAAGCGTTGAGATCAGCGTATCCGGCCAGCGGTTGACACCACGCGCCGCGATCACGCCGAACAACAGACCGAAGAAGAACGCAAAGGACAGCGACGCCGTCATCAACAGAATGGTCGGCGGCAGCCGCTCCAGGATGACCGAAGCCACCGGCTTGCCATAGATCGAAGAGAAGCCGAGATCGAGCCGCACCAGGCGCCAGAGGTAGTTGCCGAGCTGGGCCGGCACCGAGAGGTCGAGGCCGTAAAATTTGCGCAGATCGCGCGCGGTTGCGGCGTCGCCGCCGCCCATCTGCGCCATCATCGCATCGACGGTGTCGCCCGGCGCGAACTGCAGCAGCAGAAACACGCCGATCAGGATCAAAAACAGGGTCGGGATCGAGGCGGCGAGCCGTCGCCCCGCAAGGCCTAGGATGCGCATAAGGTATCTATAGCGTTTTCGAACGAAGTGGACACCGGTTTGCGCAATTGAATCGGAGCGTTGGTACTTCAACCTCGCCCCGCTTGCGGGGAGAGGTCGGCGCGTAGCGCCGGGTGAGGGGGGTACAGGTCTATCGATAGATCGAGATTGAGGAGAGAGCCCCTCACCCCGCAAGAGCGGGGAGAGGGAGAATTGGCGGATATCGGCCTAGGAGGAAAGCCAAAGATCGTGCCAGCTCGACGAGCCCCAGCGCGGGGTGTTGGAGTGGTTGCGCGCCTTGGCCGAGATCACAGTGACGAAAATCTGCTCGATCGGCATCCAGACCGGCAGCTCGGTATTCACTTCCTTGACGAACTGGGCGTAGAGCGCCTTGCGCTTGGCGGGATCGACTTCCGTCGCCGCATCGTCGATGGTCTTGTCGACGGCCGCGTCGGTCCAGTTCCACTGGTTGGTCCAGGGCGCGCCCTTGGGCTGGCCGGAGCGATACCAGACCGTGGTCGAGACCGCGGGGTCGTTGCGGTACTGATGCCAGCCGGTCGCGAGATCGAAGGCGTGCTCGTCATAGACCTGCTTGAGGAAGCCGCCGCCATCGTTGCGCACGATCTCGACGGGTATGCCGATCTCGCCCAGGGATTGCTGGATAAAGGTCGACCACAGCGAGATGTCCTCGCCCCACGGCGCCGGCAGCAGTTTTAGCGAAAACCGCGTGCCGCCAGCGCCTGCCTTGAAGCCGGCCTCGTCGAGCAGTGCCGCGGCCTTGGCCTTGTCGTAGGGATATTGCGGCGTGTTCGGTCCGGGGTAGAAATCCGTCGACGTCGAGGGGATCGGGCCGGTGCCGAGCTTGGCGAAGTCGCCGAGGAAGTTGTCGATGAAGAACGGCACGTTGATCGCGTGCGCGATCGCGCGGCGGACCTTGATGTCGGACAGTTCCTTGCGGCGGAAGTTGAACTCGAGCGTGTTGGTGCGGGCGTTGCCTTCATTGCCCTTGGTCGAAACGACGAAGCGCTTGTCCTTGGCGAGCCGCGCCATGTCCGAGATCGTGAGGCCCGAGAACGGGCTGTAATGCAGTTCGCCGGCTTCCATCTGCGCTGCCGCAGCGGCGCGATCGGTGATCACGCGCCAGACGATGCGATCGAGATAGGGCGCGTTGGGACGCCAGTAGTCCGGATTGCGGTCGGCGATGATGTATTGGCCGCGTTCGTATTTGACGAATTTGAACGGGCCGGTGCCGACAGGCGCGAGATTGGTCGGGTTCGGGCGGATGTCGCCGCTCTCATAAAGATGCTTCGCCGAGATGTAGCCGAGGTCGGGCAGCGCGCGCAGCAGCAAATTGAGCGGCATCGGCCGCTCGTATTTGAAGATCGCGGTTTGCGGATCCGGCGTCTCGACGGCGGTGAGGAACAGCTGCAGCGTCGAGCCGTAATTGAGGATCTTCTTCCACATGTTCATGGCGGTGAATTCGACGTCGGCCGAAGTGAACGGCTTGCCGTCGTGCCAGGTGACGCCCTTGCGCAGCTTGAAGGTGACGGTCTTGCCGTCGGGCGAGGCTTCCCAGCTTTCGGCAAGTACGCCGACGGGTTTGCCGCTGGCGTCGAGGTCAACCAGATTTTCCTGAATCTTGCCGCTGATGATGTAGACGCCGGTGGACGCCTGAATGCTCGGATTGAGCTGACGCTGCTCGGCGCCGTAATGGACGTTGAATACGCCGCCCTTCTTCGGCGTTTCCTGCGCGAAGGCCCGCATCGGATTGATGACATTGGCGGCAATCGCGGCTGATGTCAGCAGCGCGGTGCGGCGATTGATCTCGAGGCGGGTCAAATCCATGCGAAACTCTCCGAAGGGTACATCAGGCGGTGCGCCGTTCAGCCGGCGGCGGGCTCTCCTCGATGTTACGATGGAAGGGGAACTGGAGTCATTTTCTAATCGCCGCCCGGTTCGGAAAATCCTTCCGGAAATCCGGACGTGCGCATCAGCGTCGCGATCGCCGCCGTTTTATTCGGCACCAAAACCATCGCTCGCCATGACGGCGATCAGGCGCGGGAGTGGCCGGAGATCGTCGAAAAAGGCTGTCTGACAAGGCATTTCGCCGCATTCAACCGGTTTAATGCACCGCCAAAGCCTTAAAAACTAGCCTATTTCCCGCGAATCAGTGCAAGTCAAATAGCGATATAGTTGTGCAGAATGTCGAAAAGCCTGTTTTTTTAGGCAATTTCCGCCATATCGTGCCTCTTCCAGAATCAAATGGAGCAACCATGGCTACCCAAATGTCTAAGTCGCAGCTGATCGAGAAGATCGCGACGTCCACCGAAGTTTCGAAGAAGGAAGTCAAGGGCGTGATGGACGCGCTCGTTGACGTCGGCCACAAGGAGCTGAAGAAGAACGGGGTGTTCCTCGTACCCGGCTTCGCCAAGTTCGTCGTGGTCAAGAAGCCCGCGACCAAGGCTCGCAAGGGCACCAACCCCTTCACGGGCGAAGAAATGATGTTCAAGGCCAAGCCGGCGCGCAAGATCGTTCGCGCCCGTCCGGTCAAGGCCGCCAAGGACGCGGTCTGATAGCGAAAAGGCCTCCGGCGACGGAGGCCTTTTTTGCTCGGGCCGTAGCGTTTTCGAGCGAAGTGGTCAGCGGTTCGTGTAAGCGAAACGCGCCAGAATAAAGCAGGATTCCGGTTCTGACCCTATCAGAGCCGGGGTGCCGCTAGACCACCGGCGACCGGCCGCCATCGACATTGATGGCCGTGCCGGTGATGTATGATCCCTGCTCCGAGGCGAGGAAGCAGGCGAGGTTGGCGAATTCTTCCGCCGTGCCCATCCGCCCGAGCGGGACGCCCTTGGCGAGGTCGCGGGTGAAAGCGTCGAAATCCGTATCCGGCGCCTTCTGGGCGTGCCGCTTGACCCATTGATCGCTCACGATCAGCCCGACCAGCATCGCATTGACCAGGACGTTGTGCGGGCCGCCTTCGTTCGCCATGGCCTTGGTCAGCGCCATGCCGGCCGCCCGGGAGACCGAGGTCGGGGTTGACGCGGCAGCCGGCGCCTTGGCTCCGATGTTCAGTACGTTGATGATGCGGCCCCATTTGCGCGCCTTCATGCCCGGCCAGACCAGCCGGCTGAAACGGATCGCGGCGAACAGTTTCAGGTCGAGGTCGTCCTGCCACATTTCGTCGGTCACGGTCTCGAACGCCATCGCGCGCGAGGTGCCGGCATTGTTGACGAGGACGTCGACCGGGCCGAGATCGGCGGCGATCCTGTCATGGGCCTTGGCGATATCCGCCGCCTTCGAGACGTCGCAGACATAGTCGCGAACCTCGACGCCTTCCTTGGCGAGTGCCTCGCGCGCGGCCTTCAAGTCCTGTGCGCCGCGCGCCAGGATCGCGACCTTGGCGCCTGACTCGGCAAAGCGCCGCGCGACGGCGAGCCCGATACCCTTGCTGCCGCCGGTGACGGCGGCAACGCGGCCCTTCATGGTGACGTCCATTTTTTTCCTCCCTGGATGCGGCGTCTTTGCCACCGCTCAGTGCTGTAACGCCATACGGGCCAGGAGGGTAGTTCTCCCCGGGCATGGCGAGGCTTGCGTTTTGCGGTCTGACGAACCCGTGAAGCGCAGAATTATCCATCCGGGAGAGCCGGTGCGCGCGACAAGGATATTTCGCGTTTCGTACCTGCGGGAACGGCAATCTTGCTATTTGCAGCGCGGCCTTGCGGGAGAGTGCGGGCCAGCCAAAATCAAATCGAACCAACAATAGAGTCCAGGAGAATGCCATGGGCCTGCAACAAGCAAAACTCGAGTCGCTTCCCTTCGTCACCGGCGAGCTCAACTACCTCGCGCCCACCCCCGGAAAGCCGCGTACATACGCCTTCGATCCGCCGCCGGGCGAGCCCAGATCGACGGCGCTGCCCGAACCCCATCAAGTTCCTATCTTCGACGCCCGCCTGATCGCCGGCAGTCTTTCGCTGGACCGCGAGGGTTTTGCCCTGGTCCGCCACCCGACCAGCGTCCGGAATTTCTACGACGATAAGGAGGTGCGGAACGTCTACTATCCCGCCGCCGAAGCTTTTCTCCGCGCAACGCTGAAAGCCGATCGCGTCGTGATATTCGACCATACCGTTCGCAAGCGCGTGGAGGGTGCGGCCGACGTGCGGGGCGCCGGCCCGCGCCAGCCGGCCACGCGGGTCCATGTCGACCAGACCGAACTGTCAGGGGCGAACCGGGTTCGTGAACATCTGCCTGACGAGGCGGACGAACTCCTGAAGGGCCGGGTCCAGGTGATCAATCTGTGGCGGCCGATCCGCGGACCGCTGCGCGATGCGCCGCTCGCGATGCTGGATGGCCACACCGTGGCGCCCGGCGATCTCGTCGCCTCCGACCTGATCTATCCGAACCGGCAGGGCGAAACCTATTCCGTGAAGTACAACCCCGACCATCGCTGGTACTACATTCCGGAGATGACCGCGGACGAGGCGCTGCTGCTCAAGTGCTACGATTCCGCCACCGACGGGCGTACGCGGTTCGGCCCGCACACCGCCTTCATCGATCCGACGACGCCGGCTGATGCCCCCCCGCGCGAAAGCATCGAACTGCGG
The DNA here is from genome assembly GCF_018130205.1 of Bradyrhizobium sp. AUGA SZCCT0222. Lineage (NCBI taxonomy): Bacteria > Pseudomonadati > Pseudomonadota > Alphaproteobacteria > Hyphomicrobiales > Nitrobacteraceae > Bradyrhizobium > Bradyrhizobium sp. AUGA SZCCT0222. Next base: position 18,839 of record NZ_JAFCLX010000012.1, read on the forward strand.
ACGCTGGTGTTCCACAAACACTGATCTGCCCGCCGGGAATGGAGGTTGGCATTCCCGGCGTATCGGTGTTACGCCCGGCTGCAACAAGGCCGGGAAGAAACGGAACATGGACGGCGGCAAGGCCGACGACGCGGATGTCAACATCCGCGCATTGATTTTTGCGCTTCTGGCGCTGGCCTGCGGTCACATGCTGTCGACCCTGCTGCGCACGATCCCGGCCGTCAGCCTCGACGTGATGGCCGCGGATTTCAAAACGTCGCCGCAGGTGCTGGCGAGCCTGACCTCGATCTATCATTTCGCGTTCGCCGCATCGCAGATACCGGCCGGCGCCGCGATGGACCGTTTTGGCGTCCGGCCGGTTTCCCTCAGTCTCTTGATTGGTACCATCGTTGGCGCGTTGGCATCGGGCCTGGCAACGGGGCCGGAGAGTTTTCTGTTCGGACAATTCCTGCTCGGGGTTGCGAACTCGGGCATGCTGATGTGTCCGATGACGCTGGCCGCAAAGCAATTGTCCCCGGGGCGGTTCGGCCTGTGGTCCGGACTGATCCTGTCGATCGGAAATATCGGCATGCTGCTGTCGTCGAGCCCGCTCGCCTTTGTCGTCGAACTCTGGGGATGGCGGGCAGGGTTCTGGATTTCCGCTGCCTTCGGCGTGGTGGTCGCACTGGCCGTTTATGCCCTGGTGCCGAACCAGCGGGCTGAGCATGCCGATCGCTCGTCGCCGCTCTTGCAGATGGCCAGTGTCTTGCGCATCGGCCTGTCGTATCGGCTGCGCGGCCTGATTGCCATTGCGCTGGTCTCGCTGGCGGCCGTGCTGGTGCTGCGGGGATTGTGGGGCGGGCCGTGGCTGATGGAGATCAAGGGGCTCAGCCGGATCGGCGCCGGCAACGCACTTGGACTGTTCACGATGGCGCTGATCATCGGGCCGGCGCTGATCGGTATTTTCGACCGGAGATTTGGCCATCGCCGCGAAGTGCTGGCGGCCTCGCATTTCCTGGCGGCGCTGCTGCTCGCCTTGATGGCGGCGGGCGCGTCGCATTTTCCGGTCTCGGTCCTGTTCGGCGTAGCGGCGATGCCGGCTCAGTATGACATTGTCCTGCTCGTGTTGATCGGTTTTGCCATGTCGGCCCAGCCGCTGGTGTTCGGCATGACGCGGCAACTCGTCGACGAGCAGAACACCGGCAAGGCGCTGTCGGCGGTCAATCTGGCGTTCTTCCTGGGGGCGGCGCTGATGCAATCGGCAACCGGCGTGGTCGCGGCGTTCCTTGGACTGCCTGCCGTGCTGCTGTTCATGGCCGCGGCGCTGATCATCGGGACAACGCTGTTTTTGCTGTATACCTAGCAGGCCGTTTCCGGTTTTCTTCATAAGCGGCTACAAGATCAGGCTGAAGTTCAAGCGCTGGCGGAATATCGCATGTATCCGGATTCAAATTCTTCATCGCAAAAAATGTACAACCGCGCACTGGCGAGCCTGCCCGGCGGCAATACGCGCACCACCGTCTTCATGAAACCGTATCCGATCTACGCCGCGCGCGGCGAGGGATGTCGGGTGTGGGACCTCGACGGCAACGAGTTTATCGATTGCATCAACAATTTCACCTCGCAGATTCACGGCCATGCACACCCTGTGTTGATCAAGGCCGCGACCGCGCAACTTGCGCTGGGATCGGCGTTCGGGATGCCGACCGAATCCGAGGTGGACCTTGCCGAACTGCTCGCCGCGCGATTGCCGTCGGTCGACCAGGTGAGGTTCTGCAATTCAGGCACTGAAGCTGTCATGATGGCGCTGAAGGCCGCCCGCGCCCATACCGGCCGCCCCAAAATTGCAAAATGCGAGGGCGCCTATCATGGCTCCTACGATTATGCCGAGGTCAGCCTCGATCCGACGCCGGAAGCCTGGGGCCGCAACGCGCCGGTGTCCGTCGCCTACGCCAAGGGCACGCCGGACAATGTGCTCGCGGATGTCCTGACCATTCCGTTCAACGACACCGAGGCCGCGGTCAGCCTGATCCGTGAGCATGGCCCTGAACTCGCTTGCGTCCTTGTCGATCCCATGCCCAATCGCGCCGGGCTGGCGCCGGCCGATCGGGCCTATCTGGAGGCGCTGCGCAAGGTCACGCGCGAGGTCGGCGCGCTGCTCGTTTTCGATGAAGTGATTACGTTCCGTCTCGGCTATCGCGGCGCGCAGGGTCTGTTCAATATCGACCCCGACCTGACCACGCTCGCAAAAATCATCGGCGGCGGGTTTCCGGTTGGCGCGGTGTGCGGCCACAGGGAATTCATGGCCGTGTTCGACCCCCGGCCGGGCAAGCCTGCGCTGCCGCATGGCGGCACATTCTCTGCCAATCCGGTGACGATGCGCGCCGGTATCGCGGCGATGGAGCTGCTGGACGAGGCGGCGTTCGCGCGGCTCGATGCAATGGGGGAGGCGGTTCGATCAGGGATCGACGCGGCGTTCCGCCGCCACAACGTTCCCGGCCGCACCGTCGGGCTCGGCTCGCTCCTGAAGATACATCTCGTCGATCGTCCGGTGCGCGACTATCGCTCGGCCTATCCGACCGAAGCGGAAGCCGGGCGTCAGGTGGTTTTCAACCAGGCGCTGCTCAATCGTGGCGTGCTGGCGGCGGGCAATGGATTGATGGCATTGTCGACCCCGATGACGGATGCCGATATACGTGCGATCATCGATGCCGTATCGGGCGCGATATCGGAAGTGTCGGCCTCGCTCTAGGTTCAAGAACAACAAGGCAAGCAAGAACAACAAGGCAAGAATGTCCGCCAAGATCGATCCCATCACACGGTCCGTCGTCCAGCATCGACTCAGTTCGATCGTAAAAGAGATGGGCGAAGCCATGCTTCGCACCTCCTATTCGCAGATCCTCAATTCCAGCCGCGACTTTTCGCTGGGGATTTGCGATACGCGCGCCCGCCTGATCGCCCAGGCCGATCATCTGCCGGTGCATGTCGGCGCGTTGCCATGGGCGACGATCGCGGTCGAGGAGCGGTTCAAGGACGTCAAGCCGGGCGACGTCTTCCTGCTCAACGATCCCTATTATGGCGGCAGCCATCTGCCTGATCTCACCGTCTTCGTGCCGGTGTTCGACGGCGACAAGCGGCTGCTGTGGACCATCGTCCGCGCCCACCAAAGCGATATCGGCGGCGCCACCCACGGCGCCTACAATCCCGGGGCAACGGAAATCTGGCAGGAGGGCCTGCGCATTCCGCCGATCAGACTTTCCGAGGCGGGGCGGCCGCGCGAGGATCTGCTCGAGATGCTGGCGCTGAATGTGCGAAACCCGCGCGAGTTTCGCGGCGACCTTGCTGCGATGCTGGGCGCGGCGCATCTCGGCGAGCGGCGTGTCGCAAAACTGTTCAGCGAATTCGGCGCACCGGTCGTCGAAGCCGCGATCGAAGCGATTCTGGATGCAACCGAAGCGCAGACCCGCGCCGTGGTCTCGACCTGGAAGGACGGCGTCTTTCACGGCGAGGCGTTTCTCGACGATGACGGCCATGGCCGCACGGATATAAGGATCGCGGCCAAGGTCACCAAGAAGGGCAGCGATGTCGAGGTCGACCTGACGCAGTCCGATCCGCAGTCGACCAGTTTTGTCAATTCCTCGCATGCCAACATGCAGGCGGCGGTCGCGATGGCCTTTGCCTATCTGATCGACGCTGACATCCCCAAGAACACCGGTGCGCTGCGGCCGCTGAAGGTGATCGCCAAACAAGGGACGATCGTCTGGGCCGATCCGGGCCGGCCGGTGACCTTGTGCACCAGCCATCCCTCCAACGAGATCGTCGAAGCGATTGTGAAGGCCATGTCCGCCTCCTGTCCGGAACGCGCGATGGCCGGATGGAGCCGCAGATTCCGAATCGCGATTCAGGGCGAGGATCCGCGTACCGGAAAGCAGTTTATCTGGCATTTGTTTCAGGCTCGACCGGGCGGCGGTGCTTCGTCCGGCGGCGACGGTTACTCGTCGATCGGGGAATGGCACAGCGTCGGTGGACTCAAATTCGGCAGTCTCGAAGTCGCCGAGGCGCGCTTTCCATTGCACTTCCGCCGCCACGAATTCCGCGAAGGCTCGGGCGGCGACGGGCAGTTCCGCGGCGGCCTCGGCGTTGCCCTCGATCTGGTGCTGGAGACCGCAAAGCCGTCACGCGGCAACACCGCGGGCGACGGCGCTCGCCATGGTCCCAGCGGCATGCTCGGCGGCGAGGACGGCGAGCCGCATCATTACCGCCTGCTGTCCGAAGGCCGCGAGCCGCGCGTGTTGCGCACCAAGGAAGTCGGCATCGAGCTCCATCCCGGTGATTGCCTCGAGATACGCTCCTCCGGCGGCGGTGGCTGGGGGCCACCGTCGAAACGTTCAGCGGAAGCGCGGCGGCGCGATGCGGAGCAGGGATTGACCAGTGTTTCCGTGGAGCGACGTGGCTGACGATGTACACAATCGGAGTTGACGTCGGCGGAACCTATACCGACCTGGTGGCCACGGATGCATCCGGGCGAACCATATTCGCAAAATCGCCATCCACACCCGCCGACCAATCGATCGGCGTCATGACCGGCCTCGAAGAACTGGCGCGGCGATTGAACACGACGCGTGCGCAGATGCTAGCTGCTACCGATCGGCTGGTGCACGGGACGACGGTTGCGACCAACGCGTTGCTGGAGCGCAAGGGCGCCAAGGTCGCGCTCTTGACCACCGAGGGCCATCGCGACGTGATCGAAATGCGCGAAGGCCTCAAGCCCGACCGCTACGATCTGCGTTCGCCGCCGCCGGAGCCCTTGGTACCGCGCGAACTGCGTTTTGGCGTTCGCGAACGGCTCAAGGCGAATGGCGAGGTTTTGACTGCGCTGGATGAGCGCTCGCTTGACGAGGCCATCGCTGGCATCCGGAAATCCGGCGCGACCTCGGTCGCGATCTGCTTCCTGCATTCCTATCTCAACCCGGTCCATGAACTTGCCGCAGTCGAACGGCTGGCCAGGGAATTGCCTGACGTCAGCGTGTCGCGTTCCAGCGACGTGCTGCCGCAGATCAAGGAATATGAGCGCGTCTCGACCACGATCGTGAACGCCTATGTCGAACCGATCGTGCGGCGTTATCTCACCAATCTCGAGCGGCGCCTGAAGGAGGCTGGCCTCAAGGGCAGCCTGTTCGTGATCCTGTCGCATGGCGGCATGGCGCCGGTCGAGGAAGCCTCACGCCTCGCCGCGGGCACGGTGCTGTCAGGGCCGGCGGGCGGGATGTCAGGCGGTCGGCGCTGTGCTGAGCTGCTCGGCATTCCCGATCTCGTGCCGTTCGACATGGGCGGAACCAGCACGGACATCTCTCTCATTTCGGACGGACAGGCCTCACTCTCCGCCGACGGCTTGCTCGCGGGCCAGCGCATTGCGTTGCGCAGCCTCGATATTGCGAGCATCGCCGCCGGCGGCGGTTCGATCGCCAGCGTCGATGGCAGCCGCACGCTGCGGGTCGGTCCGGAAAGCGCCGGCTCGATTCCGGGCCCGGCCTGTTACGGCAATGGCGGGCAGGCCGCTGCTGTCACCGACGCCAATGTCGTGCTCGGTTATCTCGATGCCGCCGCCTTCATGGGCGGGCAGCGCCCGCTCGACCGCGCGGCGTCGGAAGCCGCGGTCGATCGTGTCGCCGCATCCATGGAGCTCTCGCGCGTCGAGGCCGCCGCGGGTATTTACCGCATGATCAATTTGAACATGGCGGACGGCATCCGCCTGATGACGTTGCGCCGCGGAGTCGATCCCCGGAAATTCGCGCTGCTCAGTTTCGGCGGCGCGGCGGGCTTGCATGCGGCCGAGGTTGCGCGTGAACTGGAGATCAAACGCATCATCGTGCCGACGGTGGCCTCCGTGCTGTCGGCATGGGGCATGCTGACCAGCGATCTGCGCTATGAGATGAGCCGCACGCATTATGGCAAGGCGGCGCGTATTTCAGCCGGCGAAGTGCGTGAGCTGTTCGGCGAACTGGAGCAGGCGGCTACCGGTCGGCTGCGCTCATGGTTCAACGGGCCGCTGTCGATCGAACGCTCCGCCGAAATGCGTTACGGCGAACAGATTTTCGAGATCGACGTTTCGCTTGACGGTCTCGACTGGAATGCGGCCGACCTCGTCGATCGGATCGAGCAGCGCTTTCATCGCAAGCACGAGGAACTCTATACCTATGCCTCGCCCGGGCAGGAGGTCGTGTTTGTCAACGCGCGGGTCGCGGCGGTCGGCGCCGTCGCGCCAAACGATCAGAACACGCGCCCGGCGGCGTCCGCCGGCGCTTGCGCGCCACGCGGCAAACGTCAGGCGTTCTTTGGCGGCTGGCGCGAGGTGCCGGTCTATGCGCTCGATGCGCTGCAGCCCGGGCATTCCCTGACCGGTCCTGCCATCATTGAGGCGGAAACCACCACGGTGCTGGTCGATAGCGGCGACCGCGTCAGCGTCAATGCGCTCGGGTGGCTGGACATCACCCTGCGCTGAACACAAAAATTGATTTCAACAGCGCCGGATTGGGCAGTATTGTCCCAAGCGCTGGGTTAGGCGTCACAAGCTTGAGTTAGCGTGAGGCCATGTTCATGAAAACAATAAAAGAAGCTGGAACTATCCTGGCCCTGTTAGCCGCCGCGCTGTTCGCCGGCATGCCGATATCGGCGCGACAGGCCCATGGCGGCGGCGTCACCGATACCGAAATCCGCATCGGCAACGTCATGCCGTATACCGGACCCTTGGCCGCGTTCGCGGCGATCGGCAGGGCTGAAGCCGCCTATTTCGACATGATCAATGATCACGGCGGCATCAACGGTCGCAAGATCAAATTCATCTCCCGTGACGACAGTTCCAATCCGAAGATGGCAGCCGAGCACACAAGTCAACTGGTGGAGCAGGAGAACGTGCTGCTGATGTTTGGCTCGTTCGGCACGCCGAGCAATCTGGCGACGCGGACCTACCTCAACGAGAAGAAAGTGCCGCAACTCTTTGTCGCGTCCGGCGACGAGGAGTGGGCGCATCCCAAACGATTTCCGTGGTCGATGGGCTGGCAGCCGACGTTTCGCGCCGAGGGACGGATCTACGCCAACTACATCCAGGCCTCCTATCCGAGCCGCAAGATCGCGGTGCTCTGGCAGAACGATCAGTTCGGACGCGATCTGTTCAGGGGATTGCAGGAAGGGCTCGGCGTCACTGCCCGCATGATCGTGGCTGACATCGCCATCGAGGCCGATATGTCGATCGATGCGCAGGTCGACATCCTCAAGAATTCCGGGGCCGAAGTGCTCGTGCTCAATTGCGCACCGCCAATCTCGGCGCGCGCCATCCGCAGAGCGGCTGAACTGGGTTGGTATCCGGTGGTGGTGCTGGTCAATGCGGCGGCTTCGATCGCGAATGCGCTGAGACCTGCCGGGCTTGCGAACGCCGCCGGCGTGATCTCGACCTCGTTCCTCAAGGACGCCGGCGACACCACCTGGAAGGAAGACCCTTCGATCAAGGCGTGGCTGTCATTCATGGACAAGTATTATCCCGATGGTGACAGGGAGGATAGTTACGCCATCTTCGGCTATGCCGCGGCCGAAACCCTGGTCCAGGTATTGACGCAGTCCGGCGACGACCTGTCACGCGAGAACATCATGCGGCAGGCCGCGTCGCTGAAGAATTATCAGAGCCCGATCATTCTGCCGGGCATTGCCATCAACACGGGACCTGCGGATTTTCATCCCATCAAGCAGATGCGGTTGGTGCAATTCGACGGCAACGCCTGGCAGCCGATCGGCGACGTGATCGAGAGCGCGTTTGCGAGCAAGCCGGGGGATAATTGAACTATCTCTCCGTCGTCCCGGCGAACGCCGGGACCCATACCGCGTGATCTATCGATGAAGCGATATGGTCGATGCCTTCCGCAAAATGAAGGCGGGTGGTTATGGGTCCCGGCCCCCGTGCGCAATTGCGCACTAGGCCGGGACGACGCATACCGTTCCGCTACTTCTTCTGCCCGTAATTCAACAATCCGCCCTTGCTCTTTGCCGGATGGGCGCGCAGGCCTTCCTCGTTGGGTTCGGTGCCCCAGCCCGGCCGATCGGAAATGACAAGGTGGCCGTCGACGATCTCGGGCAGATGGGTGAACAGTTCGTGGTCCCACGCCAGCCGGTCGATATCGGTCTCCATGATCCGCAAGTTCGGCACCGCGGCGCAGAAATGCGCGTTCATCATGGTGCAGAGATGGCCGTAGAAATTATGCGGGGCGACGTTGACCTCGAAATGCTCGGCGGCGGCGGCGATCTTCATCGATTGCCACACCCCGTTCCACGGCGTGTCGATGATCGCGACATCCATTGCCTGTTCGTTGAAGTAGGGCAGGAATTCGCGCAGGCCCAGCAGCGTCTCGCAGGATGAGATCGGATGCGGGCTCTGGCGGCGGATATAGCCCAGCGCCTGCGGATTGAAGGTGTCGATCTCGACCCAGAACATATCCATATCCTTGATCGCGCGCAGGATCTTCAGATAGCCCTCGGTCTTGGCGTTGAAGTTGAGGTCGAGCAGCAGATCGACATCGGGCCCGGCGCCGTCCCTGATAGTTTCGAGGTGCATGCAGAGATTGCGGATCACCGTGCGATCGACGTTGATCTCCGGCTCGAATGGCGAGCCGAAGCCGGGCCGCCAGCCCTGCGGCTTGCCGTCGGTGTAGACGAAGATGTTGGTCTTTAGCGCAGTGAAGCGCTTTTCGCGGACTTCGCGGCCTATCGACTTGACACCGTCGAGATCGGTGATTGCGGGCTTGAACCAATCGGGATGATTGATGCGCCAGGTCGCGCAATGCGACCAGTAGACCCGGACACGGTCGCGGATTTTTCCACCCAGCAGTTCATAGCAGGGCACGCCGAGCGCCTTCGCCTTGACGTCGAGCAGCGCGTTCTCGATGGCGCCGAGCGCCAGCGCCACCACGCCGCCGGCAGCGGGGCGCGTTGCGGAAAACAGTTCCGCGTAAATCCGCTCGTGCTGAAAGGCGTTCTTGCCGACCACCCGCGCCGACAGCCGCTCGATCGCCGCCGTGACGCCGGGCGCGCCAAAACCCTCGTCATACTCGCTCCAGCCGACGATGCCGTCTTCGGTCATGATCTTGACGAAGTGATAGTTGCGCCAGCCGGCGTCGCAGGAGAGCGTTTCAACGCTTCTGATCTTGGATGATTTGGTCATGATTTCCTGCCCGGCTGTTGTTTTCGTTGACCGATAACAACAACGGATTGGCAGGGGCGTCAATCGCGGGTAGCGCGATGCCCGTATGCGGCAGATGCGCCGCCTAAGCCTGCGGCGGAAACAGCGTCGGCTGGCGTCGCTCGAATACCTGACGCCCGTTCTTGAAGCCCATCAGCACGTCGGGCAGTTCTGCGATCGCGTTCGGGCCGGTGTCGGTGTCGAGGATGACAAGATCGGCAGGGTTGCCTGGCGCGATGCCGTAATCCCGCAGGTTCATCAGGCGCGCCGGCAAGTCCGTCACCAGATCGAGGCAGGCGTCGAACTCGCTGATTCCGGCGTGGGCGACATTGGCGTAGAAATTGGCCATGCGCAGCAGCGACGCATCGCCGAACGGCGTAAAAGGATTGAGCACGTTGTTGGTCGCGACCGAACACAGCACGCCGTTCTCGACCAGCCGGTGCGCCACGGTGAGGCCGCGCGGCGCATTGTGGGTGGCGTCGCGGCCCATCAGATAGAGATCGGTTGCCGGCAGCACGGTGACCGCGACGCCGGCCTTCGCCAGCCGTTCGGTCGCGGCCTTGAGGCGATCCGGTGGCAGCGCGGAGAGCTTGGTGGCGTGACCGATGGCGACACGGCCGTGATAGTTGCGCCGCTCGGTTTGCCGGCAGACTTCCTCCAGATGCCACCAGGACGGATCGAGATCGAAGTCGAGATGCAGGTCGACATCGACGTCGAATTCCTGCGCGAGATCGAACAGCCTTTCGAGATGCGCGTTCGGGTCGGTGTCCATATAGGGACAGCCGCCGATTGCTTCGCCGCCGTCGCGCAGTGCGGCGATCAGGAGTTCTTCCGCGCCGGGATCGTTGGTCAGGCCTTCCTGCGGGAACACGCAGATCGACAGATCGATCGCCCAGGCATAGTCGCGCTTCAATGCCTTGACCGCCTCGAAGCCGCGTAGCGCGATGCGTGGATCGATTTCCACATGCGTGCGCATCCGTGTGGTGCCGTGCACGATGGCGCGTTCGAGCACGCGCGCGCCGCGGGCATAGACGTCCTCGACGGTGAATTCGCGCTTCATGGCGGCAACCGCGGCGATCGCCTCGCCTACGGTGGCATGGTCGTGCCCGCAGCGACCGAGCAGGCAGGCCTTGTCGAGATGGATGTGGGTGTCGACGAAGCCGGGGAGGGCGAGCTTGCCGCCGATCTCGATTTCGGGTGCGTCGCAGGCCAGATGTGCCTCGATGGCGGCGATCCGTCCCTCCGATACGCCGATATCGACCGGGGTAGCCGAAGCCCGGGTTCGGGCGTTGCGGAAGATCAGGTCGAAGGCGGTTCGCGCGCTCATCAGGACTTTAGCTGTTTCTTGGCTGGTTTGAGGTGAGGGGAGCCTAGCGGAAGAGTGCTTTAGAGGCAGCCCCAGATTGTGTGCAGTTTATAGGTCAAACTGTTCAAAATATGTGCATGCAATTGGAGGCTCCGATTGTAGTATTCTGGGATCAGGAGCAGCCGCCATGTCCATTTCCGCCAAAGCTGAAAAGCGCACCCTTTCGGATGCCGAAGTGGTCGAAGCCTATCTCACGGCATCGATGATCCCGGATCCGGATGCGGCGGCGGCCTACATGAAGTCGGGTACCATCATCACCTTTACCGGCGGGCGCGAATTCGATCATCCGCGCGGGCCGACCGGCTTCAACGCAGCGCGCTACCGCTGGGTCAAGAAGAAGATGGACCGTTTCGACGTCTGCCCGGGTGCGGACGAGACCGTGGTCTACAGTATCGGCACGCTGTACGGCGAATGGATCGACGGCACGCCATTCGAGGGCAACCGCTATGTCGATCGCTTTGTCGTGAGGGGCGGCCAGATCGTGAAGATGGACGTCTGGAATGATAGCGCGGAACGCATTCTGGTGCAGAGAGGGATTGAGGCGTAGGTCGTGATTTCGTCATTGCGAGGAGCGAAGCGACGAAGCAATCCATCTATCCGTTATGCCGCGATATGGATTGCTTCGCTGCGCTCGCAATGACGGCTGCTACCTCGCCCTCACCACCTTCGGCATTTTCACCACGCGGTCGCTCTCGCCCTCATCGGCGTACGGCGCCAGAATATCCAGCAAATCGCGGCCGCGCTGCGGAGCCGGCGCCACCAGGGCCCGGTTCGCCACGGAATCCAGATGGCTGTGCATCAGGCTCATCACCTTGGCCTCGTCGCCCTTGACCAGGGCTGCGATAATCGCGCGGTGCTCATTGATCGCGCATTCCGACGAATGCGGCCGGCTGTACAGAGATAGAGTGAGGCAACAGCGATAGGCGACCTCGCTGACGTAACGCACGAGGATCGGGCTGTTCGTCATCTGCGCGAGCAGGATGTGGAATTCGGTCGCAAGACGAATGGATACCGCATCGGTGCCGTCGCGGGCGCCATCCTCGGCGTCGACATGGGCGTTCAGCGTGGCGATCTGGGCTTTGGTCAGTTTGCCGGCGAGTTGACGCACCACGAGGCGTTCGAGTTCGATCCGGATATCAAAGGCGTCGCGGGCTTCCTGCCAGCTCGGCGTTGCCACGACAGCGATCCGGTTGCGGCGAAGTTCGACGAGGCCTTCCGCGGCCAGTTGCCCCAGCGCGTGGCGTGCAATGGTGCGGCTGACGCCGAAGCGTTCGCCGAGCGAATCCTCCGGCAGTTTTGCGCCGGGCTCCAGCGCCTGCTCGATGATGGCGCGGCGCAGCGCGCGGCAGATCACCCCAACCTTGTCGGATGATTCCGCAGTCTTGCCGGCCGAACGAGGCGCCATCGGCGAATCCTTTGAAAGAAGTGCTTCGAATGCGCCCTCATATCACAAATGGGAGACAATTGACCGCCTGAATTGCATGCAGTTTGGCGGCCGGATTGCCTAAAAGGAGTCCGCTGGTTTGCGCGTCCTTTTGCGATCCCATTGATTTCAAACGCGAGTTTTGCTGGCATCCGGCTTGCATGCACTTCCAGCCATGATGCGCATGCAACCAGATTCGGAATTCTCCGGCGCGCCCGTTCCGGCCCCCGCTGCACCCATCGCAATTGAGCTGTCGGACGCGTCCGTCACCTTTGGCCGGGGCGAACGCGCCGTGCCGGCGCTGTCGAAAACCACGCTTCGGATTGCCGACGGCGAGTTCGTTGCCTTGGTCGGCCCGTCCGGCTGCGGCAAGTCGACCATCCTGCGGCTGGCCAGCGGGCTGGTTCAGCCGACCACCGGCGTCGTGATCGTCGGCGGCCGGGAAGTCGCGGCGCGGGCGCTGCGTGTCGGCATGGCGTTCCAGAATCCGACCATGCTGCCCTGGATGACGATCGAGCGGAACATCATGCTGCCGCTCAAGATCGTCGAGCCGTTTCGCTCGCAATTCCGCAAGCTTCGCAAGACCGAATTCCGCGACAAGGCCAATGCGCTGCTCGAGCAGGTCGGCCTCAAGGGCTTTGGCAGCCGTTTTCCCTGGCAGCTCTCCGGCGGCATGCTTCAGCGCGCCAATCTGTGCCGCGCGCTGATCCACGAACCGCGGATGCTGCTGCTCGACGAGCCCTTCGGCGCGCTCGACCAGTTCACGCGCGAGGAACTGTGGTCGATCCTGCAAGAGCTCTGGATGACCCACAAGGCGACCGTGCTGCTGGTGACGCACGATCTGCGCGAGGCTGCATTCCTCGCCAGCCGCATCTGCGTGATGAGCGCACGGCCCGGCCGCATCGTCGACGACAGCCCGGTCACCTTCAGCCGCCCGCGCACGGTGGCGATGACGTTCGAGCCTGATTTCGTGGCGCTGAACCAGAAGCTGCGCACCTTCATCGTCGATGCGCGCAGCGCGCCAGCCGAGGGAGCGGCCTCATGACGGCAAGCGATATCAGACAAAAAGCCTGGTCGGCGGCACTCATCGTGCTGTTCTTTGTCGCCTGGGAGCTGTTTTGCGTGATGACCGGGATGTCCGACCTGGTGCTGCCGCGGCCGTCGGAAGTTTTCGTGACGCTGTACCAGAAGTTTCCGCTGTTGTGGCCGCATATCCTGCAGACGCTGGCGACGACGATGATCGGCTTCGTTCTCGGTGTCGGGCTTGGGGTGGTGCTCGGCGCCGTCATCGGCGTTTCCAAGACGGCATACGACACGGCCTATCCGCTGCTGGTCGGCTTTTCGTCGATCCCCAAGGTCGCGGTCGTACCGATCTTCGTGCTGTGGTTTGGCTCTGGCTCGGTGCCGGCGGTGCTGACCGCGCTGTCGATCTGCTTCTTCCCGATCGTCGTCAATATCGCGACGGGGCTCGCGACCACGGAACCCGAACTCGAAGACGTGCTCAAGGCACTGGGCGCCAGCAAGCTCGATATCCTCTGGAACGTCGGTCTGCCCCGCACCATGCCGTTCTTCTTTGCGTCATTGAAGGTTGCGATCAGCTACGCCTTTGTCGGCGCGGTTCTCTCCGAGACAGTGGCGTCGAACCGCGGCATCGGCAACGTGATGATGACCGCGTCCTCGAATTTCAACGTGCCGCTGGTATTCGCCGGCCTGTTCGTGCTCGCCGGCCTCGGCGTCGCGCTCTACGTGATCTTTTCGCTGATCGAGGGCCGCGTCACCGGCTGGGCCACCCGCAAGAACGACCTGATCGCGACATGACCATTTCACCAAATGCCATCCAACCCAGTCGAGGAGGTTCACGATGTTAACGAAAATTGGCGCCGCGCTGTTGGGAGTAGCTTTGTTCGCAGGCGCCGCGAACGCCCAGGAAACCACCATCAAGTTCACGCTGGGCTGGAAAACCCAAGGCAGCGACGCTGCGTTTTTCTATGCCAAGGACAATGGCTACTTCAAGGAAGAGGGCCTCAACGTCGTGATCGACCAGGGCGAGGGCTCGGGTGCGACGGTGACGCGCATCATGTCGGGCGCCTATGACGCCGGCTTTGGCGACGTCAACGCCATCATCCAGAACGCCTCGACCAAGCCGCAGGACGCGCCGGTGATGGTCTACCAGATCTGGAACCAGCCGCCGTTTGCAATCGTTACGAAGAAGACCAGCGGCATCAACACCATCAAGGATTTCGAAGGCCGCACGCTCGGCGGCGCGCAGGGCACGCCGACCACGCGGCTGCTGCCGGTGTTTGCGCAGAAGAACAAGCTGGAGGGCGAGAAGATCAAGATCTCCAACATGGCGCCCAACCTGCAGGAACCGATGCTGATCAAGGGCGACATTGATGCTGCGCTCGTGTTCAACATCACCAGCTATTTTAACCTCGTGCTGAACCGCCAGGATCCTGACAAGGACTATAAGTGGTTCTCGTTCGGTGATTACGGCCTCGATCTCTATTCCAACGGCCTGATGGTCTCCCGCAAGCTGATCGCGTCCAATCCGAAGGCCGTCGCCGGCCTCGTCCGCGCCGTCAACAAGGGCATGATCGCGGTGGCGAAGGACCAGAACGCCGGCATGAAAGCGGTGCTGAATTACGACAATCTGATCAATGTCGACGTCGAAAAGCGCCGGCTGCAATATTCCTTCGACAAGCTGATCGTCTCGGCCGAGATGAAGGAAATCGGCGTCGGCGACGTCAAGGACGATCGCATGACCCGCGCCATCGGCATCATCGTCGAAGGCTATCAGCTTGCCCGGGCGCCGGCGGCGTCGGAAATATTCTCGCGTGAATTCCTGCCGCCGCGCGCGGAAAGGGAGTTGAAATATACGGCGAATTAGCCTTGTCATTCCGGGGCGATGCGAAGCATCGAACCCGGAATCTCGAGATTCCGGGTCTGGTCCTTCGGACCATCCCGGAATGACAATCCGGAGAGTGCGCTGTCATGCCCATGGAAATCGCCGGACACAGCCTGTTCTCCGGCCCTGATCGCGGCCTGCTCGAAAACGCCGTGCTGCGGCACGACGGTGGTTTGATCACCTCCATTGATGAGGGAATGCCGCCCGCGACTGGCCCGCGTTCCCTTATCCTTCCCGCCTTCGTCAATGCCCACGACCATGCGCGGCCGACCGCGTCGTCCTTTGGCGCGATCGGGATGCCGCTGGAAAGCTGGATCCTGCGATCCGCGCTCGGCACACCCGTTGATCCCTATCTCACCGCAGCCTCCGCACTCGCGCGTTCGGCGCGGGCAGGGTGCGCGTCGATGATGGTGCATTACACGCGGCCGAGCGGAACCATGCCGCTGGTCGACGAAGCCAAGGCGATCGCACGGGCGGCCTCCGATGTCGGCATCCGCATTGCGTTCGCCCTTGCGGTGCGCGACCAGAATCCGATCGTCTATGGCGATAGTGAGCCAGTACTGTCGGAGTTACCCAGCGACGATCACAAGACGATCGAGGAATTGTTCGTCCGTGCGCCGATGTCGCCCAAGGCTTATATCGAGCTGACCGATGCGATCGCCGCGGCAATTGCAAGTCCCAAGGTCGACGTGCAGTTGGGTCCTGCGGGCATGCAGTGGTGTTCAAAGCCGCTGCTGGAGGCGGTCGCCCAAAATTCGGCGCTGACCGGCCGCCGGATCCACATGCACCTGTTGGAAACGATCTATCAACGCGCCTGGGCGGATGAGCATTTCCCTGACGGTATCGTTCCCTACCTTCGCGACATCGGCTTCCTGTCGGATCGGCTGACGCTGGCGCATTGCATTCATGCGCGGCAGGATGAAATCGAGATGATCGCCGCGTCCGGAGCGCGCATCGTCACCAATTTCAGTTCCAATATGCATTTGCGCTCGGGCCTCGCGCCGATCGCCGCCGCGCACGCTTGCGGCTGTGCCATTGCGGTCGGCGTAGATGGCCTGGCGCTGGATGAGGACGACGACGTGCTGCGCGAGATGCGGCTGGTGCAGATGTTCCACGGCGGTCTCGGCTTCAAGCGAACCTGGACAGCAGCGGATTTTTTCGGCCTTGCCGTCGCCAACGGCCGCAAGGCGACCGGCGCGCCGGGTACGGGCGCGTTGACGCCCGGCGCACCGGCAGACTTCGTAACGATCGATCTCGACCGGCTCGATCGCGACCAGATCATGCCGGTCGATCCTATTGAACTGCTGTTCGCGAGAGGCAACGCGTCGCTGTTGCGCGAGGTGGTTGTCGATGGACGCACGATCGTCAGCGAGGGCCGTTGCACCGGCGTCGATCTTCCCGCGGTCGAGAAGGAGTTGCGCGCCATCTACCGGGTCAATGCCGGCAAATTCGGAAATTTCCTGCGCGCATGGCCGCCGCTTTCGGCTTCGCTTCAAAACTGGTTCGAAGCGCAACTGGATTGCAGTTAAGCACTTCGCATCGTTCGCCAATTCCGTATCACGGAAGAAAATTCCGCTTGCATCGACAGGCGGGCAAGGTTTCATGGTCAGCAACAAAAAACTGAACCGGCGCGCGCATGACGCTGGTCGTTTGGCCATGAGGAAGCGTGATGGGCGCGTTGTCGCATCTGCGGATTGTCGAGATTGGGAGCGCGGCGGCGACAAGCTATTGCGCGCGCCTGTTCGCCGATTTCGGCGCGACCGTGCAGAAGATCGAACCGCCCGCGGGTGATCCGCTTCGCCGCACCGCGCCGTTGACGCCGAAAGGTCACAGCGCCTGGTTTGCGTTTCTTAACTTCAACAAGTCGAGCGTGGCGCTAGATTCCAGCAACGCCGCCGCTTCATCGCGCCTGACCGAATTGATCGCGGCGTGCGACATTCTGCTCGATGGCCGCGACATCGATGCGGCGGATTGTCCGGCCTTCGATCTCGCGGTTATCAAGCAGCGCAATCCCGGCCTCATTCATCTCGACGTAAGCTGGTTCGGCCGCGAGGGGCCGTATGCAGATTTCGAAGCGACGGACTCGACGATACGTGCGCTGACCGGACTGGTAAAGCTGGTCGGGCCGGTTGAGGGGCCGCCGATGCACGCGCCGGATTTCCAGACCGGCATCTTCGCCGGCCTCTGGGGTTTTATCGCGGCGGCTTCTTCGGTCCTGGGCCAGATGCAGGACGGGCGGGGACGGTCGAACTCCCTGAGCATCTTCGAATCCAGCATCGCGGTGACCGAATACATCATGTTCGAGTCGTTCGTGCGCGGCGACATCATGCGGCGCATCGGCGTCAACCGCTTCTGGCCGACGTTCCCGGTCGGCATCTATGAGACGAAGCAAGGCTGGCTCGGCGTCACCACGGTCACCCCCGCGCAATGGCGTGCCTTCGGCGACATGTTGGGGTTGCCCGAACTGCGCGACGACCCGGCGCTGTTCATGGGCGTCGATCGCCTGGAGCATATCGAATTGATCGAGGGCAAGATCATTCCGAAACTGAAACAGCGCACCGCGCAGGAATGGTTTGCCGAGGGCATGCAGCGCAAAATACCGATCGTGCCGGTGCCCGATGTCGGCGTCCTCATCGCAGACGAGGAGAAGAAGGCGCGTGGCGCGATCGTGCCGGTTATGATCGGCGACGAAACCGGCTTTACGGCGGGCTCGATGCAACGCTTGACCGGAACACCGCCACGTCGCGGCGGCGCGGTTCCTGATATCGGCGAGCAAATGCTCGGCTGCGCGCATGTCAGCGAGGCCGCGAAACGGGTGCCGGTGCCTGCAGAGCAGGGATCAGATCGCCTGCCGCTGGAAGGCATCCGCGTGATCGATTTCTCGATGGGCTGGGCCGGCCCGATCTGCACGCGCACGCTGGCCGATCTCGGCGCCGACGTCATCAAGATCGAGGCAACGCAATATCCGGATTGGTGGCGCGGGGTGGACCGGCGGCCGGCCTATGTTCTCGAACAGATGTACGAGAAATCGGTGCGCTACTGCATCATGAACCGCAACAAGCGCGGGATCACGCTCGACCTCACTCGCCAGCAAGGCCTTAATCTCGCAAAACGACTGTTGGCCGATGCCGACGTCGTCGTCGACAATTACTCCGTCGAGGTGTTGCCGAAGCTCGGGCTCGGCTATGAGGTGCTGAGCAAGCTCAATCCGAAGCTCGTCATGATGTCGATGTCGGCGTTCGGCGCCGGCAGCGTGCACCGCGATTGCCGCGCCTATGGCTCGACACTCGAACAGGGCTCGGGCCTGCCGAGCGTGGTTGGCGATGCCGGTGGCCCGCCTGTCATGAGCCACACCGCGTTCGGCGATGCAGTCGGTGGCTTGAACGGTTGCGCCGCGGTGCTGACCGCACTCATTCACGCGAAACTCACCGGCAAGGGCCAGTTCATCGATCTCGCGCAGATCGAATGCATGATGCCGTTTGCGGCGCCGTGGATAACAGCGCATTCCATCGACGGCAAGGAGCCGAAAAAATACGGCAACCGCCATCCGGATTTCGTGCCGCATGGCTGCTTCCCCTGCGCCGGCGTCGACAACTGGATCGTGGTCGCGGTTTCCAGCGATGCGATGTGGCCAAGGCTTGCGAAGCTGCTCGGCCGCGCCGATTGGGCCACCGATGCCTGGCTGAAGACGGCGGTGGGACGGCGCGCCATCGAGCGAGAGATCGAGGCCGCTATCACGGCCTGGACGTCAGCGCGCGACCCGGAGGCGGCGATGAAGGCGCTGCAGGCGGCGGGCGTTGCGTCAGGCGTCGCGCGGTTGCCGATCGAGCTGTTGCAGGATCCGCAGCTGCACGCGCGGGGCTTTATCCAGGAGGTTGATCGCGCCTTTATCGGAAAGCACCCCCAGCCTTCGATGCCGTTCCGTGAGGGCGCAAAGCCGTTTCCGATCCGAAGCGCGCCGCCGACGCTCGGCGAACACAATCAAGAAATTCTCGACGGGCTGCTCGGACTTTCCGATGCCGAGATCGATCAGCTGGCCCGCGAGGGCATCATCGGAACCGAGATGCTGATGGAGGAACAGCTCGTGAAAGAGAAGAAGCGGGCGGCGGGCTGATGGCAGCGGCCCAGCCGGCACAGCGCGGATCGGAAGTGGTTGCGGGCGGCCCGCAAGCGCTGATGTCGGTGCGCGGCCTCGGCATCCGTTTCAAGACCTCGCACGGCGTCTGGCAGGCGACCCGCAAGATCGATTTCGACATCGGCCCCGGCGAGCGCGTCGGCATTGTCGGCGAAAGCGGCTGCGGCAAGACCATCACCGGCCTGTCGATCCTGCGGTTGTTGCCGAACAACCTTGCCGGGCTCGATGGATCGATCCACTTCGATGGCACCGATCTGGCGTCCTGCAGTACGCGGGAGATGCGGGCGATCCGCGGCCGTCGCATCGCGATGATCTTTCAGGAGCCGATGAGCGCGCTGGATCCGGTGTTTACGGTCGGCCATCAGATCGCCGAGACGCTGCGGGTGCATACCGGCGTCAGCAAGGAAGAGGCGAGGGAACGGACGCTCGAGATGCTGCGCCGGGTCGGCATTGCCTCGCCTGAGCGGCGCATCGACGATTATCCGCACCAGCTCTCGGGCGGCATGCGCCAGCGCGTGATGATTGCAGCAAGCCTGATCTGTGGCCCGCAACTGTTGATCGCGGACGAGCCGACCACGGCACTCGACGTCACCGTGCAGGCCCAGATTCTGGAGTTGCTGCGCGACCTCAGCGAGACTTCCAATACGGCGCTGATGCTGATCACGCACGATCTCGGCGTCGTCGCGGAAACCTGCACGCGCATGATTACGATGTATGCGGGCGAGGTGATCGAGGACGCCGCGGTGGATGACGCGCTGGTGCGGCCGCTGCATCCCTATACGTCGGGCCTGTTGCGCTCGTTGCCGCATCTGAGCCCGCGGCACGGCAAGCTGCCGTCGATCCCGGGCCGGGTGCCGTCGATCATGGACATGCCCAATGGCTGCCGTTTCAAGGCGCGCTGCGCGCATGCGGTCGCCGGTTGCGAGAAGGAGCAGGCGCTGCTCGATGCCGGCAACGGCCGCAAGGTTCGATGCTGGCGCTTTCGCGAACTCGATCTGCCCGGTGCCCTTCAGCACGCGGCGACGGCACCGATCGCAGCGATGGTGGCCAGCCCATGACGCCGCAAACCGCCAATAATGCCATCGTCTCGGTGCGCGATCTCCAGGTCGGCTTTCAAACCACCGATCGCCGCGCCATTGTGAAGGCGGTCGACGGCGTCAGTTTTGACGTTCGTCGCGGCGAGACCTTTGGCATCATCGGCGAATCCGGATCGGGCAAGACCACGATCGGCCGTGCGCTGGTGTTCCTGCTCAAACCCAGCGGCGGCGCGATCCTGCACAATGGCGTCGATCCGCTGGCGATGCCGCGGCAGCAGTTCCAAAGCCATCGCCGCGACTACCAGATTATCTTCCAGGACCCGAATGCCGCGCTGAACCCACGCATGACGATACTATCGTCGGTGCTGGAGCCGCTCGAACTGGCGCGCGCAGGATCGAAGGCCGAGCGGCTGCAGCGGGCGCATGAGGCGATGGACCGGGTCGGTCTGCCGCAGGACCTCGGCGAGCGCTATCCGCACCAGCTGTCCGGCGGCCAGAAGCAGCGCGTGGTGATTGCCCGGGCGCTCACGCTGCGCCCCAAACTGATCGTCTGTGACGAGGTGGTAGCCGCGCTCGACATGTCGATCCGCGGCGACGTGCTCAATCTGTTCGCCGAACTGCAGCGCGACCTTGGGCTTACATACGTCTTCATCACCCACGATCTCGCCGTGGTGTCCCATATCAGCGAGCGGATCGCGGTGATGTATCTGGGACGTTTCGTCGAGCTAGGCCCGACCGAAAAGGTCTCGGAACGGCCGCTGCACCCCTATAGCCAGGCGCTGCTGTCGGCCGAGCCACGGCCGTTGCCGTCGACCATGCGCGGTAACAATCGCATCGTCCTGCAGGGCGAAATCCCGAGCCCGATCGATCCGCCGTCGGGATGCCGCTTTCGCACCCGCTGCCAGTATGCGCAAGCCGTCTGCGCCGAAAGGACGCCGGACTGGCGCGAGCTGATGCCCGATCACTGGGTCGCCTGCCATTTCGCCGACCGCCCGAATTTTTCACCGAACTAACAAAAAACCGCCGGAGGAATTGCCATGACACAGACGACGCGACGCGAGGTAATGGCGCTGATATCGGGCGCGCTGGCTGGTGCAACCCTCGGCGGCCACGCATTTGCGCAAGGAACACCGAAGCGCGGCGGGATCCTGCGCATCTCGGCGCCTGCCAATCCGTCGAGCCTTGACCCGGCAACCGGCGGCGCCGGTTCGGACCATGCCTTCCTGTTCACGATGTACGACACGCTGACCGAATGGGATTTCGAGACGCTCAAGCCCAAGCCCGGCCTAGCCGAGAGCTGGAGCTTTTCGGACCCGACGACGCTGGTGCTCAACATCCGCTCCGGTGTGACCTTCCACGATGGCACGCCGCTCGATGCCGAGGCCGTCAAGTTCAACCTGGAGCGCAACAAGAGCGATCCGAAATCCAACATCAAGGCTGATCTTGCCGCGATGGAATCGGCTGCGGTGACCGGTCCGTTGCAGGTCACGTTGAAGCTGAGCACACCCGACGCTGCATTGCCCGGCATTCTCTCCGACCGCGCCGGCATGATGGTGTCGCCGACCGCGGTCAAGGCCAGTGCGGCCGGCAATGTCGCGCGCACGCCGGTCGGCGCCGGCGCCTATACCTTCGTTAGCTGGGCGGACGGCGAGAAGATCGTCATCAAGCGCAACGAGAAATACTGGAAGCCGAACCGTCCTTACCCTGACGGTATCGAGTTCTCGATCATTCCGGAATTGACGACCGGCTCACGCTCGGTCACCGCCGGCCAGAACGATTTGATGTACCAGCTGCCGCCGCGGCAGAAGGCGATCGTGGAGCGCGCCAGCAATATCAAGATCTTCAACGGGCCGACGCTGTACGTGTTCCAGATTTTCCTGAACTGGGCAAAACCGCCCTTCGACAACATCAAGGTGCGTCAGGCCTTCAATTTTGCGATCGACCGCGAAACCTTCGTCAAGGCGGCACTCGCAAGCCTTGCCGAGCCGGCCTACATGAACCTGCCGAAGGCGCATTGGGCCTACGACAAGTCCGTCGCCGGGCTTTATCCTCACGATCCCGACAAGGCGAAGAAGCTGCTCGCCGAGGCCGGCTTCAAGGGCGGCTTGCCGATCGAGCTGGTCGGCTATCCCGATCAGGATTCGGTGCAGCGCCAGGAAATCCTGATCGAGCAGTTCCGAAAAGCAGGCATGAATGTGCGCTTCTTGAACGCGCCGATCGCGGAAGCCTCTGCCGCGTTCTTCGGCGCCGAGAAGCGCGGCTCCGGCATTCTCGCGGCCTGGACCGGGCGGCCCGATCCCAGCCTGACCTATTCGCTGATGTTCACCAAGGACGCCTATTATAATGGCGGCCGGGGCGCGGTGCCGCCGGAGCTCGAAGCTGCGATCAAGGAGTCGCGCGCCTCCGAAGACATCGAGCTGCGCCGCAAGGCGTTTGCGACCGTGCAGCGGCTGGTGATGGAAAACGCCTTCGTGGCGCCGCTCGCGTTCCAGTTCGAGCTGGTTGCCATGAACAAGAAGGTGCAGGGCTACAGGCCGAACCTGCTGGGCAAGCCGAAATACGACGACGTCTGGCTGGAAAGCTGACCGAATGGCGCGACGAAGTCCGACAAGGGTCATCGGCGGGCGCCTGCTGCAGGCGCTGCCCGTGATCCTGCTTGCGACCTTCATGGTGTTTGCGCTGCTCAAACTGGTGCCCGGCGACGTCGCGGTGACGCTGGCCGGCGACAACGCCACCGACGCGCGCATTACCGAAATCCGGAAGGTCTACGGCCTCGACCGGCCGTTCCTGGTGCAGTACGGCGCGTGGCTGGCGAATGTCGTGCAAGGCGACCTTTCGCAATCACTGCTAACCGGCGAGAAGGTCGCGACCTCGATCTCGCGGGCCTTTCCCAACACGCTTCTGATTGTCGCGATCGCGCTGGTGCTGGCGCTGGTCACGGGAATTCCAATGGGGGTGATCGCGGCGATCAAGCCCGATGGCTGGGTCGACAAGACGGTCAGCATGATCGCCTCGCTCGGTGTCGCCATTCCCGGCTTTTGGCTGGCGATGATTCTGGTCGCCGAGATTTCGCTGAAGCTGAACTGGCTGCCGGCGACCGGCGCGAAATCCTTCAGCGTTTCGCCCATCGAGGCGATCCGGCATGCCCTGCTGCCGGGTATTGCGATTGCCGCCTACGGCATGGCCGAGGTGGCGCGGCAGTTGCGGGGATCGCTGCTGGAAGTGCTGTCATCGCAATATGTGCGCACCCTGCACGCCAAGGGCCTCTCGATGACGCGCATCCTCTGGCAACACGGGCTGAAGAATGTCAGCGTCAATCTGTTCACGATCATCAGCATCCTGGTCAACCGCATGCTGGCGGCGACCGTGGTGATCGAAGCGGTGTTTGCGATTCCCGGCCTCGGCAGCCTGATCGTGCGCGGCGCGATCCAGCGTGATTTTCCGATCGTGCAGGGCGTGGTCTTTACGATGGTGATCGTGGTCATTCTGGTGAACCTGATCGCGGACCTGCTGTGCGCGGCCGTTGATCCCCGGATCGAACAATGACGGATTTGGCGCTCGAAACCCCCAAGCGACTGGTCCAGCCGAGCCGGCTGCGGCGGTTTTTCCGCTGGCTGGCGGGCGATCTGCGCGCCGCGCTGGCGATCCTGGTGCTGCTGGTGCTGGTGATCGTCGCGATCGGCGCACCCTGGATCGCGCCCTATCTGCCGACCGCGCAGGATGCCAACAACATGCTGGCGGCGCCAGGGCCCGGGCATCTGCTCGGCACCGACGATCTCGGCCGCGACATCTTCAGCCGGCTGATCTACGGCGCGCCGGCAACGGTCTATGCCAGCCTGCTCGCGGTCAGCGTCGCGGTCGCGATCGGTCTCCCGGTCGGCCTGGCCGCCGGGTTCTTCGGCGGCTGGACCGACGACATCATCAGCCGGATCATCGATACGTTCCTGTCATTCCCGGCCATCGTGCTGGCGATCGCCGTCACCGGCGCGCTCGGCATCGGCCTGACCAACGGCATGATCGCGGTCGGGATCGTGATGTTCCCGGCGCTGGCGCGAATCGTCCGGGCGCGGACGCTGATCGTGCGGCAGGAGCTCTATGTCGACGCCTCCAGGTGCTTTGGCGCACCGGCCTGGCATATCCTGTGGAAACATGTGCTGCCGAACGCGCTGCAGCCTGTCATCGTCCAGGTCACGCTGCTGCTGGCGGCGGCGCTGCTGGCGGAAGCCAGCCTCAGCTTCCTCGGGCTCGGCATCCAGCCGCCAAACCCGAGCTGGGGCGCCATGCTGGCCCGGGCCTATCAGTATATGGAAATCGCGCCGGAGCAGATGTATGCCCCGGGGCTTGCCATTCTGGTGGTCTCGTTGGCATTCAATGCGCTGGGAGAGTCCTTGCGTATCGTGCTCGATCCGACCATGAAGGATCGATAATCCTTTTGCGGAAGTTGTTATGCCCTTTCAGAAGCTATTGATCGCCAACCGCGGCGAGATTGCCATTCGAATTGCGCGGGCCGCGGGCGAGACCGGCCTTGCCACCGTCGCGATCTACCCCGCTGACGACGCGCTGTCCTTGCATGTCCGCTCCGCTGACGCGGCGCATGAAATCCCGGGGCGGGGCGCGCGGGCCTATCTGGACATCGAGGCGGTCGTGGCCGCTGCCAAGGCCACCGGCTGCGATGCACTGCATCCCGGTTACGGCTTTCTAAGCGAAAACACTTTGCTGGCCCGGCGTTGCGCGGAAGAGGACATCACCTTCGTCGGCCCGTCGCCGGAGGCGCTGGATCTGTTCGGCGACAAGGCCAAGGCCAAGGCGCTGGCGAAGGAGACCGGCGTGCCCATCATCGAGGGTACCGGCGGCCCGACGACGCTCGACGAGGCCAAGGCCTTCTTTGCGTCCCTGGGCGCCGGCGCCGCCGTCATGATCAAGGCCATCGCCGGCGGCGGCGGGCGCGGCATGCGGATCGTGGACGATGCGGCAAAGCTGGAAGAAGCCTATGCGCGCTGCCAGTCCGAGGCCAAGGCGGCCTTCGGCAGCGACGGCGTCTATGTTGAGCGCCTGATCCGAAACGCCCGCCATATCGAGGTGCAGATCATCGGCGACCATCACGGCGCGATCAGCCATTTGTGGGAGCGCGAATGCACCGTCCAGCGACGGAACCAGAAGCTGATCGAGGTGGCGCCGAGCCCGTCGCTGAGCAACAGTCTGCGCACGCGCATCATTGACGCCGCCCGGGAACTCGCGGGCGCCGCAAACTACGACAATCTCGGCACCTTCGAATTCCTGGTCGATGGCGACGCCAAGGGCGATGCGCAGGCCTTCGCGTTCATCGAGGCCAATCCGCGGCTTCAGGTCGAGCACACCGTGACCGAGGAGGTGCTCGGCGTTGACTTGGTGCAGGCGCAGCTCGCCGTTGCCGGCGGCGCGACGCTGGGCTCGCTCGGCCTCGCGCAGGCCTACATCCCAAAACCGCGCGGCTACGCGATGCAGCTTCGCGTCAACATGGAGGTGATGGACGAGAACGGCGTCACCAAGCCGACCGGTGGCACGCTCTCCATGTTTGACCTGCCGGCCGGGCCCGGCGTGCGCGTCGATACGTTCGGCTATTCCGGCTACAAGACCAGCGCCGCCTTCGACTCGCTGCTCGCCAAGGTCATCGTGCGCGCGACCGGCCCGAATTGGGCCGACGTGGTGCAGAAGGCCACCCGCACGTTGCGTGAATTCCGCATCGGCGGCGTTGCCACCAATATCCCGTTCCTCGGCGCGGTGCTGGCGCATCCGGATTTCGTCGCCAACCGAATCAATACCGGCTTTATCGATACCCATGTCGCCGCGCTGGTGCATGCGGCGAACGATCTCTCGGCGCCGGAGCTGCTGGAAGCGGGCGCGGCCGTGTCCATTCCCGAGGCCCGCGAAGCCTCGGCTGGGTCAGCCGGTCCGGCCGGCTCCGTCCCGGTGCCGGCGCCGCTGCAGGGTACGATTGTCGCGATCGAGGTACGGGAAGGCGATCTCGTCCGTCCGGGTCAGCAAATTGCCGTGCTCGAATCCATGAAGATGGAGCATCTCGTGACCGCGCCGCATGGCGGCAAGGTGACCAGGATCGCTGCGGAAGCCGGCGTCACACTGATGCAGGATGAGGCCATCCTGTTTCTCGAACCGGCCGAGATTGATGCCCACGATGTGGCGGAGGAAGAGGATGTCGATCTCGATCATATCCGCCCTGACCTCGCCGAATTGATCGCGCGCCACGCCATCACGCTGGACGAAAACCGGCCGGCCTCGGTCGAGCGCCGTCGCAAGACCAACCAGCGCACGGCACGCGAAAACCTCGCGCAGCTCGTCGATGAAGGATCGTTCGTCGAATATGGCTCGCTGGCGATCGCCGCGCAGCGGCGGCGGCGCAAGGTCGACGACCTCATTCAGAACACGCCGGCTGACGGCCTGATCTCCGGCGTCGCCACCGTCAACGCCGAAAAATTCGGCGCGGAAGGCGCCCGCTGCATGGTGATCTCCTATGACTACACCGTGCTGGCGGGCACCCAGGGCCACATGAACCACAAGAAGATCGACCGCATGCTGGGGCTTGCCGAACAATGGCGGATGCCGCTGGTGTTTTACGCTGAGGGTGGCGGTGGCCGTCCCGGCGATACCGACCGGCTCGGCATGACCGGTCTCGACGGGCCGTCCTTTGTGCAATTTGCAAAACTGTCGGGACTGGTGCCTGTCATCGGCGTCGTGTCCGGCTATTGCTTCGCCGGCAACGCGGCGATGCTCGGCTGTTGCGACGTGATCATCGCGACCAAAAATGCCTCGATCGGCATGGGCGGGCCGGCGATGATCGAAGGCGGCGGGCTTGGCGTCTATCATCCGGCCGAAGTCGGCCCGGTGTCGTTCCAGTCGCCGAACGGCGTCATTGACATCCTGGTCGAAGACGAAGCGGAAGCAACCTCCGCCGCGCAAAAATATCTGTCGTACTTCCAGGGCACGGTGACGGACTGGAAGGCGCCGGACCAGCGGCTGCTGCGGCGCGCGATCCCGGAGAACCGGCTGAGGGTTTATGACATCAGGACCGTCATCGACCTTCTCGCCGACGAGGGATCAGTACTCGAAATTCGCCGCGATTTCGGCGTCGGCATGATCACGGCTTTCATCCGTATCGAGGGCAAGCCGTTCGGCTTGATCGCCAACAATCCAAAGCATCTTGGCGGCGCCATCGACGCGCCTGCCGGCGACAAGGCCGCGCGCTTCCTGCAGCTGTGCGATGCCTTCGATATTCCGATCGTGTCGCTGTGCGATACGCCGGGATTCATGGTCGGGCCAGAAGCGGAAAAGACCGCCATTGTGCGCCACGTCGCGCGGATGTTCGTGACCGGCGCCAGCCTCACGGTGCCGCTGTTTGGTGTGGTGCTGCGCAAGGGTTATGGCCTCGGCGCGCAGGCCATGATCGGCGGCGGCTTTCATGCCTCGTTCTTCACGGTGGCGTGGCCGACCGGCGAATTCGGCGGCATGGGCCTGGAAGGCTATGTCCGGCTCGGCTTCCGCAAGGAAATGGAAGCGATTGCGGACCTCGAAGAGCGCGAGAAATATTACAAGGCCAAGGTCGCCGAGCTCTATGCCAACGGCAAGGCGGTCTCGATCGCCTCGGTGCTGGAGATCGACGAGGTGATCGATCCCGCTGACACCAGGCACTGGATCATGTCGGGGCTGCGCTCGGTGCCGAAGCCGGAGCCGCGAAAGGGACGCAAGCGGCCGTGTATCGATGCGTGGTGACAAATCTCTCCACGTCGTCCCGGCCTTGAGCCGGGACCCATAACCCCGGTCATCTATTGTTGAAGCGAGGCCGTCGAACAGCGTGCGAAAAACAACTGGCGCCGCGGCGTATGGGTCCCGGCCTTCGCCGGGACGACATTGAAATCTACCCCAACCTCAATTCATCATACCCCTTCGCGGCCACCTCGTCGCACCGCGCGCGGTAGGCCGGGGCGCTGCCGCTGTAGCGGGCGATGATGCGGGTTTGCTTGCCTTCGACGTTGGAGTTGATGCCGGTCATCCAGGAATCGATCTCGTTGGACAACAGCCCGACGCCGAGCGCCTTGACGTGATCGGTCCATGAATCCACACCGGCGGTGGTCGCTTCCAGTCGTGTCAGATGTTTGTCGTACGCAAAGCGTACCAGCCCGGTCACCCAATCGACGCTGTATTCGATGCTGCGCGGGATGTTGCCGAGCGCGGTGTGCGGCCCCATCAGCATCATCATATTGGGGAATTCGTGGACCATGATGCCGAGATAAGTTTGCGGCCCGTGCTTCCACTTCTCCTTCAGCCGCGCGTCATTGACGCCGCGGAAGTCGATCTTGTCGAAGCTGCCGGTGAGTGCGTCGAACCCGGTCGCATAGATGATGATGTCGAACTCGAATTCCTTCGCGCTGGTCTTGATGCCCGCTTGCGTAATCCGCTCGATCGGTGTCTCCTTGATGTCGACCAGCTCGACATTGTCCTGGTTGTAGACCTCGAAATAAAACGTCTCCAGCGGCAGCCGCCGTGTGCCGAATCCATGGTTCTTCGGAATCAGCTTCTCGGCGACCTCAGGGTTTTTCACCCGCTGGCGGATTTTCCGCGCGACGAAATCGCTGATTGTCGCATTCGCCTTGCGGTCGATCAGGATGTCCTTGAAATTCCCCTGCCAGATCCCAAAACCGCGCTCGCCATAGAGCCGCTCATAGTTGGCTTCGCGCTCCTCGTCGGACACCTCGAACGCGCCGCGCGTATCAGGCGTGTGGACGAAGCAGGCAAACGTCTCCTGGCAGCGGGCAAATATCTCGGGATAGCCGGCCTTGATTTTCTTCTGCGTCTCGGCGTCGATCTTGCCGTTGTGCAGCGGCGCCGCCCAATTCGCCGTTCGCTGGAACACCGTCAGGTGTCCGACCTCTTTGGCGATGGTCTGAATGGTCTGGATGCCGGTTGCGCCGGTGCCGATGACAGCGACGCGCTTGCCGGTGAAATCCACCGGCTCCTTGGGCCAGCGCGCCGTGTGGAACGATGCGCCCTTGAAGTCGCCGAGACCCTCGATTCGCGGCAGCGTAGGTGTCGAGAGCGGCCCGATCGCCGTAATCAGGAAGCGGGAGTTAAACCGGCTGCCGTCTTCCAGCGTGATCGTCCAGCTCCGGCTTTCTTCCTCGTAATGGGCGGCCTTGACGCGGCTTTCGAACTGGATGTCCCGGCGCAGATCGAACTTGTCGGCGACATAGTTGCAGTAGCGCAATGTTTCCGGCTGGCCTGCAAAATGCTCGGACCAGTCCCACTCCTGCAGCAACTCCTTGGAGAAGGAATAACCATAGGAATAACTCTCGGAATCGAAGCGTGCTCCGGGATAACGGTTCCAGTACCAGGTACCGCCGACATCGGTGCCCGCCTCGAATACTTGCACGCGCAAGCCCAGTTCGCGCAGCCGGTAGAGTTGGTACATGCCGGAAAGGCCGGCGCCGATGATGATGACGTCAAGATCCGGAATCGGCGTTGCTCCCAAGTCTGTTCTTAATGCATGTCCTTGGCACCAAAACTATCCGTTCTTGCGCCGGTGGACAAACCCCGCCTGGACGCGTGGCAGGGTTGCAGGTTTGCCGCCGGGCTGCCTCTCGCGCCTTTACTCATGGCCATGTCTGCCTCTATCGTCGAAGGCAGGAGCGCCCGGCAAGCGGCGACGGAAACAGGGGAGGGACACGATGGCCCAGGCGCTGCGCAAGCTGGCCTCGATCGACGTCAGCGATCCCCATTTGTACCAGGACGACAATTGGCGGCCGCTGTTCGCGCAGCTGCGCCGCGATGATCCCGTGCATTATTGCGAGGCCTCACCGTTCGGGCCGTATTGGTCGGTAACGCGCTACGACGACATATTTGCCGTCGAACTCGACCACGAGAATTATTCGTCGAGCTCGGAACTCGGCGGTATCCAGATCACCGATCAGCCCCTCGGCCAGGAGTTTGCAAACTTTATCCGCATGGATCCGCCGGGCCATACCGCGCATCGCCGCACCGTTGCTCCCATCGTGGCGCCGTCGAACCTCGCCAACCTTGAGGCGCTGATCCGCAAGCGGACCTCGGACGTGCTGGATGCGCTGCCGCGCCGCGAGACGTTTGACTGGGTGGCGCGGGTCTCGACCGATCTCACCAACATGATGCTGGCGACGCTGTTCGATTTTCCCTGGGAGGACCGCGAGAGGCTGACCTGGTGGTCCGATGTTGCGATCGCCAATGTCGAAGCGCCGGATGCTGTCGTGCATTCGGCGGAGGAGCGCATCGCCGAACTCACCAAAATGGGAGAATATTTTCGCAAATTATGGGATGCCCGCGCCAACGCAGCACCAACCTTCGATTTGATCTCGATGCTGGCGCACTCGCCGGCGACCCAAAATCTGCAGGCACGCGAATTCATCGGGACGATTGCGCTTCTGATCGTCGGCGGCAACGACACCACGCGCAATTCCATGACCGGCGGGCTGATGGCGCTGGTCGAAAACCCCGAGCAGTTCGAATTGGTGCGCAGCCGGCGCGAATTGATTCCCAACCTCGTCTCTGAATCCATCCGCTACCACACGCCGGTACTGCATATGCGCCGCACCGCGCGCAACGATGTGGAGTTGGCCGGCCGCCAAATTGCAAAAGGCGACAAGGTGGTGATGTGGTACATCTCCGGCAATCGCGACGAGGAAAAGATCGATCGCCCCGACGAATTCATTGTCGACCGCGCCAAACCCCGGCAGCATCTCGCCTTCGGCGCCGGCATCCACCGCTGCGTCGGCGACCGGCTCGCCGAACAGCAAATCCGCATTCTTTGGGAGGAAGTGTTGCAACGGGATCTCAGGTTCGAAATCACAGGGCCGCCGCAGCGGCTCTATTCGAATTTCATCCGCGGCGTTCGTTCGCTGCCGGTAAGGATTGTGAATTGAACTCGTCATTCCGGGGCGATGCGAAGCATCGAACCTGGAATCTCGAGATTCCGGGTTCGCTTCGCGCCCCGGAATGACAAGAGGAAATGGAATGAACGATCCCGTTGACGTCCTGATCATTGGCGCCGGTGCCTCCGGCGCCGCTGTCGCCTGGAGCTTGGCCGATACCAAGATGCACATTCTCTGCCTCGACCAGGGCGGCTGGATGAATTCTTCGGACTATCCGAGCACCGGGCGTGACTGGGAGGCGAAGTTTTATGGCGACTGGTCGACCAGCCCGAACATTCGCGGCCGGCCCGAGGACTACCCGATCAATGACGACAACTCGCCGATCAAGGTGGTGAATTTCAACGGCGTCGGCGGCTCGACGGTGATGTACACCGCGCACTGGCCGCGGCTGCATCCGTCCGATTTCAAGGTGAAGACACTCGACGGCGTCGCCGACGACTGGCCGATCGATTACGACGCGCTGACCCCATTCTTCGAAGAGAACGACCGCATGATGGGCGTGTCGGGGCTATCAGGCGATCCGCGTTCGCCGCTGACGCACCCGCCGATGCCGCCGCAGCCGCTCGGGCTCTCCGGCCCGCTGATCGGCAAGGCCATGAACAAGCTTGGCTGGCACTGGTGGCCGTCGGATACCACGGTCGCGACGATGGACTACGAGGGCAGGGCGCGCTGCATCAATCTCGGCCATTGCACGCCGGCCTGCGCGCAAGGCGCAAAAGCGTCCACCGACATCACTTATTGGCCGCACGCGATCCGTGCCGGCGTCGAACTCAAGACCCATTGCCGGGTGCGCGAGATCCTGACCAACGAGCAGGGCATGGCCTCGGGCGTCGTCTACTACGACAAGGATGGCGTCGAGCAATTCCAGCCGGCCGAGGTTGTGATCATCGCCTGCAACGGCGTCGGCACGCCGCGGCTGCTCTTGAATTCGGTCTCCGGCCGTTTTCCGAATGGCCTCGCCAATTCGTCCGGCCTGGTCGGCAAGAACCTGATGTTCCATCCCTATGCGCAAATCTACGGATTCGTGAAGGAGCCGACCGACAGCAACCGCGCGCCGCCGACCTGCCTCTGGAGCAAGGAGTTTTACGACACAGACCTCTCGCGCGGCTTCGTGCGCGGCTACGGCATCCAGTTCGGCCGCGGCGCAGGGCCGGTGTTCGAAGCCGTCGCGAGCGAGCAGAAGGGCATTCTGCCGTGGGGCGCGGATCACCATCGCGTCTTCCGCAAGCTCAACGGCCATCGGCTCGGGGTCTCGGCGATTTGCGAGGATCTGCCCGAGGAACATAACCGCGTCACGCTCGATCCCGTGCTGAAAGACAGCCACGGCATTCCTGCACCGAAAATCGATTACACGATCAGCGAGAACAGCCGGAAGATGATGGCGCACGGACTGGCGCGGGGTAAGGAAATTCTCGAAGCCGCGGGTGCCACCGACCTCTGCATCAACGACCCGATTCCATGGGGCGGCTGGCATCTGCTTGGCACGGCGCGGATGGGGACTGATCCGGCGCGCTCCGTGGTCAATGAATGGGGCCGGTCGCATGACGTGAAGAATCTCTTCATCGTCGACGGCAGTGTGTTCGTGACCTCAGGCGGCGTGAACCCGACCTCGACCATCCAGGCGATCGCGCTCTACGTCGCCGACCAGATGAAGCAACGTCTAGCCAATCTCTTCGACTGAGGCCGCCATGTCCGTATCAAATGAACTGACCTCAGCCCAGCGCGACGATCTGCGCATCGTCGCTGCGATGATCATCCCCGCCAGCGACGAGTACAAGGTACCCGGCGCCGACGACCCCGCGATCCAGGCCGACATGCTGGCGACGCTCGGGCGTGACACGGCGCTGGTACGAGAGGCGCTCGACCACCTTGCGCGCCTGGCCGGCAAGCCGCTCGCCGACCTCGACACGGCGCGGCGCGATGCGGTGGCGCAGGAGTTCCGCGCATCGGGTGGTGCTGCCGCCGCAACCCTCGTTCGCGTCGTGCTGCAATGCTACTACCGCGACGATCGCGTGCTGCGGTCGCTCGGGCTGGAGCTCCGCGCGCCGTTCCCGCAAGGCTATACGCTGGAACAGGGCGACTGGTCGCTGCTCGATCCGGTCAAGGCGAAGCCGCCGAACTTGCGGCGGGCCACGTAAGCTCAGGGCAGGTTTGCGCGGAGGTTGAGGCTCTTGCGGCAAGGTAATCCCGTAACCATCTGACGGGCGAAGGAATTCGCCATGTTGGATTTTACCCCAGATAACGCCGATGACGCTCCGTCATTGCGCGCGACCGAACACGCCCTTGATAACGACCATGCCCTGCTGGATGCCTATTCCAACGCCGTGATCGGCGTGACCGAGCGCGTCGGCCCCGCCGTCGTTCGCGTCGAAACCGGCCCCAAAGTGCGCACGGCGCGGGAGCGCGGCGGCCTCGGGTCGGGCATCGTGATCTCGCCGGATGGCCTGGTGCTGACCAACAGCCACGTGGTCGGATCGTCGAAAGAAATCCGGTTGCGGGATACCGAAGGTTTTGTCACCGACGCGCATGTGCTCGGCGTCGATCCCGACACCGATCTCGCTTTGCTGCGCGCCGACGGCGCGCGCGATTTGCCTTATGCTTCGCTCGGCAACTCCAAAAGCCTACGACGCGGCCAGCTCGTGGTTGCAATCGGCAATCCCCTGGGGTTTGAGTCGACGGTGACCGCGGGTGTGGTATCGGCGCTGGGACGTTCGATCCGCTCGGTGAGCGGGAGGACCATCGAGGACGTGATCCAGACCGACGCTGCGCTGAATCCCGGCAATTCCGGCGGGCCACTGGTGTCGTCGGCGGCGGAGGTGATCGGGATCAACACTGCGATCATTCAGGGCGCGCAAGGCATCTGCTTTGCGGTCGCCAGTAACACCGCGCAGTTCGTGCTGTCGGAGATCATCCGCCACGGCTATGTGCGCCGCGCCTATATCGGCGTGTCCGGCCAGACCGCACCGATCCCGCGGCGGCACGCGGTGGTGGCCGGCGTTGACAACACAATGGGTGCGCTATTGGCGCAGATCGAGGCTGACAGCCCTGCGGCGCAGGCCGGTCTGTTGCCGGGTGATGTCGTAATCAAACTGGACGGCATCGAGATCAACGGCGTCGACGACCTGATCCGCGCACTCGACCGCGACCGCATCGATCGCAAGCTGGAAATGGACGTGCTCCGCATGGGCAGGTTGCGGGCGGTGGATATTCATCCGGTGGAGCGCAAGCGCGCGGCGCGGCAGTAAATAATGCATCAGCGGACACTGCTTTCCCCTCTCCCCTTGTGGGAGAGGGTGGACGCAACGCGTAGCGTTGCGGACGGGTGAGGGGTTCTCTCCTCACGGCAAGATCCGTGATGAGGATAGAGACCCCTCATCCGGCGCTTCGCGCCACCTTCTCCCACAAGGGGAGAAGGGAGAAGCGACCGTCGTCTTGGCTATCTCACTCCCGCAGCGCCGCCAGCAATTCATCCGGCGCTTCGACCATCATCATGTGGCCGGCGCCCGGCAACACCACGACGCGCGCGTTGGGCGTTGCCGCCGCCAGCGTCTTGCCGGCCTTTGCCGGGGTCATCATATCGCGCTCGCCGAGGATAAACGTCGCTGGCACCTTGACCGCCGCAGCTGCCGCGAGCGCGCCCTCGTACGAATTGCAGGCGTTGAGATCGTTGTAGAGCACGCCCGGACGGGTCTGCTGCAGCACGCGCTGCGCGCCCTGATGCATCCATAATCCCGGCGCGAGGCTGCCGCCAAGTTCGGCCTTGAAACCGAGACCCCAGATCGAGACCATGTCGATCGCATCGGGATTGTTGAACTCCGCGGCCTTGAGCAGATCAGGCCCGACGGTCATCGTTGCCGCCGTCCCGATCAGGCTCAGGCCAGAAACCTTGTCCGGATGTCGCGCCGAGGTTTCCAGCGCGATTAGCGACCCCATGGAATGCCCGACCAGTTTTGCCTTGGGCGCGCCGGCCGCATCCAGCAGTGCCGCGGTCCAGTCGGCCATGTCTGATATCGTCGGCAACGCGTTGCCCGACGAGCGGCCATGGCCCGGCAGATCCGGCGCCAATACCGAGTAGCCATGATGGGCGAACCACCGGCTGTGCAGCGCCCAGGTCGAATGATCGAAACCCGCGCCGTGCAGCATCACCACCGCGGGCAACGACGGATCGAACGGACGCCCGCCGGTGGCAACGAAAATATCGGATCCTTTGACTGACAGTTGCATGGCTCACACCTTCTGCGATGCGCGAAGCGCCTGGCCGAGATCGTCGATGATATCAGCCGCGGCTTCAATGCCGACCGATAGCCGCACCAGCTCCTCGCCGACGCCGGCGGCCTTGAGTTGCGCCGCATCCATCTGTTGATGCGTGGTGCTGGCGGGATGGATCACCAGCGTCTTGGCGTCGCCGACATTGGCGAGGTGGCTGACCATGCGCAGCGTCTCGATGAATTTCTTGCCTGCGGGCCTGCCGCCCTTGATGCCGAAGCTGACGATCGAACCGGCGCCCTTCGGCAGCAGCCGCAGCGCCAATTGATGGTCGGGGTGATTTTCCAGCGCGGGATGCAGCACCCACTCGACCGCCTTGTTGGCCTTCAGGAATTCCAGCACCGCGAGCGTATTGCTCATATGCCGTTCCATGCGAACGCCCAGCGTCTCGACGCCCTGCAGCAGCTGGAACGCATTGGTTGGCGACAGGCACGCACCGAAATCGCGCAAGCCCTCGGTTCGGGCGCGCATGATGAAGGCGGCCTGGCCGAACTGCTCGTCGAAGACGATGCCGTGATAACCGGCGTAGGGCTCGGTCAGGACCGGGAACTTTCCGGAATCGTGCCAATCGAAATGGCCGCCATCGACGATGACGCCGCCGATTGCGATGCCGTGGCCGCCGATCCATTTGGTCGCCGAGTTCATCACGATGTCGGCGCCGAGTTCGATCGGCCTGCTGAGGAACGGCGTCGCAAAGGTGTTGTCGATCAACAGCGGAATTTTGGCGTCATGGGCGATCTCCGCGACCGCCGGAATATCCAGCACTTCGAGGCCGGGATTGCCGATGGTCTCGCCGATGACAAGCTTTGTGTTCGGCTTGATGGCGTCGCGGAACTCGTCGAGCGCACGCGGTTTCACGAATGTCGTCGTGATGCCGAAGCGCGGCAGGGTGTGCGCGAGCAGATTGATGGTGCCGCCATAGAGCGAGGAGGACGCCACGATATGGTCGCCGGCATTGAGCAATGTGGCGATCGCCAGATGCAGCGCCGCCATGCCGCTCGCGGTGCAGATCGCACCGACGCCGGCTTCCAGCGCGGCAAGCCGCTCTTCGAGCACCGCGGTCGTCGGATTGGAAATGCGCGTATAGATATGTCCGGCGCGTTCGAGGTTGAACAACGCGGCGGCATGGTCGGAATCCTGGAACACGTAGGACGTGGTCTGATAGATCGGCACCGCGCGGGCGCCGGTGACGGGATCCGGGCGCTGGCCGGCATGCAGGCTCAGGGTTTCAAAGGCAGGCGGCTTGGGTGCGGGCATGCGGGCCTCGTCAAATCGTTTGGGTAGCCAGGGATTGCGTGTTGCCGGTTCAGACGTGCACGGCGGCGCGGACGCGGCCGGCATTTCCGAATACGCGTATGTATCGCTCGACTTCGGACGGCGAGCCTGTCGCCTTTTCCGGATTGTCCGACAGTTTGACGGCCGGCCGTCCATCCACTGACGTTACCTTGCAGACGATCGAGATCGGATCGAGATCGGCCGATCCATCCGGCGCGCAGCCGACGAAATCATTGGTGAGGTTGGTGCCCCAGCCGAAGCTGACACGGACCCGTCCGGTAAAATGGCGATAGGTCTCTTCGATCGAGCCGACGTCCATGCCGTCGGAGAACACCAGCAGCTTCTCCCGGGGATCACGGCCCTTCTGCTTCCACCACGTGATGATGTCTTCGCCAGCCGCAATCGGCGGCGCGCTGTCGGGGCGAAAGCCGGTCCAGTCGGCGACCCATTCCGGCGCATCGCGCAGGAACGGCTTTGTGCCGAAGGCGTCGGGCAGGGCAATCAGCAAATTGCCGCCATAGGTATGGCGCCATTGATCGAGGATGCGATAGGGCGCCCAGCGCAGTTCCGTATCGTCATTGGCGAGCGCCGCTGCGACCATCGGCAATTCATGCGCATTGGTGCCGATCGCTTCGAGATCATTGTCCATCGCGAGCAGCACGTTGGAGGTGCCGGTGAACGAGGAGCCGAGGCCTTCCTTGACCGCCTCGACGCACCAGCGTTGCCACAGAAAACCGTGACGGCGGCGGGTGCCGAAGTCCGACAAACGCAGGCCTTCCAATTTGCGCAGCCGCTCGACCTTGGTCCAGAGTTTTGCCTTGGCGCGGGCATAGAGCACGTCGAGCGCGAACCGCCCCTGGCCTTTCAGGGCCTGGCGTGAGCGCAGTTCGTTCAGGATCGCGAGCGCCGGGATTTCCCACATCGTGGTGTGGGTCCACGGCCCGTGGAAATGCAGTTCATACTGGCCGTCCACCTTGCGCAGCTCGTATTCGGGCAGGCGGAAATTGGCGAGCCAGTTGATGAACTCCGGGGAGAACATCTGGGTCTTGCCGTAGAACGTATTACCGGCGAGCCAGATCAGTTCCTTCTTGGTGAAGCGGATGGAGCGGGCGTGGTCGAGCTGGGCGCGCAACTCGCCCTCATCGATGATCTCGGCCAGCCGCACATGCTTGCTGCGGTTGATCACCGAAAACGTCACCTGCTGATCCGGGTAGAATTCCCGAATCATCTGCAGCATCAGCAGCTTGTAAAAGTCGGTATCCAGCAGGCTGCGCACGATCGGATCGAGCCGCCAGCCGTGGTTGTAGGTCCGGGATGCAATATCTGTGACTGCCATGCTGGAACTCTATCGCGCCCGCGGCGGCCCAACCAGTGGCTTTTGGCGGCGGCATGGCAGCTCAGCGCGCCATTTCCTGCCGGATTCGCCCAACGGTTGCGTGGATATCGCCCCATCCCGGCCGATCCGGGGCAAATTGTCGCCGCAGGTAGGCGGCCAGCTCCGCAACCTGGCCGTCGGTCAGGCTGTCCTTGAAGGCGGGCATATAACCGAGGTCGCTGGTCACGGGGGCTTTGATGCCGTGCAGGATCACCTGGATCAGATTGTCGGGCACGGCGCTGTGCAGATTGCTGTTCAGCGCCAACGACGGCCGGCTGCCAAACAGGGGCGCGCCGCCGACCTCGTGACAGACCGCGCAGGCGCCCTGGTAGATCCGGGCGCCGACACTCGAAGCCGCAACAAGCCTGGTGCTGGTCGCGGCCTCGAGTTTGGCGGCGAGCGCGTCCTGCGCGGGCTTATCGGTAGCGGACTCGTTGAACGAGCCGAGATAGACCGCCATCGCACGGATGTCCTGATCGGGCAGTGCGGCGAGTTCCTTCACGACCGGTGCCATCGGTCCCGCGGCGACACCGTGCAGCCGCGATTCGCCGGTTCGCAAATAGGCGTAGAGTTCATCCTCGCTCCAGGGGATCGGCGCCTGCGACAGCGACGTCAGGGCGGGTGCTTCCCAGCCTTCCGCGAAGCCGCCCGCGAGGTAAGCACTTTGCTTCTCCGCGCCCAGCGCGTTGCGCGGCGAATGGCAGGCGCTGCAATGGCCGAGGCCCTCGACCAGATAGGCGCCGCGATTCCATAAGTCTGATTTGCTCGCATCCGCCTGGAACGGTTTTGGCTGGTGGAATAGCGCATTCCATCCGGCCAGCAGCGGGCGGATGTTGAACGGGAACGCCAGCTTGTTTTCCGGATTTTCCGCGCGCACCGGCGATTGCGCCATCAGGTAAGCGTAGAGCGCCTGCAGGTCGGCATCGGTCGTCTTGGCGAAGTGTGTATAGGGGAACGCCGGATAGAGGTGCCGTCCATCGCGATGAATGCCTTCGCGCATGGATCGCTCGAAGGCGGGATAGGACCATGCGCCGATGCCGGTTTCGACGTCGGGCGTGATGTTGGTGCTGTAGATAATCCCGAACGGCGTTTCCAGCGGCCGGCCGCCGGCATTGAGCACGCCATTGATGCTGGTGTGGCAGACCGCGCAGTTGCCGAGCGCGGCGAGTTGCTGGCCGCGTGCGATGGTCGCCGCCGAATAGACTGACGCATCCGGCCGCGCGATCGGCGCGATCGCGCGCCACGGCAGCACGGCGGCGCCGACGCCGATCACCGCCGCGCATAATGCCGCCGCCGTCGCCAGCACGCCGCGCCGTCCGGCAAACGGGTTTTGCCATTTGCTCAGATCAGGCGCGGGCTGCGGCGCAGGCAATGCCTCCGGCACCACCGGCGCGTAGCCGTGCAATCCCCGCAAAATGCGTTCCGGCGTGAACGGCAATTCGCGAAAGCGCACACCGGTCGCATCATAGATCGCGTTGGCAATGGCAGCAGCGCTCGGCACCGAGGCGGACTCGCCGACGCCGAGCGGCGGCTGATCCTGCCGGGGCAGCATCAGCACGTCGATCTTGGGCACGTCAGGGAATTTGATGATGGGGTAGGCGCCCCATTCGCGTGCCGTGACCTGTGCACGGTCGAACGACACTTCCTCCATCAGCGCGCGGCTGGTCGACTGGATCACGTTGCCGTGGATCTGATGGCGCACCCCTTCCGGGTTGATCATCAGCCCGGAATCCTGGCCCGCGACCACGCGGGTGACGCTGACATCGCCGGTCGCCTTGTTGACCGCGACGTCGGCGATCCATGCCGACCACGCCGCGCCATAGCCCGGGAATTTGCTGTGCACATAGAGCGCATAGGCAAAGCCGCGCCCGCGCACGATGTCGCCCTCGGCTTCAGACTGTCGTACCGGTCGCGGTTTCCAGCCCGCGCGCTCCGCCACCGCATTGACGAGATCGACGGCACGCGCGTCCTTCAGGTAGCGCAGGCGATATTCGATCGGATCGACGCCGGCCTCGGTGGCGAGCTCGTCGATATAGGATTCATGCGCGAAAGTGTTGGGCAGTGCCGAGACGCCGCGGAACCAGGAGGCGCGCACGATCGGCGGCATGTCATGCGCCACCACGCGCATGTGATCGTAATCGTAAGGCGGGATCGCGGTGCGATCGCCCATTTCGAACACGGCGGGCTCCGGCGCGATTCGCCCGGTGAGCAGCAGTGCCAGCGTCGGCGCGCCGTTCGAGGGATAGCGCGTTGAAAAATCATAGGCGGCGGCGCTGCCGTCGGCGTTCAGCCCGCCATTGACGTCCATCAATTGCCCGGTGCCCTTCGGTTCCCAGGCGTGCTCCTGCTCTCGGGTCAATTGCATGCGGACGGGACGTCCGACCGCACGCGACAGCAGTAGCGCGTCGGCGGTGACGTCGTCGGCGCAGTTGCGGCCATAGCAGCCGGCGGCTTCCATCCTGACAACATCGATCTCGGCTTCCGGTCGTTCGATCAGGAGGGCAAGGTCGACGCGCAGGATGTGCGGGTTTTGCGTGCCGGACCACACCCGGATCGCGCCGTGCTGATAATCGGCGACCGCGCAGGACGGACCGATCGAGCCGTGCATCTGATACGGCCAGACGTAAGTCCGCGCCATCGGCTTGGCGGCGGACGCGATGGCGGCATCGACATCGCCCTTGTCGATCAGCGTCCTCGGCGTCGACGGATTGGCGCGCAGCGCCGTTTGGAGATCGTCAAGGTCGGG
Source organism: Bradyrhizobium sp. AUGA SZCCT0222 (assembly GCF_018130205.1). NCBI lineage: Bacteria > Pseudomonadati > Pseudomonadota > Alphaproteobacteria > Hyphomicrobiales > Nitrobacteraceae > Bradyrhizobium > Bradyrhizobium sp. AUGA SZCCT0222. The sequence goes on from NZ_JAFCLX010000012.1 coordinate 59,521, forward strand.
CAGAACAGGCACCGGCTTCCAGCTCACCTTGAGCTGCGCCGCCGCCTTGATCGCGTTCTCCTCGCGCTCGGCAACCACGCCAATGAAATCGCCGATCCTCACCACGGCCACCAGCCCGGGAATATCGCGTATCGAGGCTTCATCAACCGCGATCAGGCTGGTGCCGACGAACGGGCCGGCATCGATGCCGGCATAGGGCGGCCGAACGACGCGGCCGTGCAGCATGCCGGGCACGCGCATGTCGTGAACGTAAACCAGTTCGCCGGTGGCCTTCGCCGGCAGGTCCACGCGAGGCACCGATTGCCCGACGACGGAATAGGCGCTGACGTCTTTCACCGGAACGTCGTCGGTGAGTTCGAGGCGAATGATATCCTCGGCGATCAATTCGCCATAGCTGACGGTGCGGTTGTCCTTGCCGCGGATCAATCCATCCTCAATCGAGAGATCCTCGATCGGCACCTCCAGCCGTTCCGCCGCACGCGCGACCAAAAATCGTCGAGCCTGCGCCGCGGCCTTGCGCAGCGGCACTGCCGTGATCTGGATGGTTTCGCTGGCAATCGTCGCGCCCTGGTTGGGCACGACAGAGGTGTCGCCGAGCACGACAACGACGCGGGCAAAGGAGACGTCGAGTTCCTCAGCGACGATCTGTCCGAGGGCGGTGCGGATTCCGGTGCCGAGATCGACATGGCCGTTGTAGGCAGTGACCGAGCCATCTGCTGTGATCTTGATGAAGGTCTCGAATGCGCCCGTCTCTGTCGCGCGGACGACCGACAGCGATCCCGGCGCTTCGCTGCTCGCTGGAGTCTCCGGCGTTGCCATCAGTCGCGGGCCTCGACGGCGTGGCCCGCGGCGCGCATCGCGGCGCGGATGATCTCGATATGCGCTCCGCAGCGGCACAAATTGTAGCGCAGCGCTTCCCTTACTTCGGCTTCGGAAGGATGCGCGTTGCGCATCAGCAGCGCTTTGGTGCTGATGATCATGCCGTTCAGGCAGTAGCCGCATTGCGCGGCCTGCTCGCGGATGAAGGCCTCCTGAACCAGATCGGGATGCTCGCGCGAGCCGAGGCCTTCGAGCGTCACAATGTCGCGCCCGGCGCAGCCTTCAATCGGGATCACGCAGGAACGCGCCGCCTCGCCGTCGATCAGCACCGCGCAGGCGCCGCACTCGCCGAGCCCGCAGCCATATTTCGGTCCGTTCAAGGCGAGGTCGTTGCGCAACACATAGAGCAATGCGGTGTCGGGCGCGGCGTCGACATCGCAGCTTTTGCCGTTGACGGTCAGGCGCATCGTGCTCTGCGTCATGCTCTGCGCCTTGATCCCCAAGAAACCCTAAGTCCGGTTGCGCTGCAAAATATCGTGCGGAATGTGTTTCGAAGATACCGTTTGTATACAAACGTGCAAGCCGTGCGTTCCGCGAGCCGACTGCCGCCCACTTTATAAACAACGGCACGAGGCAAATGAGTTTTTATGCGGCAACCGCGCTTTTTCGCTGTTCCGCCCGCTTGACAGGGTTTCCGTCCGCGCGCAACATCGTTCGTATACGAACAATGATCGCTCCCGCGGGAATGCGGGTATGATCGGCGCCTCCCAGCGAGCAGGCTTGTTCACGATGACGGATACAACGACTGCCGGTGGCGACAAGATCCGCTGCGATGCCTGTCCGGTGATGTGCTACATCAAGCCGGGCGCGGCGGGCGCTTGCGATCGCTACGCCAACCACGACGGCGTACTGGTACGCGTCGATCCGCACATCGTGCTGGAACGAACGGTGTCGCATGGCGGAAAGCTGGTGCCGTTCCAGGCCGGCGGCGGCGATTGGGACGGCAAGCTCGTCCGTGAGCCCAATGTATTCGTGACCGCAATCGGCGCCGGCACGACGTACCCCGATTACAAGCCCGCGCCCTTCATCGTGTCTTCGGAGATTGACGGCGTCGACATGGTCACGGTCGTGACCGAAGGCATTTTCAGCTATTGCGGCGTCAAGGTGAAGATCGACACCGATCGCCATCTCGGCCCCGAGACCGCGACCGTCCGCGCGCAGGGCGAGGCGATCGGCCACGTCACGACAGGCGAATATGGCTCGCAGATGCTCTCGCTCGGCGGCGTGCATCATCTGACCGGAGGTTCCAAGAAAGAAGGACGCGTCACCTGCGACGCGCTGATGGACCTCTCCAATTGCAAGCCGGTCGAACTGACGATCGACGGCGGCGCCACCGTGGTGGTGCAGGCCGGCTATCCGCCTGTTGTCAACGGCGTCGCGGAAGAGCGGATGCGGGTCGGCTGCGGCTCGGCGACCATCGGCATGTTCGCCAAGCAATGGCACGGCAAGGTCGATGAGGTCGTGGTAGTTGACGACCACATCACCGGCGTTCTCTCGGAGCATCAGGCCGGCAAGCTGCTCGATATTCCCGATACCGGGATCAAGATGAAGGGGCGGCGCTCGACGCCGGGCCGTTATTTCCAGGTCGCCGAGCCCGGCACGGGCTGGGGCGGCACCAGGATTTCCGATCCCTTGTCGGTGCTGGGCCCGTTCAATCCAAAGGAGGCTCGGCCTGGCCTGACCATGCTGATGGTGTCGACCACCGGCGAGCATGCGGCCTATTACGTGCTCGACGAGGCGCTCAGGCCGGTTGAGACGCAAATGCCGCTCGATCTGAAACTCTCGGTCGAGCGTATCCAGGAAAATTGCGAACCGGCGCTATGCACGGTGTTGTTCATGGGCGGCGCCGGCGGATCGCTGCGCGCCGGGGTCACCGACAATCCGGTGCGGCTGACGCGGTCGGTCAAGGACGCGCTGACACGGGTCACCAGCGGTGGTGCGCCGGTTTATGTCTGGCCTGGCGGCGGTATCACCTTCATGGTCGACGTCACGCAGATGCCGGCGGGCGCCTTCGGCTATGTGCCGACGCCTGCCTTGGTGGCGCCGATCGAATTCACGCTGCGGCTCTCGGACTATGCGGCGCTCGGCGGCCATATGGATTATGTCCGGCCGCTGGCTTCACTCAAGGACAACACCGAGATCCGCCCGATGCCCTACATTCCGGGACGGCACGCATGAAACGCCTCCCGCAAATTGCGCTTCTTCCTGACGGGAAACGGCTGCATTTGCAGGACGGTCCGATCGATCTGATCATCGAGGCCAAGGGGAACGCGGCGGAGGTCCGAGCCGCCCATGATGCTGCAGCGCGGCGCTTTACCGGCTTGCTTGATGAACTCTGCGAGGAATTGGCGACGCTGCGCCAGGCCGCCGATCCGGCGCGGTGTACGCTGCGGGGCGTCGTCGCGCGCCGCATGCATGCGGCGGTCGCTCCGTTTGCGTCAGGTCATTTCATCACGCCGATGGCAGCGGTGGCCGGCTCCGTCGCGGAAGAGATTCTCGGCGCGATGCTGGGCGCGGCGCGTCTCGATCGCGCCTATGTCAATAATGGCGGTGACATCGCGCTGCATCTGACCGGCGGCGAACAATTCAGCGTCGGCCTGATGGACCGGCCGGACCGCCACGGCCTGATGCGCATGATGATCGTCGATGCCGACGATCCGGTCCGGGGCGTCGCGACCAGTGGGCGGCATGGTCGCAGCTTCTCGCTCGGCATCGCCGACGCCGTCACCGTGCTGGCGCGAACGGCCTCAATGGCCGATGCCGCCGCCACCATCATCGCCAATGCCGTCGATTTGCCCGGTCATCCCGCGATTGTCCGCTGCCCGGCCAATGAATTGCAGCCCGACAGCGACCTCGGTCCGCGCCTCGTCACCCGCGACGTCGGGCCGTTGACCGAAGGCGATGTCGAAGCCGCGCTGGAGGCGGGGGCTCTTCGCGCGCAACAATTGTTCGCAGCCGGGTTGATCGAAGGCGCGGCGTTACGCCTGCTTGGCGAAACGCTCGTGGTCGGAACTACTGGTGGCCAGGCGCCTGCGTTGCATGCCCATCACGGAAGCGCGATAGAAAGTGCAGTTCATGCTTGAGCGGGAAAAAGGCCAATGAGCGCCATCATTCGCAAGATCGTCACGGTGGTCGAGGAAACCCATCTGGAGATGGGAAAGACGATCGCGCCGCCGACGCGGCGTGCCGCGGCGATTGCCGTGATCGAAAATCCCTTTGCCGGAAAATATGTCGAAGACCTCTCGCCCCTGATCGCGATCGGCGAGGAACTCGGCGAACTGCTGTCGAAGCGGGCTGTCGCAGCCCTCGGGATCGACGGCGCCAAGGCGCAGAGTTACGGCAAGGCCGCAGCAGTCGGCGAGAACGGCGAACTCGAACACGCGGCCGCGATTTTGCATCCCAAGATGGGCGCGCCGGTGCGCAAGGTCCTGAGCAAGGGCGCGGCGCTGATTCCGTCGTCGAAGAAGCGCAGCGGTCCTGGCACCACGCTGGATATTCCGCTCGGCCACAAGGACGCGGCCTTCGTGCGCAGCCATTTCGACGGCATGGAAGTGCAGATCAACGACGCGCCGCGCGCCAACGAGATCATGGTGGCGGTCGCGGTCACCGACAGCGGCCGACCGCTGCCGCGCGTCGGTGGATTGACGGTTGCTGAAGTCAAAGGCGAAGACGGATTACGATAATTTCTTCAACATTGGAGGGTGAGGGTATGCGACGGAGTTATTTGCTGGGAGCAGGATTGGCGATCGCGGTTGCGGGCATGGCGAATGCCGCCATGGCGCAGAGCGGAGAGATCAAGATCGGCGAGATCAACAGCTATTCGCTGCTGCCCGCCTTCACCGAACCCTACCGCAAGGGCTGGCAGCTCGCGGTTGAGGAAGTCAACGCCGCCGGTGGCATCAACGGCAAGAAGCTCGTCGTCATCTCCAAGGACGATGGCGGCAAGCCGGCCGACGCACAGACCGCGGCCAACGAACTGGTGTCGAGCGAGAACGTCGCGATGCTGACCGGTACGTTCCTGTCCAACATCGGTCTTGCCGTCAGCGATTTTGCAAATCAGAAGAAGGTGTTTTTTCTCGCAGCAGAACCGTTGACCGACGCCATCACCTGGTCGAAGGGCAACCGCTACACGTTCCGCCTGCGTCCTTCCAACTACATGCAGGCGGCGATGCTGGTGGAAGAAGCCGCCAAGCTGCCGGCGAAACGCTGGGCCACGATCGCGCCGAACTATGAATACGGCCAGTCGGCCGTCGCCGTGTTCAAGAAGCTGATGTCGGAGAAGCGCCCCGATATCGTGTGGGTTGACGAGCAGTGGCCGCCGCAGGGCAAGATCGATGCGGGCCCGGTGGTGCAGGCTGTCGCCGCCGCCAATCCCGAGGCGATCCTCAACGTCACCTTCGGTGCGGATCTCGTCAAACTCGTCCGCGAGGGCAACACCCGCGGCCTGTTCAAGGGGCGCTCGGTGGTGTCCTTCCTCACCGGCGAGCCGGAATATCTCGATCCGCTGAAGGACGAAACGCCTGAGGGATGGATCGTCACCGGTTACCCCTGGTACGACATCAAGACGCCTGATCACGACAAGTTCCTGAAAGCCTATCAGGCCAAGTTCAACGACTATCCGCGCCTCGGCTCGATCGTCGGCTACCAGACGATCAAGGCGGCGGCGGCGATCCTTGCCAAAGCCAACTCCACCGATCCGGAAAAGCTGATCGCCGCGACCGAAGGGCTGTCGATGCCGTCACCGTTCGGCGAAATTACCTTCCGCAAGATCGATCACCAGTCGACGCTTGGTGCTTACGTCGGCAAGACCGCGCTGAAGGACGGCAAGGGCGTGATGGTGAACTCGGTCTATCGCAAGGGCACTGATTATCTCCCGAGCGATGCCGAAGTCGAAAAGCTTCGTCCGAAGGATTGATCTTCTTCTCCCTCTCCCCGTTCTTACGGGGAGAGGGGCGGGGTGAGGGGCTCTCTCCGCGAACGAGCATGTGGAGAGTCCCCCTCACCCGAAATCCAAGCTGCGCTTGAATTTCGACCTCTCCCCGCAAGCGGGGAGAGGTTAGCAAGACCTCATCCTGTGGAGGCGCGAAGCGCCGTCTCGAAGGATGAAGCCACCGACCTGACCAACGCGCGAGCAACAGACCGCCCATGGCCTTCTACTTCGTTCAGTTCCTGACCGGTCTCGCCAGCGCGGCGTCGCTGTTTCTGGTCGCATCGGGTCTGTCGATCATCTTCGGCGTGACGCGGATCGTGAATTTCGCCCATGGCGCGTTCTACATGCTCGGCGCCTATGTCGCGTTCACGCTGACCGAGCGCTTCTCCGGCGCGCTCGGGTTCTGGGGCGGCATCGTCGTCGCGGCGCTGATCGTGGCCGTGGTCGGCGTGATCGTCGAGATGGTGCTGTTGCGGCGGATCTATCACGCGCCGGAGCTGTTCCAGCTGCTTGCGACTTTCGGCCTGACCCTGATGGTCGAGGACCTCGTGGTGCTGATCTGGGGGCCCGATGATCTCTTGGGCCGCCGCGCGCCGGGCTTCAAGGGCGCGGTCGATTTTTTCGGCCAGAACATCCCGACCTACGACCTGTTCCTAATCGGGCTTAGTCCGGTCGTGCTTGGCGTCCTATGGCTGCTGTTCCAGCGTACCCGCTGGGGTGTGCTGGTGCGCGCGGCGACGCAGGACCGCGACATGGTCGCAGCCCTCGGTGTCAATCAGAAATGGCTGTTCACCAGCGTGTTCGCGCTCGGGGTCTTTCTCGCCGCGCTGGGCGGTGCGCTGCAGATTCCTCGCGACGCGGTGCATCACGCGCTCGATCTGCGGATCATCGTCGACGTGTTCGTCGTGGTTGTCATCGGCGGGCTCGGCAGCATCATCGGCGCGTTCGTGGCCGCGGTGCTGGTGTCGGAACTCAACGCCTTCGGCATTCTGATCTTCCCGAAGATCTCCATCATCCTGGTGTTTCTGGTGATGGCGGTGGTGCTGATCGTCCGTCCCTGGGGCCTGTTCGGCAAACCGGAAGCCGCCGCGCGTCGCACGCCGGGGCTGACCGTCAATCCCTGGCGGCCGCTGACGTCAAATGAACGGTGGCTGGCGATGGCCGGGCTTGCAGTCGCGGCGATGCTGCCGCTATTCGCCGGCAATTACGCGCTCACCGTCGGTTCGGAAATCGCGATCTTCGTGATTTTTGCCGCCAGCCTGCATTTCCTGATGTCGGTCGGCGGCCTCGCCTCGTTCGGCCACGCCGCCTATTTCGGGCTCGGCGCCTATGGCGTTGCGTTCCTGGCCAAGATGGCGGGCTTGCCGATGATCGTGTCCCTTCTCATCGGCCCGCTGCTCGGTCTGCTCGGCGCAGCCATCTTCGGCTTCTTCGCCGTGCAATTGTCCGGCGTCTATTTCGCGATGCTGACGCTGGCGTTTGCGCAGATCGTCTGGTCGATCGCGTTCCAGTGGGTCACGGTGACCGGCGGCGACAACGGCATTTTGGGCGTCTGGCCGGAGAAATGGGCGGCGGGTCCGGCGAGTTTCTACTGGCTGTCGCTCGGCGTCGCCGCGATCGCGGTGGCCATATTGCGAGTGATCGTGTTCTCGCCGTTCGGTTTCGCGCTACGCGCAACCCGGGATTCACTGCTGCGCAGTGAAGCCATCGGTATCAACGGCAAGCGCGTGCAATGGACCGCCTTCGTGATCGCGGGCACGGTCGCCGGATTTGCCGGCGCGTTGTTCGCCTACCTGAAAGGCAGCGTGTTCCCCGACAGCCTCGGCATCTCGCTGTCGGTCGATGCGCTGGTCATGGTGCTGCTCGGCGGCGTCGAGACCGTCTCCGGCGCCGTGGTCGGCGCCATCGTCTTCAAGGCGCTCAACATCTGGCTGGTGAGCCAGACCGATTTGTCCAAGCTTGTGCTCGGCGGCTTCGTCGTGCTGATCGTGGTGGCCTTCCCCAAGGGCATCGTCGGGGTGCTGGAGACGATCCGCAATCGCCGCAAGTCTTCAACGTCTGAATCATCGTCTAAGTCGTCCTTGGCCACGTCCCGGATCGAGACCGCCGAATGAGCATGATCCCCACATTGCTGTCGGTCGAGAACCTGAGCAAATCCTATGGCGGGGTTCACGCCGTGCGGAGCGTTTCGTTTGCGCTGCGCGCCGGCGAAATCCTGGCGCTGATCGGACCCAATGGCGCAGGCAAGAGCACCTGTTTCGACATGCTCAACGGCCAGAACACCCCCGACAGCGGCCGGATCAATCTGCTCGGCGAAGACACCGTCGGTAAAAAGCCGCGCCAGGTCTGGCGGCTCGGTGTCGGCCGCACGTTCCAGATCACGGCGACGTTCCCGACCATGACCGTGCGCGAGAATGTGCAGGTCGCACTGGTGTCCTACGGCCGGCAATTATTCAATCTCTGGGGCTCGACGGCGCGCTACGCCCGCGAGGAAGCCGGCCGGCTGCTCGACCTCGTCGGCATGGGCGCCTATGCTGGGCGTCCCTGCGGCGAGCTTGCCTATGGCGATCTGAAGCGGCTGGAACTCGCAATCGCGCTCGCCAACCAGCCAAAACTTCTGTTGATGGACGAGCCGACCGCGGGCATGGCGCCGCGCGAGCGCATCGAACTGATGCGGCTCACCGCGCAGATCGCTCGTGAAAAGTCGATCGGCGTGCTCTTCACCGAACACGACATGGACGTGGTGTTCGAGCATGCCGATCGCATTCTCGTACTCAACCGCGGCAGCCTGATCGCCGAGGGCACACCCGAACAGGTCCGCGGCAATCCGCAGGTCCGCGCCATCTATCTCGGCGAGGGACTGGTCTATGATTCGCGCCACCGCGAGGGAGCCGGTGCATGAAGCTCTCGGTGCAAGACCTCAACAGCTATTATGGCCCGGCGCATATCCTGTTCGATATTGCGCTTGAGGTCGGCGAAGGCGAAGTGGTCGCGCTTCTCGGCCGCAACGGCGCCGGCAAGTCCACCACCTTCCGTTCCATCGTGGGTCTGGTCCAGCAGCGCTCCGGCCGTATCCTGTTCGAAGGCAGGGACGTTTCCACCGAGCCGACGCATGCGATCGTGCGCGGCGGGCTCGGCTACGTGCCGGAAGAGCGGCGCATCTTCACGGATCTGACGGTCGAGGAAAATCTCGAGGTCGGCCGTCAGCCCAAGCGTCCCAATGCGCCGCATTGGACCCGCGAAAAGCTGTTCATGCTGTTTCCGAACCTTGGCGAGATGCGCGGGCGTCCTGGAGGGCGCATGAGCGGCGGCGAACAGCAGATGCTGACGATCGCGCGAACGCTGATGGGCAATCCATCCCTGGTGCTGCTGGATGAGCCTTCCGAAGGGCTGTCGCCGAAGATCGTGGAACAGATGGTCGATGCCATCCTGGCCATGAAGAAGGAAGGCGTCAGCATCCTCGTCTCCGAACAGAATTTGCATTTCGCCCGGCTGATCTGTGACCGTGCCTACATTATCGAGCGCGGCAAGATCTGCTATGGCGGCACGATGGCTGAACTCGACGCACGTCCGGACATCCGCGACGCGCATCTGTCGCTGTGACCGGCGGCGGCAAACAAGAAGAGAGAGCGCAGATGGGCAGGAGTGTTTCGGCAAAACGGAGCGTCAAGCCTACGCGGCCGTCCTACATTCTGGACGAGCAGGTCGGCTTCATCCTGCGCCAGGTCTGGCAACGCCATTCGACGATCTTCGCCCGCGAAATCGGCATCAATTTGACGCCGACGCAATGGGCCGCAGTTGCGAAACTGACCGAGACCGGTCCGTGCTCGCAAAATCTCCTGGGCCGACTGACTGCGATGGACGTTGCCACCATCAAGGGGGTGATCGACCGCCTCACGGCGCGCGGCCTGACCGAGACCAGCCCGGATCCGGAGGACGGCCGCCGGCTGCTGGTGAGCCTCACACGGGCGGGGCAGCAGCTCGCCGAAAAGGCCGCGCCCAATGCACTGGCGATCACCCGGGAAACGCTGGCGCCGCTCGACGCCAAGGAGCGCGAGACGCTGATGGCGCTGCTGGACAAGTTGCGCTGACGCGGACGCGTGCCTTAATCAGTGTGAGCAGTGACGCCAGAGCGTCCGCACTACTCCGCGAGGCTGAGCACCAGTGCAACAGCTCCGACAAGGATGAGGCTAACGGCCCATGACGTATCCAGATTGAACCAGCTCCGCGATACGAATTTGAGGCCAAGATAACGGTACACCAGCCACGCCAGGCATCCGCCGGCCGCAATCATCGCGATGGCGTGGACGAAGGCGACCAGCCCGGCCATACCGAGATTGGCGTTGATGAGGCTCAAAGCTGCCACGTGGCCTTTGTCGAGGTCGGCCTCCCGGCAGAGCCCGAGATAGATCGGCACCAGCATAAGCCCCGCACCGTGCGCGATTGCCACGGCAAAGGACCACAGCCCCAGTTGCGTCGGCCGTATCCGCGCCAACGCTCTTGGATGGCGCCGATCGACAAGGCGGAAGATACCGAACCCGATGACAAGGAAGCTGGCGCCGATCTGGATCTGGCGCTGCCATTCGACGAGGGTGACCAGCAGCGCAAAGGGCAGGAGCACCAGCAGCATCGCCAGCAGATGGCCGGCCGTCAGCGGCACCAGCGCGGCGCCGAGGGCACGCGTCGTCCTTTCCATCAAACCGGCGGATACAGCGAGCGGCCATCCCATTCCCGGATTTACGCCGTGGTAGAGGCCGCTCGCGATGACAGCCAGCCAGAGCCAAGCCGGTGTCCAATCCGCCGTGCTCACATTCAAGCCGACGGGTAGCAGAATGAATCGGTCGAACAGTCTCCACCATCGAGCCTGATCTGATGCGCGCGGTATCCGTCGGGGAAGCTCACGCAATAGTCCTTTGCCAGTTCGAGGCCGCCTTTCGGGTTTGCGTTCGCCATCACCTCGACGCCCGGAATGCCCTGCGGATAGAATTGGTCGTCCCAGGTCGAGTAGAGCGAGTTGGTCCAGTAGACGCGTTTGCCGTCGCGGCTGATCTCGACCATCTGAGGTCCGCCGGCATAGGCCTTGCCGTTCGGATGAGGCGTGCGGCGTGCGATGCCGCCGATATGGACCGATCCGGCAAGCTCGGGCTTTCTGGGATCGCTGACATTGTATTGACGCATCTCGCCGGTCCCCCAGCAGGCGACGTAGAGAAACTTGTCATCCATCGACAGGTCGATGTCGGACACCAGCGGCGGCACGGCGCCAAAGCCCTGCAGCAGCGGTGGCAACTGGTCCTTCGCCGCGGGCTCGGGCGGGATCGTCGCCGTCTTCTCGATGTGAAATTTTCCGCCATCGCGCCACCAGGTCCATATCGAGCCTTCGAGGTTCGTGGTGTCGACCACGACGCCCAGGAAGCCGTACTCCTTGACGGGATCATGCGCCGGACGCACCTCCAGCGCCATTTGATGGTTGGCACCGAGGTCGATGGTCTGGACGTTTCGCCGGGCCCGCAGATCCCAGAAGTGGACCCGATGGCCGTATTTGTTCGAGAGCAGATCCTCCGGCACGATTCCGTTCTCGAACTGCGGCGGCAGCGCCCATTCGCTGCTCACCATGTAGTCGCGGGGCAGATTCCACCAGAAATCATAGTGCTTCTCTTGAGGACCGCGATCGATTTCCCACCGTCCGAGCACTTCGAATGTCTCGCAATCCATGATGAATATGCCGGGCGGTCCATCGGTGCCGTCCTTGCCACCGCCGCCGAGCGTAGAAACGTAAATACCATCCGGACCACAATGGATCGTGTGCGGCCGCGAGTATCCGGTCTTTTTGAAGACCTCCTCAGGCTCGATGATTTTGTGAATCTTCGCCTGGGTGGGATCTGGCTTGGTATCGACGATGTAGATCCGGGAGGACCGCATACCGGGGATGATGAGGTAGCGGCGCTCGAGGAAGGCGTGCCCGGTGAGCGGTGACAAGGCCGATGAGCAGGCGTTCCATCCGAAATGGTGAAACTCGTCGCCCTTGTTGGGCATCGTCACGGTGTGGACGACCTGACCGAAACGCGGAGAGCCGGGCTTGACGTCGATCACGGCAAGCGCGTCGGGTTTTGAAAAGTCCGGGCTGAGCAGCAAGGTGTAGGCGAAGCTCTCAGGCGGAGCTTCCATCGCAAGCTTCGGCGACGCGTGAAACGTGGGGTCTGGTCTCATCGTCATCGTACTGCCTCCCTGTTTGCCTTGGTGGGTACCAACATGGCTCAGCGGCATGCAGCAGAACTAACCCGGCTCGTTGAGTCCTCTTGACTGTGCCGCCGGCGGGGTTCGCTGATGGTGATCATACACCTCAATGCTATCAGGTGAAAGAAACGATCCGGGCTCTGATCCCGCGGCGGCCGGGAAGGCCGCACCGCACGCGCCCGCCATCTCGAGACGAATGCCGGCGTCGCTCAACGCCAGGGAGCGCGAGATGCTGATGGATTTGTTGAAACGAGATGCGGTGATTGCGGATAGCCTAGGAATTTCACATAATCGCGTCGGGTTGGATCCGGACACGGGGCGGGAAGCGCAATGAGCGACTGGTTGCACAATCTGCCTGTGCCAGTGATGGCGCTCTCCATCTTCGCTTTTACTTATCTGCTCGCCATCATGATCTTCGCAGCGGTTGCGGCACTCGCGACGGGAGAACGCGCAAAATCATTCCAGGCGATTTCGCCGGGCATGCTGCCCGTGCTGGGCATCATCTTCGGCCTGTTCGTCGCCTTCACCGCCGCCCAGGTCTGGAGCGACAATGATCGCGCCAGTACGGCGGTGAGCCGTGAAGCCAGCGCGCTGCGAGCCGCCGTGCTGCTCGCCGCCGGCCTGCCGCCCGAACAGGAGGGCCGGGTGCGCGATCTCGTTCGCGGCTATATCGAGCAGACCGCCAAGGTTGAATGGCCGATGATGGCGGGGCAGACAGCCTCGCTGAGGCCAGCTCCTCCCGCTCTCACCGAGGCGCTGCAACTCGTTGTCTCGATGACGCCGCAGGGGGCGGGCCAGCAGACCGCGCAGCGCGAAATCATCAGCGCATTGGGAATCGCGCTGGATGCGCGCCGGCAGCGGATCATCATCAGCCAGGCGGAAGTCAATCCGGTTAAATGGTGGAGCCTTTATTTGCAGGCGATTTGCGAACTGTTCGTGATCGCGCTCGTTCACTGCGGTAACCGGCTGGCATCGGGGATTGCGATGGCGCTGTTCGCGACCGGCGTCGCCGCCTCGGTGTTGCTGATCGCCGCCCACGACCGGCCATTCACCGGTCAAATTTCGGTCGGACCCGAGCCGCTTCTGCAGATCATGCCGGATGCGTCGACGGGCCGGTGAGCGCTGTATTCTGCCAGCGGGAGATCAAACGAGGCCCGGAGTGCCTAGGAGTCCGGGCCTCGTGATCAAACAACCCCTGGACATCGGTGTGATGACCGAAATCCATCCCCCAGCTGTTCGCGAACGCTTTATAGGCAATGTCGCTTAAGGTGACTAACCCGGAGAACTACGGGGCGTTGGTGTCACCGTAGGTGGGCAAAGTCGCGCTTGCGCCGCGCCCACCAACTAACCGAGCGGTTGGCATAAATGGTGGGCACACTTGCGCTTTGCCCACCCTACGTCAGCTTTCCCTGCCGCGGCCAACTTGTGATGCGCGCGATTCAATTGAACACACTGCGCCGTATTCTACTCTCGCAAACAATATGCAGCGGCGCCAGTCGATACGCATCGCGTTAGACAAATACTAATTCTAAATCCGGGAATAGAAGCGTCGTTGTGCTCCGGCGCTCTTCAACCCCTCGATCATGGTTGTTACTGCGTCACACTCGCAAGAGTGGGGACGGAATATGACGACATACTTCAAGAGCACGGCATTGCTCGGCACACTGCCGATACTGGCAACCATGATGGCCGGTACGTGTGTGCAAGCGCAGTCCCCGAGTCCATTGCCGGCCGTCGTCGTGGAGCAACCGTCTCGGCCGGCGGCGCGTCCGCGTCCCGCCCGCAAGCCGCAGGCCGCGTCGGCGGCAAGTCGCCGCACCGCCCAGCGCGGAACGGCTACGCCCGACGCCGCCGCTGCGGCCGCTGCGCGATCCGAAACGGCGACCGGTCCGGTGCGTGGCTATCTTGCCAACCAGAGCGGCACCGGTACCAAGACAGACACGCCGCTGCGCGAAACGCCGCAATCGATCACCGTGGTCACCGCCGACCGTGTCACCGATCAGGGCGCGCTTACCGTTCAGGAGTCGCTGCGCTACGTACCCGGCGTGTTCGCCGATGCCTATGGCCCGGATTCGCGCGGCGACTATCCGCGCATTCGCGGCCAGGACCCGAACATCTATCTCGACGGCACCCGCGTGGTGAATACCTTCCAGTTCAACGAATGGCGGCCGGATCCGTATACGCTGGAGCGCATCGAGGTGCTGCGCGGTCCGTCATCGGTGCTCTACGGCGATACCTCGACGGCCGGCTTGCTGAACCTGGTCTCGAAGCGCCCGCAGGCCGAAGCATCGAACGAAATCGGCGTGCAGTACGGCACCTTCAACCGCAAGCAGGTGCAGTTGGACTCGACCGGCAAGCTGACCAAGGACGGCGAATGGCTGTACCGCTTCGTCGGCGTGTTCCGCGACAGCAACTCGCAAACCGACTACGTCAAGGATGACCGCATCGTGCTGGCGCCGTCGCTGACCTGGCGGCCGACCAACAACACCAGCTGGACCGTGCTCGGCACCTATCAAAAGGACACGACCGGCTCCTCCACGGCGTTCCTGCCGCACGAGGGCACGCTGTTCCCCGGTCCCAACGGCCTGATTCCGGTGCGGCGATTTTCCAGCGATCCGAGCTTTGATCGCTACCAGACCGAGACCGGCGCGGTCAGCAGTCTGTTCGAGCACAGTTTTAGCGATGGCCTGAAGATCCGGCAGAACCTGCGCTACGCCCATGTCGAGGGCATCTACCGCACGATGTACCCGGACGTGTATTCAGACCCGGTGAACCCGTTCCTCGATGCTGACAGGCGCACCGTAACGCGCTTCATCTCGAACCGTGAAACGGTCAAGGACAGCTTCACTTCGGACACCAACGCCGAACTGAAGTTCGCCACCGGCGCCGTGACGCACAAGACGCTGTTCGGCTTCGACTATCGCGGCCTCAAGGAGCGTGTGTTGTCGGGATTCGACGTCGATCCCAAGCCGTTTGATCTCTATGCGCCCGCCTATAATGGCGTCACGGCGCCCGCGCTGTCGCCGGAACCCGAAGTACGGCAGAGCCAGCTTGGGCTTTACGCGCAGGACCAGATGCGCCTCGGACCGTGGCTGGCTGTGCTTGGCGTGCGCCAGGATTTCGTCGCCAACAAGGTGCAGGGATCGCCTAAGGAAGACACCAAGGCGACCACCGGCCGCGCCGGGCTGATGTACGAACTGCCGTTCGGCCTGACGCCCTATGTCACCTACGCCCAATCGTTCACGCCGATCTTCGGCGCCGGCGTCTGCGCCACGATTTGCAAGGCCCAGCGCGGCGAGATGGTGGAACTCGGTTTCAAGTACAATCCGATGCCGGGCACCGCGATCAACGGTGCGATCTACGACACCGTTGAAAAGAACCGGCTGGCGGCCAATCCCGACAATCCGTTGATCTCGGCCCAGACCGGGCAGGTGCGGATTCGCGGCGCCGAGCTTGAGGTGATCACCCGCGTCACGCCGGAGCTCGACCTGATCGGCGCCTACGCCTATGTCAATGCGATCGTCGAGAGCGGCGACAACGCCGGCAAGCGCGTCGAAACCGTGCCGGAACATCAGGCCTCGCTATGGGCGAAATACCGCCTCACGCTGGTCGGTCTGCCCGGCGTCACCGTCGGCGGCGGCGTGCGCTATATCGGCGAGTCCTGGGACGGCACCGACACCATCCGGACGCCCGACTACACGCTGTTCGACGCCATGATCCGTTACGAGAATGGCCCCTGGCGGCTCCAGGTCAATGCCAGCAACATCGCCGACAAGCGCCATGTCACCACTTGCCTTGCGCGCGGCGACTGCTTCTTCGGCATCGGTCGCACCGTGCTGGGCAGCCTGACGTACAGGTTCTAGGAAACGCTACGCCGTCGTTCGGGCACGCTTATTCCCTGCGGTCATGCTGCGCGCTGTCGGCGGCATCGTCCGATGGGAATATGCTTTCGTACAGCGCGCGGGCCTCTCGGATTAAACGAGCGCGCTCCAGTTCGGATTTCGGGACAAAACGGATAACTTCGCCCATGGGGCTCTCCAAGGTTGGAAAAACATTCCATGCACGAGATGTGCCAAACCGAGCCATTGGGCAAATGAACAAGCTCGTTTAGAGACAACGCGCGAAAGTGCAGCACGAGAGGTCGCAGTTCTTGGTAAGATACTGGCCGACCTCCGTTCAACTGACCGAATCCAAAATCGCCACCGAAGAAGAGCGCACCGGGTTTCCGTCACACGAACGCGCGCTGCACCAGGAGGTATCAACCGCGGCTTGACGGCACAAAAGCCGCCGCCGAGGTTGGCTCGGCGGCGGCTCCTTCCATTGCGAAACCGCAAGCTGCGCCCCCATTGCGGTTCTGTCACAAGGGTTCCGGTAACAGCTCGGAGGATGGATTGAGCCCAATGGGGCCCGCGCGAAGCGGAGCCCTTGGCGCGGCGTTAATCAGGAACACCTGCGCAGCGAAGCCCTTCGTAATAAGGCTCGAACTTGTCGCGCATGCTGACCGGATAGCGGCGAATGTGCCGGCCTATTGAGAAGTGCGGATCGAGCCCGAGCAGCGTTTCCGCGGCCGCCTTCGCCTCTGCGTGTCTGCCGATCGAGGCTGCACTCGAAGCAAGAGCGGACCAGCCGGGCACATAGTTCGGATTGTGCTGCACGGCTCGATGGGCCCAATCATGTGCCATTTCGAGGTTCCCACCGACCTGGTGTGCCACCGCCAACGCCTGAAAGATCGCGTAACCACGTGAATCTCGCGGGCTGAGGCGTCTCGCATGATTGAGATGCTTGATGGCAAGTTCCGTATCACCAGTCCGCGTTCTGACGATGCCGCTTTGTAAGTAGGCGTGTGCGTGATTTGGGTTTACGGATAACGCCTCGTCGATGTAGGCGATGCCCTTCGCAAGGTCATGAGCGAACCAGGCAAAGCAATGACCGGCAGTGCCGAGCATGATCGGATCGAGGCGGTCAGCGCGAAGACCACGTTCGACGAGATCGAGAACCTCGGCACGTTCCCTCGGCTCGTCAGCACCCCAACCTTGCGTGTACGTTTGTATGTAAGTGCGTGCCGCCAGGGCGTACGCCGGAGCAAACGTCGGATCAAGTGTGATCGCTTGAAGGCAGTTGCTCAGCATGGCCTGAACAGCGTCGCGCGTGAGTGCGTCGGTCAGCGCCTGGGCGCGCAGATAGTAGTCGTAGGCGCCCAAATTCTCGGGCCGCTTTCGCCGTGTGCGCTCGATTTCAGCAAGCTGGATTGTGGGCTCCAGAATGCCCACGACTGCCTCGGTGATCCGGTCCTGCAAGTCGAACAAGTCTTCCGCTTCGCCGTCGTACTTTTCGCCCCACACATAGTTGCCGGTGGCCGTATCGACGAGCTGCGCAGTGAACCGGACGCGGCTACTGACTCGCCTGACGCTCCCCTCCAACACATACCGTACGCCCAGCTCGCGCCCGACCTGGCGCACATCCACTGCACGACCTTTGTATGTGAAGCTTGAGTTACGAGCGATTGCGAACAGCCAGCGGTGGCGTGAAAGCCCGGTCAATATGTCCTCGGCCATGCCGTCTGCGAAGTATTCCTGCTCCGGGTCGCCGCTCATGTTCTGAAACGGCAGTACCGCGATGGAGGGTTTGTCGGGAAGGGTAAGAGCGGCCTTCGACGGTTCTACCGGGATGTAGGCAATTGCTTCGCCTGTTGGCCCCTGCGCCTCCAGCACGGGACCGATAAAACGGAAGCCCTTGCGCGGTAAGGTCTTGATGAGGCGTTGTTCATGCCCGGTATCGCCGATCAGGCTCCGGGCGATATTCAGGCGGGTCGTTAGTGCTGCATCGGATACGATACGCCCATTCCAGATCGCGCTGATGAGATCATCCTTGCTGACGACGCGCTCCCTGTTGCGGATCAGGTAATCGAGTAGGTCGAATACCTGGGGCGCGATGGCGACGACGTCCGCCCCGCGCCATAGCTCGCGCCGGTCGGTGTCAAATGCGAATTCCCCGAAAAGATAGCGCAAACTGCCATTCCCTTGGGACAGCTCCCATCGTCAATAGGGAGCTCCGGCACCGCTAGAGCGCAAAGAGTAAGCCGCTGGTGAGGTAAATGTAAGCCCAATGTTAAGCGGGTCGTGCCCCGCCTTGGCATCCTCTTCTGGGGTAGCACCTGCCCCGGGAGATACCGCAATGAGCATGACCCACAGTGCAGGCGGATTGGGACACACGACCGACTCTGCGTCGCGCATCTTTAGCTCCCTCAGGAGTTGTTGGGGTGCGTTTCAAGAATGGCGTCAACGCGGACGCTTAGGGGATGAATTGTGCAGCCTGAGCGATCGGGCGTTAATGGATATCGGCATGACGCGCGGTGAGATCGAATACGTCGTCTCGAGTAGGTCCTTCGACCGCGAGGAGCGCGGTCCGCCGGTTAGACGACTGTCTTGATTGGGCACTGCGTGGATGATCGGCATTGGACACGATCAGGCGCACCATTCCCCGAAAGCGGACTTCCGATGTGGGTCAATCGCGTCACTTTGGCCGTCGTTCGACGATGTCCTCTTCCCTGTAAACGGACTCGTCAGGGCCGGTCGCCATGTCTCGAAGATGTAAGCGAAAGTCGGCAGGCTCACTCGATCACCTCGTCGGCGCGCGCGAGGACGGTTGGAGGCAGCTCGATGCCCAGTTCTTTTGCGACGCGGAGATTAATCCTGAGATAGAATTTGGTAGGTCGTTCGAAAGGCAGGTCGCCCGGCTTCGCGCCTTTCAGAACGCGATCAAGCTGCGCGATCAGGTGACGGTTGGCGTCGGAGAAGTCCGGCCCGAACGACATAAAGCCGCCATGAGCGACCCAATCGGGCGAAGGAAAGATCGCAGGTTTGTTGCTCGCGCCGACCAGCTTGATGACCTCTGCCATGTGAGCACTGATCAAGGCATCTGGGACAAACACGAGGGCGTCAAATCTGGTAAGGACTTCCGGGCCTAAAGCCTTCGCAAGATTAGCGGGGTCATCGATGTTGATGGACTCGACCGTAAAACCGAGCTTACGGCCGGTCTCCAGGACAGGCGCCAGGCTCTGTGCACCGCTGCTTAGCTTTGTCGTGACCGTCCCGAGGCGGAGGGCGCGCGGGACAACCTCCCGCATCAGTTCGACGCGCTTTTCTGTGGTTTCCTCGGAAAAAACCGCGATACCGGTTACGTTGCGGCCGGGACGCGCGAGGCTATCCGCCAATCCCGACCCGACTGGGTCAACAGCGGTGAGCGCGACAATCGGAGTTGTTTGAGTTGCCCTGTAAGCAGCCAGCGCGGCTGGCGTGCTTATCGCGAGAATGACGTCGATGCCACCCTCTCGTACTAACTCTTGCGCCAGCCGAGGGAGCGCATCAACATTCCCCGCCGCGTCCCGAAACTCAAGACGAATATTACGTCCTTCGACGTAGCCGAGCTCCCTCAAAATCCTGCGGGTTCCTTCCGCCTGCGACGCAACGTGGACCGGGGCGAGACTTATGACGCGCGGTATTCTTGCCGGCTGTTGTGCTCTTGCCGTAAACGGCCACATCACTGCTCCGCCCAGAAGAGTTATGAACTGGCGTCGCCGCATGTGACCTCGCTGGTCGCTCTCCGCGCTATCGCCGAACTATAGCAGGCTTAGGCTGTCTGGCGAACGGCATGTGACCACCAACTCGGCGATAGCCACGCCGGCAATCCAAGTGCCGACAGGTGAAATGTCCGGTTTGGGTCAAACTGAGAAGCCTGAGTGCGCAACTGGAAGTCCGCTTTGCCCTCAGCAAGGAGCAACTTCAGCCAGACCTTTCAGGTCCGAAAAAGCGCCAATACCCGACATCATCCGCCGGTCAGGACAGGGAAGGTGGGACCGCGGGGGCGGTGCACCACGGATTATCTCCCACGCCGCGGAGCCCCTGCGTGCTATCGTTCTGAGTATCGAAAATATCGGCCTTAGCCCGGGACGGAGTTGTCATGAACCGGCGCGATTCCTCGGCGTTCTCGGCAGCGCGACCATCGCGTGGTCGCTCGGCTTCCCTGATGCGGGTGAGCAGGGATTGGGAAAGGTCTATCGAGTGGGCTTTCTAACATTGTCTCAACTCAAATAGGATATTGTGGACATGTCGACGCTCACCCCGCATGGCGCGTGCCTGCTGTGGAAGCCGGAATTGATCTGGCTGAATGCCGTTTCCGACGCCATGCTCGCCGGCGCCTTCTTTGCTACCGCGTTCGTCCTCGCGTTCTTCGTGTGGCGGCGCCGTGATGTTATGTTCCGCGGCGTATTCTGGACGTTCGCCATCTTCGCCGCAGTCTGCGGGGTGACCCGTCTGCTGTCGATCCTCACTCTGTGGGTGCCGGCCTACGGCATCGAGGCCTTTACCAAAGGCGTCCTGGCGCTGATATCGGTTGTGATCACGGCGGCACTGCTGCTGCTGCTGCCGCGGATCCTGGTGCTGCCGACACGCATGCAACTTCAGCAGGCCAATGCGGCACTTGAGGAGGAAATCCGACAACGGCGCAAGGCCGAGGCCATGGTCAAACGTTTTCAGGAGATAGAGGCCAACGAGACCCAGGTCCGCCAAGCGCAGAAGATGGAAGCCATCGGCCAACTCACCGGTGGTGTCGCGCACGACTTCAACAACATTCTGACCGTGATCACCGGAACCATCGAAATCCTCGGCGAGGCGGTCAAGGATCGTCCGCATCTCGGTCAGATCACCGATATGATTAGCGCCGCCGCAGCGAGGGGGGCCGACCTGACGCGGCATCTGCTGGCCTTCGCCCGTCGACAACCGCTGCAGCCGCGCAACACTGACGTCAACGTCCTGGTCATCGATGCAGTACGGTTGCTACGACCGATCCTCAGCGAGCAGATCGAAATCGAATCGATGCTGGTGCACGATTCCGCGCCGGCCCTGATTGATCCCAGTCAGCTCTCGACTGCGATTCTGAACCTTGCACTGAATGCGCGTGACGCCATGCCGAACGGCGGCAAGCTGACGCTCGAAACCAAGAATGTCGTGCTCGACGAGAACTACGCCAGCATGAACAGCGAGGTTAATCCGGGCAACTACGTCATGATCGCGGTGAGCGACACAGGGGAGGGAATTCCCGGCAACCTGCTCGACAAGGTGTTTGAACCGTTCTTCACCACCAAGGAGGTCGGGAAGGGATCGGGGCTCGGTCTCAGCATGGTCTACGGCTTCGTCAAACAGTCGAACGGACACGTCAAGATCTACAGCGAAGAGAGCCACGGCACTACCGTGAAGCTTTACCTTCCGCAGGCGGCGGGTGTCCCGGACGCGCTGGCCGCCGAGACGGGCATCTCGGGGGGCGAACACGGCGACGAATCCATCCTGATAGTCGAGGACGACGCGCTGGTGCGCGAATACGTCGTGGCGCAGATCAACCGTTTCGGATACCACACGCAGGCCGCCGGCAATGCCGCCGAGGCGCTGGCGATCATTGATCGTCCCGAACGCATCGATCTGCTGTTCACTGACGTGATAATCCCCGGGGGACTGAACGGCCGTCAGCTCGCGACCGAGGCGCTGAAACGCCGTCCGGGACTAAAGGTGCTTTATACGTCCGGTTATACCGAGAACGCCATCGTCCATCATGGCCGGCTCGATGCTGGCGTGCTGCTATTGCCGAAGCCTTACCTCAGTTCCGATCTCGCGCGGATGATTCGGACCGCGCTGGCATCGTGAATTCCTTGGGGTGGGAGGTGCTCCCATATTCTCGGGATAGGCGGGTGTCTCAAAGCTGCGCAGAAGCAGACGCCGCTTGAAATCAGTCGATCACTTCGTCGGCGCGCTGCTGGAGAAACAGCGGCACCTCGAGCCCAATCGCCCTTGCGGCCTTCAGATTTATCATCATCTCGAACTTGGTTGGCTGCTCGACGGGCAAATCGGCGGGCTTTGCCCCTTTCAGGATCTTGTCAACATACGTCGCTACCCGACGATAGACGTCAGGGAAACTCGGCCCATAAAAGATCAGCCCGCCTGCTTCCATAAACTCCCGGCCGCCGTAGATTGCCGGCAGGCGACTCTTTGCGGCAAGGTCTGCGATCAGGCCGCGGTGGGCCTGGGTCAGGGCCTCGAGCCCTACGATGATCGCGTCGGAGCTGTTGTCGAGTGCAGCAAAGGCCTGCTCGATGTCCTCGCGCTTGCGAACGTCGAACAATCTGAACCGCCAGCCCCGGGACTGCGCGCCCTTCTGAAGCTCCTCCAATTGTGGCGCGGAGACGGGATTACCCATGTTAAGGAGCGCAGCGAGGCCAGTGGTCGAAGGCGCGATCTCCTTGAGCAATTCCATGCGCTTGGTTTCAAGCTCGGGCTGCACCCCGCTGAGGCCCGTGATGTTGCCGCCTGGCCGCGCGAGGCTGTCGACCACGAGCAGCGGCTCGCCGACGATCATGACCGTAGGAATGGTGCGTGTCGCCCGCTTGACCGCAAGCGCGGCTGGTGTGCCGCGGGCGATGATCAGGTCGGGATTACGGCCGATCACTTCGGCCACAAGGCTGGGGTAGAGCGCGGCATTGCCGTCTGCGGACCGATACTCCATGAGAAGATTGCGCCCTTCGACGTATCCAAGCTCTTCCAAACCGCGCCGCAAGGCAGCGAGGTTGGTCGCGTTGAGTTGCGCCGATGTCGGCTCGACCACTGCAATACGCCAGGTTCGGCGGGTCGACTGTGCCTGTGCCGCGCGTTGTGGCGCTACCGACGTAACGACAAGAGCTGCCAGAAATTCACGACGGTGCATGTCCACCTCGATGCTCTGGATCGGAAATAGTGAAATAGTATCGGCTTCGGCGGGCTTATACGAGGCCCTTTGCGCGTCAGGGTCCTGCTCGCTTTTGGTCTGGAAGCTGCCCTTCACGTACAGTCGGTCGTCGTTTCCCGTGCCCTCGCGGCCATTCTGCAAAAGGCTCACAAGTCGTGGTGCTCTGAAGATGCGAGCAGGGAGGAGCTCATGGAAGTCGCCGTCTGCCGCAGCCACCGCTGTCTCCGGAAAGGCCTCGCTTGCACCCGGAGCCGAGCGCCGCCAGCTTACCGTGATGTGTGTCGACCTGGTCGTCTCGACCCGGTTGCTGGCCGCGCATGAGCCACAACCGGGTGTCATGGCCCTGTGGCACGAGACGTGCAGTCTATGCAGTGCTGGGAATTTTAGTGTCCCAGTTCAGGAATAAGCGCCGCCGGGCGATCCATTTCGATCCCGGCGGCGTGTCGTTTTGATACCTGGCGCCGGCCAAGCCGCCAGCCACGGCCGTGGACCGCGCGAGATGGATGATCATCTCTGCGTTCGTAGCTTGCTGCCGTTTAATGGTGGGATATCTGAGGCTGCCGTTCCTTCGCTTCGTAGTATTCGGCCGAGAACTGAATTGACCATCGCGAGAAGAACGAACGCAACTTCTGCGTGGGCTTTTCCACGCCGAACCGCTCGGCGACATGCGCCCCGCGCAGCCACCTGACCGCCGATGCGAGGCCGGCGGTGCGCTCGAGCCTCTCGACCGCCGCGATGCCGGCGGTCTCTGCCTGCCGATAGCGAAAACCGATCTTTTTGATCACATACAGGCACCTGAAGGTTTCATAGCTCTTGAATACGCGCTGCACGAACGGATGTTTCCTGGCCTGTGGCCAGGCTGCCGGGTACACCGGCAGCACCAACAGTTTGCTCTTGGCGATGACCGTTGCGAGCGGATGCAAGAGTTGCATCCAGGCTGGCCAGGACGTGACCTTGGCAAACAATACCGCGTGCATCGCCGTTGCAGCCCCGAAAGAGAGCGGGAGCCAAAGCACCGCGCCCAGGATCACGAGCAATGCGGTGTTCGGTGTCAGATGCCGGCATTTTCGGAATACCCACGCCATGCCGCTTTCAAAGGCAACGTACACGGCATGTTCGAAGGCCCGATAACTGATCTTCCGCCGGAGCCACGACCAGTTCCGGCGGATCGATGTACTCCACTGCCGACGTTTCGTCTCGGAAAGGGGCAGGAAGCGCAATGCGCCGTTTATGACAGTAACGGTGACATTGCCAAGAACCCTGACTGCGAAGAGCGGAAGCCAGACAACCTGCATTGCCAACGGGAAGGCGTAATCGAGCAGCCGCATCAAGATCGAAAGAATGAAACGCAGGATTTTGTTTGCGGCGAGCGCGACGGAAACAAGCGGGATGATGATCACATCGTCGAGGGCACCGGAGAAGCGGCTATCCTCGTTCCATGCCGGGTTATGATCATGGGTCACGGTGCAACGGCTCCGGGCCGAAGACAGGGGATCGTGCCGGCTCAGATTAGCACACTGTAATGGCCAGCGGGTGGCCTCAGATGGGGTTCGTTGGAGCGAAGGCCCGAGATCGGATTACCGCATGGCGCGTTCAGGTGCATCGGGGATTGCCGGCATCAAGGAAACCGTTCGAACTGAACGAGGTGCGGAGGCAGCGCCGCAACGATGTCGCGGTGGGCGGGCTAGCCCGTATTCCTGACGGCGTCAGCTAGCATGGCGTAAAGCTCGCGCTTGCTGAATTTCTTAGGCTGCCTCACGACTGCCTTCCGCAACACATCCTTCGCCACCGGTCGGGCACCGTCGGCCAACAACACCGACCTTCGCTTCGGGACCGCCCTTATATTGGGTTTTGCTGTTGGCGGCTTGTGACCGCGTTTCAGGCCCAAACGAGTTAGCCTGCCGCAGACCGCGTTTCGGCTACATCCGAAACGGCGCGCAATCTGCGCGGCGCTCTGTCCTACAGCCCAGAGTTCTTTGAGCAGCGCTACGTCTTTCGCATCCCAACTCATGCGAGGCACTATACGCCAACTGCCAATTGCAGGCTATCCTAGTCTTCGTCGGGCTCGCGCACGACCGGTGGTTGGTCGCTGTTGCCTTCTTCGTCCTCTTCGTCTTCTTCGTCTTCCTCATCTTCATCAGGAACTCGGGGTGGCACCGTGTTGCCCAAGAGCACGAAGGGACTCCAGTCGATCAACCTGGTGAAAAATTCCTCCGGGATGTGTCGCTTCATGTTGATGCTCCTCGGATGTGGACCCTGGGGATTTTACCCCTTCTTTTCAGATTTCCGCATGAGGGTTAGCGCCGCACACCGTTTGCGGGAACGGACATTCATTTCGAGTTGCATTAGCGCTCACGCTTGGCCGGACGAAGCTGCACCGGGCACGCGACCTCTTGTTGGTTCGTCATGTCAGCGGCAGCGCACATTCCAGAATTTGGCATTCAAGCCTCGCCCATCTCACGCCCCGGGTCGATCTGCTCCCGTAGTAATCGGCCCGGCCCGCCGATCTGAACTTCAAAGTAAGCTCGCGGAACGATCTCAGATCAACCCTATGAGGATGAACGCAGCGATCTCGATCGGGACTCCGGTCCCTAGGGTGGCGACGACAAGAATGGCGTCGGCTGGCGATAAATCATGCATTGAGGCCCATGAACTAAATTCACGTAAGCAAAAAAGGTTGCGGTTCCCAAGGCGCTACCAAACATCAGCTGGCGCGGAACCGTCCGGACGCGATCGGCGTTTTATTGGAGAGAGGATGGAATTCCCGCGCCGACGGGGACCAACAGAGGCCATGTGGTGTAACGCTCGCATGACCTCTGTCTGTTATTGCGTATTGCGGTGACAGTGCACTGATTCGGCGATAGCGCTCGATCAATGTCTTCCGAGCCGAACTTTCATTGAGTGCACCGTCAGCGCAATTCGGGCGCTCATTCCCTGCGGTCATGCTCCGCGCTGCCGACGGTATGATCCGATGGGAATATGCTTTCGTAGATCGCACGGGCTTCCCGGATTAAGCGGGCTCGCTCGAGTTCGGATTTCGGAACAAAACGGATGACTTCGCCCACGGGGCTCTCCAGGGTTGGAAAAACATTCCACCAACAGTTGGTTCGGATATTCATGGTTGTAAGATCCACTCCGATCACAAGAACTTATTTCTCGACGGATATTGCGCTGTGAAAACCCCATCTCTTATCGGGGGCCACTGGAGGAAAACTATGTGTGCAGGTTCCTTTCCGATGTAGGCGGCGCGAGGCCGAAGGCGCCCCTGGCGCCGATCGGTTCCGATCACCGTGTTCTTACGGGCCGTAACTGGCAAACGGCTTGCGATGGGTGTGTCAGCTGTTCGGCATCCATGCACAAGATGTGCCGAACCAGGCCATTGGGAGCACGAAAATGAACATACAAGCTCGTTTTGAGACAGCGCGCGAAAGTGCAGTGCGAGAGGTCGCAGCAATAGGTAAGATGCTGGCTGATCTTGTTCGCACGGTTCAACTGATCGAATCTGAAATCGCAGCCCAAGAAGAGCGCGCCCGGGTTTCCGACCGATCCGACGTCAAATATCCCATACTGGCGAGGACGCTGATCGAGCGGCGCGACAATCTTAAGGTGACCATTGCCGCCCTTGAACAGCGTCACGGTGAGCGAGCGCTGCACGAGCAGATGGCAGGCGCGGCTTAACGGCACCGCGCTGGGAGGCACGGCGGCGGCCGGTCAATCGCGTCCGGGCCATTTGGCCCGATACCGGATTTCGCTGCCGTCGGCGTTCGGTTGCCAGGGTCCGAGCTGAGCGGCGTGCGGCGCCTTGGCGGTCAGTCCGATGCGGTACACGCGGGCGGGCTGGCCCTTGATCTTGACCTCCAGTTGGCGATGGGCGGTACGAAAGGCGAGCTCGACGTCGCCTGCGATCACCGGCCGCTCGCCGTCGCGGCGAAACTGGTTGAGCCTCGGTACGCCCGGCATGCTGTTCTGATCGGTCTGCAACTCGACCGCGACGTCTGCCGCGGCAGCCGGCAACGCCGCGCCCGCGGGAAGGCGGACTTCGAATTGGAGAAGCGGGGTGGCGGCGTTCGGGTTGAGCCACGGCGTGGCTGTCGTGACCGCGTAGACGTAGTATGCCGTGCCGGCGGCGGCGCAGAGCAGGATCAGCGCACCGAATGCCCTCAAGCTGTTGCCGGCTAGGCTGCCGGTATTCTCGCCTCCGCGCATCCGCATCGCGAGCTTGGTACCGAGTACGAGGCCTGCGATCGCCCCGGCCGGCGCGAAGACGAACACCGCCAGCAGCGCGGAACCGATGGGGTCGGCGCGGTTTCCAGAACCGACGAGTTCGACGATCAGCAAGGTGGCGGCAAAGCCCACTGCCGCACCCGCCACCCCGCCGGCAATTTGCGGCAAATTCTTCAAATGTCCCTCGAATGCTCGGACGGCGCAGCAGGCTGCGGCGCAGGCCGTCCGCATTTGACGTGACCGGCCGGCAATTCGTTCATGGCTTTGGAGGCGAAATCACAAAATTTGGCCCGACGCGCCGGGCGCGATGGCGATCCAGCGATCAAGGGCCGATTTTCCAGAGTGTCCGGATTGTCTTCTGCCCCCACTCCGTGCCGCCGGCACGGGCGTTGCGAACGTATAGCTGGGGTTGAGCAGGATGGCGTCCGCATGTCCGGTCAGACTTGCATTCAAGCTGACATTCACGTTTGCGGGAAATCTGCCGACCTGGATCTGCCGGGCGGCAGCGACGGCGCCGGGAGCCGCAACCGAGGTGTGGTAATTACACCTCCGCCATCGCCCAGCCCGGCACGCCGGGCGCGGCCGCAAGACTGCCAAACTGCCCGGGCAACCAGCACGAATAACCGTTCTCGTCCGCGCTGACCTGGGCGGGCGAAAATGCGGCGATCCCGATCGCGAGGATCAGACCGGCCTGGATCCGGCGGGCGCGCATCTCTGCTTTCCGGAAGATCAACCCGCAGACCTCAGCGCCTGCCGACGCGGTTCACCGGACCACCACGGTTCATAGGCGTGCCCGGACGCACTCCGACACCTCGGGCACCGACACCGGGTGTCACCACGGCCCGTGCGACCGGGCGCGCCACCAATCGGACGCCGGGCCTTACGACGCAGCCCGCCGGATAAGAGATGTACTGGCAGTACACGACGGCGCTGGCCTGTTCAGTGCTTGCGACCATGGACCCGGCGATCAGCAGCGCTGACAACGAAATCGAGAGCTTCATTTTTGCCTCCTCCGTTCGGAAACGCTGAATGCGTTTCGTTAAGCCGAGTGCTGGTTAGGAAGCCGCAGAGCTCCAGAGCGCCGCGGTTCTTGTCTGTCGTTTAGAAGACCTTACCGGCAGATCGTGACGATCCGGCCGTAGGCATCGGCGACTTGCGTGCATGCGTCGCTGTTCTGAGCGCTCGCGGCGGGAATGAAGGAAATGCTCATCATGAGAAATGCCCCGATGAAAACGCTGCGCCGGGATATCGCTTGTATCACTTTCTGATCGCGCTTTCTGCCGTTGAATACGTCAATATCAATGGCCTTCTTTTTTCTCGACAGTAGCCGGCACCTTACGTCTCTGTTGCAAAGACTCCAGGCGCAGCCGAATGATCATCTGGGCGGGCAAAGCTTGTCGCAGATCGAGACCGGCATTTTTGACATTGTCCGGGACACTGCAGAGCTCATTGAGCCCTCGCACCGCCGCGCAAGTGTTGCGAGGGCCGTTCTTGATCTTCGGCATGGACGGCTCGACGATCCGCCAGGCATTACCGAACTTTGCATCGCAGTTGCCGCAAAAGAACGAACGCTTCATTTAAGCTGCGTGGAGGCTTTCGGCCGTCCGCCAGCAGCGCTGCTCGCCGAACTTCGTCTCCATGCAGCGCGCCGCGCTTTATCGCGCCCCGGACAGCAGACAAGCGTCACGGCTGTGCCCGCGCTTTATGGCTTCACGCATTTCGGGCGGTTCGCGGAAATCTATCGGCGCCAATTCGCAGAGCTGCCGTCCGCGACCTTATCCAGGGCGCGGGGCGCCTGACCGCGACGCTAACGTCGCTTTGGTCACTACACGGACTCCACGATGCCGCGGCGCGTGAGCGTCTAATGTCCGACGACGATCTCCGGCAGCCGTGTCGCCGGCGGCGTGTTGCGGCTGCGCTGGGTGCGGACGATGCCGTCGATGATGGTCATGCCGATGCCGGGCAGGTCGCCGAGCTGCACGCTGTGCAGCAGGTTCTTTCCCGGTGAGTGCTGCGCCATGTCCATGATGACGAAGTCGGCGGAGCGGCCGACTTCGATCAGGCCGCAGTCGAGCGCGCGCATGCGGGCGGTGTTGCCGGTGGCGAGGCAGAAGGCGATCTCGGCCGGCAGTTCGCCGAGCGAAGACAATAGCGACACCATGCGCAAAATGCCGAGCGGCTGCACGCCGGAGCCGGCCGGGGCGTCGGTGCCGAGGATGACGCGGTGCAGGTCGCCCATCTCGCGCGCGGTGCGCAGCGTGAACAGCGCCGAACGTTCGTTGCCGTTGTGAACGAGCTCCAGGCCGCGCTTGCAGCCCTCGCAGATGCAGCGGATCTGGTCGTCGGGCAGGGCTGTGTGGCCGCCATTGATGTGACCGACCACATCGGTGTCGGCTTCCAGCACCACGTCCTTGTCGATCAGGCCGGAACCAGGGATCGAAGGCCCGCCGGTGTGGATCGTGCTCTGGATGCCGTATTTGCGCGCCCAGCCCACCATCTTGCGCGCGGTCGGGCCGTCCTTGACGCCACCGAGGCCGACTTCGCCGAGCAGCTTGACGCCGGCCGCGGCGAGCTCCTTGAAATCGTCCTCGACCATCTCGCTTTCGATCACGGGCGCGCCGGCATGGATCTTCACGCCGCCGGGCCGCAGATTCCAGAACGCGCGCTGCGCGAAAATCGCCATCGCCTTGACGCCGACGACGTCGCGGGGACGGCCGGGCATATGCACTTCACCGGCTGATATCATCGTGGTGACGCCGCCATGCAGATAGCTGTCGATCCAGCCCATCTGGTTCTGCCGCGGAGTCCAGTCGCCGGCGACGGGATGGACGTGGCTGTCGATCAGGCCGGGGGCGACCGTGGTGCCGTTGGCGTTGACGACAGTCGTGGCGCCCTCGGTATCGACGTCCTTGAGGCGCCCGATAGCGGTGATCTTGCCATTCTCGGCCACGATGGTGTCGGCATCCAGGATCGGCTTTTCCAGCATACCCGACAGCAGCAGCCCGATATTGCGGATCACCAGCTTGCTCGGGCCGCTTGCCAGGGGTGCGTCGTGCGCCATCGGATTTTCCTTGTTGATCAATGCCTTCAGGGCGTTGCCGGCCATCTTGCCCGCGGCTTGACGGCGGGATCAAGAAGGATTATTCATTCGTATACGAATGATCGTATACGAATGATTTTGCCGACGCAATCTGCCTCCAATCGGATCGAAAGATGAGCAATTTCAATCAGGAAAGCGTTCTCAGCGTCCATCACTGGACCGACACGCTGTTCAGCTTCACCACCACGCGCGATCCCTCGTTCCGTTTTCGCAACGGCGAGTTCACCATGATCGGGCTGAAGGTCGGCGAGAAGCCGCTGCTGCGCGCCTACAGCGTCGCCAGCGCCAATTATGAAGACCGGCTCGAATTCTTCTCGATCAAGGTGCCGGACGGGCCGCTGACTTCGCGCCTCCAGCATCTGAAGGAAGGCGACGAGATCATCGTCAGCCGCAAGGCCACCGGTACGCTGGTGATCGACAATCTGCAGGACGGCCGCAACCTCTATCTGATCGGCACCGGCACCGGGCTCGCGCCGTTCCTGAGCGTGATCAAGGATCCCGAAACCTATGAGCGCTTCGAGAAGGTGGTGCTGCTGCACGGCTGCCGCCGCGTCGCCGAACTCGCCTATGGCGAGATGATCACCAAGGAACTGCCGAACGATGAGCTGATCGGCGAACTCGTGCGCAACCAGCTGATTTATTATCCGACGGTGACCCGCGATCCCTTCCACAACCGCGGCCGCATCACCGACCTGATCAATTCCGGCAAGCTGTTCGCGGATATCGGGCTTGCCTCGCTCGAAGCCGCGCACGACCGCGTCATGATCTGCGGCAGCCCGGCGCTGGTCGCCGACACCCGCACGCTGCTGGGCGGCAAGGGCTTTGTCGAAGGCAATCACGGCGAGGCGGCGCAGTTCGTGGTTGAGAAGGCGTTCGCGGAGCGGTAACTAAGGCCGCACCGCGGGGGCTTCCAGCGGCATGCCTTGGGCACGCGACATCAGATAAAGCTCCAGCTCGACCAGTTCCGGCGCGCCGTAATCATAGGCTTGCGCGCGGATGCCCGTCATGCAGGCGCGCAGCCGGCGCTGCAGCGATCCCAGTGATTGCCACTCCAACCGATAAAGCGGGTAACCCGTCGGGTGTCCTTGCGTGATCGACGATCCGGCCAGGCGTTTATCCCAATTCTCATCGTGGCAATTGGTACAGCCGAGATTGAGCTGGCCCTGCCGCTGCATGAACAACTCACGGCCCTTGGCGACGAACGGCGCTAGCTGCGGATCGCTGCGGGTCTGGATCGCAGCCCCGCGCGATTGCTGCGCGACAAAGGCGGTCAGCGCCAGCAATTCTCGGCCCTCGTAAGGAAGCGGCGTCGCCTGCTGATGAGTGGCGCGGCACAGATTGATGCGCTGTTCGAGGTCGACGGGACGGCCGAGCGCCTTGTCGAGGGCGGGATAATGCGCCGCGACGCCCCTCATGCTCGCGCGCGCGTCCTGATGGCAATCGGCGCAGGCCTTGTTTGCAGCGCCCGTCTTGCCCGCCCACAATTTCTCTCCGTCGAGCACCCACAGCATGCCGGGATTTGTCGTGTCGTCGTCCTGCATCGCCCTGGTGTCCGGCGCCATGAAGCTATAACCGGAGCGGCGTTCTGCTTGCGGAACTTCAGCGCCGGCGGCATCCACCGCGAGCAGAGCAGACAGAGCGATGAGGCCGGCCAATCTCATTCGACTGATATCGAGGCCGACGCGGTTTCGGAAAAGCCGTTATCGCCGATCCATTCGAACTCGAACTTGCCGCTCGCTGTCGCGGTGGTGAAGAAGGTGATGAACGGGTTGGCGGCGATCGCAGCAAACAGATCGGCGCGAAAAATCTCGGTGCCGTTATAGCGGCATGCAAAACTCGTGATGATGTCGCGCGGCACCACCTCGCCGGTGGCGGTATGCCGATAGCCGGTTTCCATGATGTGCGACATCAGCGTCTTGATCTCGATGATATCGCCGCGTTTGGCTTTGGCGGGAACGTTGATCAGTGCGGAGGCCATCAGATCACCTCATCAGTGCAGGCCGCCAGCGTCACCACGACGTCGACGCTGGCCGACCAGAACGAGCCGTCGGACAACCGCGCGATGGCGACGATCTTCTGGCTGTCGGCGAGGCGAATCCGTGTGGACACCTGCGCGCGGCCGGAAAGCGGACCGAGATGGAAGTTGCCGATATTGGGCTGCGGGTTCTTCTCGTTGAAGATGTGGATGCTGCGGACGTGATCCTCCGGCGCCATCGGGCTCGCGACGTTGACGGTCAGCGGCACGGTGTTGCCGTTCTCGACCAGCGGCGGCACGTCGAGCTTGACCTTGCCGGTGCGCACTTGCGCGCCATTGGTGACGCTGCGGATCGCGGATGCGAGTTCGGCGGGCGTCGCTTCGCTCGGCCGCACCGTCGCGATCGGGACGGCGCCGAGCACGGCCGCGCCGCCGGCGAGGCCGAGGAACTGGCGGCGTGTGGAATCCTTGTGTTGCATCGTCACTTCCTATTCGCGCAGCGTCACCAGATAAGCCACGATATCTTCGATCTGTTCCGCCGACAGGATCGGCTTGCCGCGCCACACCGGACCAACACGATGCAGGCCGTCCACGCGATAATAGGACGGCATGATCGTCGCTTCATTGAGGCGGCTCGCGTCCACCAGCCGCAGCCGAAACTGCCCTTCCGACCAGCGGCTGCCGGAGCCGGCGAGGTTGGGGGCCAGATCGCCCTGAAATTTCTCTTCCGGAAACGGTCCGTTGTGGCAGAGGATGCAGGTGCTTTGGCGGTTGAGGAGGGTCGTCCGCCCGCGCGCGGGATCGCCGGGCGCACCGGTCAGCGACATCGCAATGGCGTCGCCTGTCACGGCGTAGCGGCGCAGCTCTTGCGCGGCAGCTAGGCCGGGCAAAGCGAGCAGTGCGCCCGCAAGGATCTGACCCGACATGCGCAGCTTAGCCAAAGACTTCCGCCGTGATGGTCGCGAACCAGGAATTCGCATAGTCGGCCTCGCGCGCGCGGAAGTCGCGCGGCACATCCGCCGGACTGACGCCGCCGGCGCCTTCGACGTCGGCGAACAGCCCGTTCTTCGGCTGGTAGACGCCGGCGACCGAGAAGCCGTAGCCGGGGGCTGCCAGGCTGTAGCAGGTATTGATCAGCTTCGGCGCCTCGGGCGCCCGGCCCGCGATCAGCGTGGCGACCGCGCTCGCGCAAGCCTTGGCCTGGGAATTCGCGGAGAACGCGGATTTCGGCATCGAGCCGGCAATACAGGCATCGCCGATGACGTGGATGTTCGGCGCCGATTTGGATTCGAAAGTGACGGGATCGATCGCGCACCAGCCGGTATTGTCGGTCGCGCCAGCGATGGTGGCGATGCGTCCGGCGCGCTGCGGCGGAATGACGTTCGCCACCTGCGCGGTGTGGTTACCGAAATCGGTAATCAGCGTGTTGGTCGCCGGATCGACGGAGTTCACCTTGCCGCCCTGTGACAGCGACACCCATTCGATCATTCCCGGATAAAGCTCCTTCCAGGCGTTCTGGAACAGGCGCTGCTTGGAGAAGGTGTCCTTGGCGTCGAGGATGATCAGCTTCGAGCGCGGCTTCTTGGTCTTCAGATAATGTGCAATCAGACAGGCGCGTTCGTAAGGTCCCGGCGGGCAGCGGAACGGATTGGCCGGTGCGGCGATCACGACGAGGCCGCCATCGTCCATGGCTTCGAGTTGCTTGCGCAGCAGCAGTGTCTGCTCGCCCGCTTTCCAGGCGTGCGGCATCTTTGCGGCGGCAGCTTCGTCGTAGCCCGGCAGCGCTTCGAAACGCAGATCGACGCCGGGAGACAGCACCAGCCGGTCGTAGGCGAGCGACGTGCCGTCGGCGAGCCCAACGGTCCGCGCCTTGGCATCGATCGCGGTTGCCGCCTGCGCCACCACTGTGACGCCGCCGGCGGCGATCTTGTCATAGCCGAACTGCTGTTCCTCGAGCGAACGCAGTCCGGCGATCACGTTGTTGCTGAACGGGCAGGCGGTGAAGGTCCGGTTCGGCTCGACCAGCGTGACCTGCAGTTTCGGTTCGATCTGTTTCAGGGCGCGGGCGCAACTCGCGCCGCCGAAGCCGCCGCCAATCACGACGACGCGCGCTGCGGCTTGCGCGAATGCGGGCCGCGGAAACGCCAGTGCCGTCACGGCGGCAGCACCGGCGCCAACGAATTCCCGGCGGCTGATGCGATGGTTGATACCCATGGTGGCCCCTTACTTCTGTGCCGCGAGCCACGCCGCAATCGCGCGCAGCTCGTCGTCGGAGAAGCCTTTGGCGATGCGGTTCATCACCGTGCCGGGAAGCGAACCGTCGCGGAATCCCGTCATCGCGGTCATGATATCGCTGGCGTCACGGCCGTACAGCCGCGAAACCGGCGAGGCCGGCACGGCGCCAGCGGCGTGGCAGCCGGAACAGGCCGCAGCACCAGGCGGAGGGACTGAAGCCGCCAGCAGCGGCGAACTCCACGCCACGAGGGTTGTAATTCCGATGGCAACGCAAAACGCTTTCATCAGCTGATATCCGAAAGGTTAGTGGAGCGGCGGCCGGTGAAGGCCGCCGCCCGCGTGTGTCAGGCGAAGCTGATGTCCTGATCCTTCAGCGGCACCGAGCGGATGCGTTTTCCCGTTGCCGCGAAATATGCGTTGAGCACGGCGGGCGCCGCGACGCAGATCGTCGGCTCGCCGACGCCGCCCCAGAAGCCGCCGCTCGGCACGATGACCGATTCCACCTTCGGCATCTCCGCGATCCGCATCGAATTGTAGGTGTCGAAGTTGGATTGCTCGATGCGGCCGTCCTTGACGGTGCAATTGCCGTAGAACAAAGCCGACAGGCCATAGACGAACGAGCCTGCAATCTGGCGCTCGATCTGCGCCGGATTGACGACGTGGCCAGGATCGGTGGAAGCGACGATACGGTGCACCTTGATCTTGTTGCCGTCGGTCACCGAGATTTCGGCGGCACCGGCGACGTAGCTGCCGTAACCCATGTGCTGGCAGATGCCGCGGTAGACGCCCTTTGGCGGCGGCTTGTCCCAGCCGACTTTTTCGGCCACCGCATTGAGCACCGCGAGGTGTTTGGGATGCTTCGCCATCAACTTGCGCCGGAACGCGACCGGATCTTCCCCGACCGAAAGCGCCAGCTCGTCGATGAAACACTCGAGATAGATCGCGTTCTGATTGACGTTGACGCCGCGCCAGAAGCCCGGCGGGACGTGGGGGTTGCGCATCGAGTGCTCGACCAGCAGGTTCGGAAAACTATACCCGATCGCCCAATCGCCGGTGGGCGCGAGGCCCTGGAATGCGGCCGTGTCCATGCCGTTGACCAGAGCCGCCGGACGCACGGTGAACAGGATGGATTGGCCGGAAATCCGGACATGCAGCGCCGTCAGATTGTTGTCCTTGTCGAAGGCGCCGGTCAGTTTGCATTGGGTGACCGGATGATAGGTGCCGTGCTGCATGTCGTCTTCGCGTGACCACAAAAGCTTGATCGGCGTGCCCGGCATCTGCTTGGCGATAGAGACGGCCTGCCGGACATAGTCCGTCATGCCGCGACGGCCGAAGCCACCGCCGAGGATCAGCTTGTGAACCTCGCATTTGTCGGCAGGCAGGCCGGAGGTTTCCATCACCGCGGCGAATGCCGCTTCACCGTTCTGCGTTCCGGTCCAGACCTCGCACTTGTCGGGAGTGTAAAGCGCGGTGGCGTTCAGCGGCTCCATCGCGGCGTGGTTCTGGTAGGGATAGTTGTACACCGCCTCGATCTTTTTGGCGGCGCCGGCGATGGCGGCTTTGGCATCGCCGTTCTGGTTACCGATGAAAGCGGGCTGCGAATTGTCGAGGCCCTCGGCCAGCCACTTGGCGATCGACTCGCTCGACACCTTGGCATTTTCGCCTTCATCCCAGACGATCGGCAGCGCGTCGAGCGCGGTCTTGGCGTGCCACCAGGTGTCGGCGACGACGGCGACGGTGGAGTCGTTGACCCGCACCACCTTCTTGACGCCCTTCATGCCCATGACTTTGGCTTCGTCATAGCTCTTCAGCTTGCCGCCGAAGACCGGGCAATCCTTCAGCGCGGCGTTCAGCATTCCCGGCAGCTTGACGTCGATGCCATACATCATCTTGCCGGTGGTCTTGTCGGCGGTATCGAGCCGCAGCACGCCCTTGCCGGCGATTTTCCAGTCCTTCGGATCCTTCAGCTTGACGTCGGCATCTGCGGGAGGCGACAGCTTGGCCGCGGCTTCCACGACCTTGCCATAGGTCGTCTTCTTGCCGGTCGGTGTGTGCGTGATGGTGCTGTTGGCGGCGGTGCATTCCGAAACCGGCACCTTCCACTCATTGGCCGCGGCCTGGACCAGCATCATGCGCGCGGTGGCGCCGCCCTTGCGGACATAATCCTGCGAGGTGCGGATGCCGCGGCTGCCGCCGGTCGAAAAATCGCCCCAGGCCCGCTTGCGTGCGACACTTTGACCCGGTGTCGGATACTCGGTGGTGACCTTCGACCAGTCGCATTCGAGCTCTTCGGCGACGAGCTGGGCCAGGCCGGTGAGCGTTCCCTGTCCCATCTCCGAGCGGGCGATGCGGATCACGACGGTGTCGTCGGGGCGGATCACCACCCAGACGTTGACTTCAGGCGATCCGTCGGCGGCGCGGACCACGGTCGGTCCACCGAAGGGGATATCCATGCCGACCGAAAGCCCGGCGCCGGCGACGGCGGCGGTGCCAATGACGAAGGCGCGGCGGTTGAGCGTGGGCGTGATGTGCTTGTTCATGACATCCCCCTCAAGCGTTCGCGGCGGCGTGGATTGCCTCGCGCACCTGTTGGAAGGTGCCGCAGCGGCAGATATTGGTGATGGTCTCGTCGATGTCCTTGTCGGTCGGCTTCGGCTTGTCCTTGAGCAGCGCCGCCACCGCCATGATCATGCCGGTCTGGCAATAGCCGCACTGCGGCACATCGTTCTTGATCCAGGCCTGCTGCACCTTGTGCAGTGCGCCATCGCTGGCGGCCAGACCTTCGATCGTGGTGATCTGCTTGCCGACGGCTTCGCTGACCGAGATGCCGCAGGAGCGCATTGCGACGCCGTCAATATGGATCGTGCAGGCCCCGCATTGTGCAATGCCGCAGCCGTATTTGGTGCCGGTCAGTCCGACATTCTCCCGGATCGCCCATAGCAGCGGGGTGTCGTCCTCGACGTCCACATTGATTGATTTGCCGTTGATAGTGAGGTTTGCCATCGCGTTTCCCCTGTTAGCTCAATTCATCAATTGAACCCGGCGGGGACACTGGACCGCAATCTGGAATAGTTCAAATCAAGAAAATGCGTTTGCAGCGCGGAAGAAAATTGAAGGGCCGGGGTTTCGTGGGCGCAGGGGGCGCCACATGGCCGTCATGTTCGCGATGGTCGGCCAGGGTTTGCCTGCCTGGTAGGCACATTCCCTCCAATCAATCTTGCGGCGCGCTTACCACCAGACGCAGGAAACTCATCACGCATCCGAGCGCGGCAAATCCGGCGCCGAGTGCCAAAGCAAGCGTCGCGCCATCGTGGCCGCCGAGCGCAAAGCACAGTGCGGCGAACGCCGCGCCGAGCGTTTGCCCGGTCAGCCGTGCGGTCGCGACGATGCTGCTGGCGCTGCCGCTGCGATGCGACGGCGCGCTCGACATCAGCGCGCGCAAATTGGGAGTTTGAAAAAAGCCGAAGCCGATCCCGCACACCACCATGCGCCAGACGATGTTGGCGACGCCGGGGTCCGCCGGCAGCGTCGCCAGCAACACCATTCCCGCGCATAGCAATGCGAGGCCGATACCGCCGAGAATGCCGACCGGATAGCGGTCGGACAGCCGGCCGCCGATCGGCGCCATGATCGCGACCACCAGTGGCCACGGCGTCATGAAGAAACCGGTCTCGACCTGGGTGCGCATCAGCACGTCTTCGAAATAGAACGGCAGCGAGACGAAAGCGATGCCCTGAACCGCAAAGGTGCACACCGACGTCGCCGCCGATAGCGCAAACATCGGGCGCCGGAACAGATCGATCGGCAGCATCGGCGCCGGGTGATCCGCCTGCCGCCGCATCATGATCCAGCCGAGGATGATGGCGCCGGCCAGTTCGGCCGTTACCAGCGCCGGTGGTGCGCTGTGTGCCGCACTTCCGATCCCGATGATGAACAGGCCGAGGCAGCCTGTGGTCAGCGCGGCGCTCGCAAAATCGAATGCGTGCGTCGCGCGTGGCGTCGGCGGCAGCGTCTTCAAGCCGATCCACACCGCGATCAGGCCGAACGGAATGTTGATCGCGAACAGCCACGGCCAGGGACCCAGCGCCAGAATGCCGGACGCGATCGTCGGTCCAAGCGTGAACGCGGTGCCGACCACCAGCGCGTTGTGACCAAAACCGCGGCCCAGCATATGGGTCGGGTAGACGTAGCGGACCAGCGCCGCATTCACCGCCATGATGCCGCTGGCGCCGAGCCCCTGCAGCGCCCGCGCTGCCACCAGACTGGGCAGCGACCACGCTAACGCGCAGCCGATCGAGGCAATTGTGAACAGCAACAGGCCGCCGATATAGATGCGCTGATGGCCAACGATTTCGCCGAGCGCGCCGAGCGGCAGCAGCGTCGCCACCAGTGCGATCTGATAGACATTGACGACCCAGACCACATCGGCCGGGCTGACATGGAGGTCGGCGGCGATAGCGGGCAGCGCGATGTTGGCAATCGCCGTGTCGAGCGAGGCCAGCGCCAGTGCGGTAAAGATCGCCGCGACCGCCCAGCGCCGGAGTTCCGGCGGCAAGCCGTCGATACCGGGCGTGGTAGGCGGCTTGGCGGTCGCAACTTCTGACATCGAGATCGGGCTCTCCACGGTCGGCGCGGGTAACGCCCTTAAGGGGCGTGTACTACGGACGCGAGATGTTCCACAGGCACGCCGTTGCATGATGCGTATGCGAAGGCGGGCTTCCGCGGCATTTTGAGCCGCCGACTTTGTGCTACTTCCCGCCCGCCGCCTGATCGACTAGGCTCGCCGCGCATTGCGGGCGCAAGATCCGAAAACGGACGGTCGCAGGCCAAGGGGAAGCGCTTTGGACGGACAGGCGAACCGGCGCAGCGAGGTCATGCGTAGCGCCAGTGAGGGGATGCGTCGGCGCGTGTGGGCTAACCTGTGGGTTGTGCTCCTGCTGGTTATTCTCGGCTTTCTCGTCATCTATCCGATCCTGATGCTGCTGCTGGGGGCGCTCACCGACACCAACCCGGTGGTCGAGGGCATCAGCCTCCGCCATCTTTCGATCGCGAATTTTCTCGTGGTGCTGGCGAATCCCAATGTCGGCGAGGCGCTGGTCAACACGTTGATCGCCTGCGGCGGCGGCACCGCGATTGCGGTCGTGATCGGGTTGCTGTTCTCCTGGATCGTGGTACGCACCAACACGCCGTTCAAGGGCTTTATCGCCGCCGCCAGCATCCTGCCATTGTTTGCGCCGCCGCTGGTCGCGGGCGTGGCATGGGCGATCCTCGGCTCTCCCAAGACCGGCCTGATCAACACCATGTTCAAATGGATCGGGCTCGACTGGCGCGTCGATTTCTATTCGCTGTGGGGCCTCGTGTTCGTGTTCGGCATCTATTACGCGCCCTACGTCTACATGTTCACTTCCTCGGCGCTGCGTAACATGGACCCGAGCCTGGAAGAGGCGGCCGAAATCTCCGGTGCCAGCGCGTTCGCGACATTGTTCTCGGTGACGTTCCCGCTGATCATGCCGGCGATCATCTCGGGCATGCTGCTGTCGTTCATCGTGATGCTCGGCATCTACGGCATTCCGGCGGTGCTGGGGTCGTCGACCAATCTGGCGTTGCTGACCACGTATATTTTCAAGCTCACCAATTGGTCACCGCCGCTCTACAACACGGCCGCCGCGGTTGCGATCATCCTGATGGTGGTCACCGGCGCGCTGGTGTTCCTGCAGAACAGGGTGCTCAGCGGCCGCAGCTACACGACGGTGGCTGGCAAGGCGTTCCGGCCACGCAGCCTCGATCTCGGGCGCTGGCGCTGGTTCACGTTCGCCATCGGTATCGTCTACCTCCTGATCGTGGTGGTGCTGCCGCTGCTCGCGCTGATCGTGGCGGCGTTCCGCAAGTTCATGTTCATCCGCGACGTCGCCAGCCTGTTCGACATGCGCCAGTACTCGATGGTGCATTTCAACAGCATCTTCGACAATCCGCTGACGCTGCGGTCGATCTACAATGCGGTCGAGGTCGGCGTGGTCACGGCGGTAGTCGGCGGCGCGCTGGCGTTTGCGATCGGCTACACCATACACCGCACGCAAGTGACGGGGCGGCGCTGGATCGACCTGATCTCGACCGTGCCGGTCGCGATTCCCGGCCTCGTGGTCGGCGTCGCCTATCTGTGGGCCTGGATCGGCATCCCCGGCGGCCTCTACGGCACGATCTGGATCCTGGCGCTGGCGTTCATTGCGCGGTTCATGCCCGACACGGTCAAGGCGCTGTCGACCTCGTTCATGCAGATCCATCGCGAGCTGGAGGAGGCCGCCTGGGTCTGCGGCAAGGGCATGTTCGCCACCATCCGGACCATCGTGCTGCCGCTGGCGCGGCCGGGCGTGATCGCATCGATGACGCTGTTGTTCGTGCTGGCGATCCGAGAACTCGGCTCGTCGCTGTTTCTCTACACCAGCAACACCATGGTGATGTCGGTGCTGCTGCTCGACTATTACGAAGGCGGAAATCTCGGCAAGACCGCCGCATTCAGCCTGGTGCAGACGGTTCTGCTCGGTGTTCTCATCGGCGGCGCCAACTGGCTGTCGCGCGAGGCGACGCAGAGCGGCGTCGCCCGCACCGGATAAAAAACTTTAGGGAGGATTGCTATGCATAGACGGATCTTCACCAAAATGGCGCTGGCTGGCGTCGCCGGTCTCGGCATCCTGTGGGGCGCACCATCGCAGGCGCAGGAGTTCGGTTCGCCCGAACTGATCGCGGCGGCGAAGAAGGAGGGGAAACTGGTGTTCTACACGGCGAATTTCGCCGAGGTCGAGCAGCAGGTGATCAAGGAGTTTCAGAAACGCTTCCCCGAGATCAAGGTCGAGATGGTGCGCGCGCCGGGCGGCCAGCTCATTACCCGCGTCAAGACTGAGGCCGCTGCCGGCAAGCTGATCGCCGACGTGGTCGATCATTCCGATCGCGCGCTGATGCAGCCGCTGGCCGACCTGTTCCAGGACTACGCGCCGCCGAATGCTGCGGATTACAACCCGGATTCGCTGATTTCTCCCAAACTATGGCCGCGCGTGACCCTGGTTTGGTCCATCGCCTACAACACTGAACTGGTCAAGAATCCGCCGAAGTCGTGGATGGATCTGACCAAGAAGGAATACGACAAGCAGACCGGGCAGGTGTTCGCCCGGTCCGGCGGCACCACCTGGACCCGCGTCATGTTCGAGCGCCAGGTGCTGGGTGAGGACTATTGGGCCAAGCAGGCGGCGACCCGTCCGATCCTTTATCCGTCGGGCGCGCCGATGTCGGACTCGCTGGTGCGCGGCGAAGTCGCGATGGGTCCGCTGCTCTACAATGCGATCTATCCGAAACAGAAGGACGGCGCGCCGATCAAGATTTTCTTCCCGCCCGAAGGCGCTCCGGTCAATCCCTACGCCACGGGAATTCCAAAGACCGCCGCCAATCCCAATGCGGCAAAGCTGTTCCTGAACTGGTGCCTGTCGAAGGAGGGGCAAACCTTCATGATCAAGGAGCTCGGCAATTTGACCTCGCTCAAGGTGGCGCCGGTCTACCCCGAGGGTTTCGATCCCAAGGTGGTCAAGGTCTGGTTCCCGAAGTTCGACGAATACGTCAAGCTGCACGAGCCATGGGTCGCGGAGTGGGACAAGACCTACGGTCACCGGCAGTGAGCATCCACGCATGACGCAGGCTTCTTCATGACGGCGACTCTCGAGGTAACCGACCTGCGCAAGCAGTTTGCGGTCGGCCGCCCGGCGATCGACGGCGTCAGCTTCGCCGTGCCGGCCGGCGAGATCGTGGTGCTGCTCGGTCCGTC
Source organism: Bradyrhizobium sp. AUGA SZCCT0222 (assembly GCF_018130205.1). Lineage (NCBI taxonomy): Bacteria > Pseudomonadati > Pseudomonadota > Alphaproteobacteria > Hyphomicrobiales > Nitrobacteraceae > Bradyrhizobium > Bradyrhizobium sp. AUGA SZCCT0222. The sequence goes on from NZ_JAFCLX010000012.1 coordinate 101,678, forward strand.
CGGCTGCGGCAAGACCACGACGCTGCGATGCGTCGCGGGGCTGGAACATCCAACCGATGGCGAAATCAGTATCGCCGGCCGGATCGTGTCGGCGCCCGCCAACGGCATTCTTGTTCCGCCGCGCCTTCGCGAGCTCGGCATGGTGTTTCAGTCCTATGCGGTGTGGCCGCATATGACGGTGCGGCAGAACGTGGTCTATCCGCTCAAGCATCGCAAGATTTCGCGCAGCGATGCCCGCCGCAAGGTCGATGAAGCCCTCGAACTGGTCGGCCTGTCGGAGTATGCCGAGCGCCCGGTGGTGGCGCTGTCCGGCGGCCAGATGCAGCGCGTCGCTTTGGCACGCAGCATCGTCTACCGGCCGCAATTGCTGCTGCTCGACGAGCCGCTGTCGAATCTCGACGCCAAGCTGCGGCTGCGTTTGCGCGACGATCTGCGCGTCATCCTCAAGCAAACCGGCATGACGGCGCTCTATGTCACCCATGACCAGGCTGAAGCCGTGGTGCTCGGCGATCGCATCGGCGTGATGCGCGACGGCAAATTGCTGCAGATGGATACGCCGGACGCGATCTATAACCGGCCGGCGGATCTGTTCGTCGCCAATTTCACCGGCGCCACCAACGAACTCCCGGGCACGCTGGTATCGCGCAACGGCGAATTTGGCACGGTCGATTTCGGCGACGGACGCCGCGGCGAGGTGGCGTTGCTGCATTCGCTGGGTCCGGACGAGAAGGTGCGCATCGCGCTGCGGCCGGAGAACATCACGATCGGCCAGCGCAACGGCGCCAATACTTTCCCCGCCCGCGTGCTCGATCGCCGCTACCAAGGCACGCAAACCGCCTATGGCATCGAATTGTTCGGTCGCCGGCTGGAGGTGGTCGAACTCGGCACCGCCGCCCGGCATCAGGTCGGCACCGAGACCCCGGTGTCGCTGCCGCGCGAAAGCTGCTGGGCCTATCGTGACACCGGGCCGGTGTCGTATGAATAGCGGCCCGTCATTGCGAGCGAAGCGAAGCAATCCATAGTGCGGCATGTTGAGAGGTGGATTGCTTCGCTGCGCTCGCAATGACGGCTAAATCTACCCGCTCGGCCCCATCCCCAAACTCCCGTAAATCCGGCGCACATAGGCGCCAAACTCATCCGTGGTCTTGATCGGCAGATCGCGCGGAAACGGCAGTTCGATCGGGAAGTACTCCGCCATCCGCGCCGGGCCTGATGTGAGCACCGCGCAATGCGAGGCGAGGAACACGGCTTCCTGGATGCTGTGGGTGACGAAGATGATGGTCTTGCCGCTCTCGCGCCAGATCCGCAGCATTTCCAGATTCATCTGTTCGCGCGTCAACGCGTCCAGCGCACCGAACGGCTCATCCATCAGGATCAGTTTGGGATCATGGATAAAGGCGCGTGCGATTGCGGTGCGCTGCTGCATGCCGCCGGACAGTTGCTGCGGATATTTGTCCTCGTAACCGGCAAGGCCCACGAGATTGAGCAGATCGCGGGCTCTGGCGCGCGCGGCCTTCATCGGCAGGCCGACGATTTCGGCCGGCAGCAGCACGTTGTCGAGAATGGTCCGCCATTTCAGCAGCAAGGCCTGCTGGAACACCATGCCGATGTCGCGCGCGGGATCGAACGGGGTTCTGGTATTGCCGATCTTGATGGTGCCGCCGTCGGCCTCGTGCAGCCCGGCCAGAATCTTCAGCACCGTGGTCTTGCCGCAGCCGGATGGTCCGACCAGCGAGACCAGCTCGCCCTCGCTGACGTCCATGGTGACGTCGGAGACGGCCAGAAACTCCGTACCTTTCGAGCGGTAGACCTTGCGAACGTTGCGCAGGCTGATGAAGGGCTCTTCCGCCGTCATGCCAGCCATTTCTGCAAGTAGTCGGCGACGAAGGCGTCGTCGGAGAGATCGGCGTGCTCGCGGCAGACGCGGTCGATCTCCTGCATCTGGCCGGGGCTCAGCCCCTCGGCCTGATCGAGGCACCACAGCCCCTGCATCAGTCCCTGCCGCCGCAGGATTTCGTGGCAGCCGGCGATGCAGCCGTGGAAATTATTGGCGACGTCAAAGAACGCGCTGTTGCAATCGGTCACCCGGGCATCGAGCGCCAATAGATCCGCCGGCACGGTGTCCTTGTAGCGCGCGGCCTTGCACATCTCGAACTGCTTGATCGCGGCTGCCGTCCACACCGACCAGTGGCCGAGCAGCCCGCCCTTGAAGTACGTGCGGGTGGTAACGCCCTTGTCGCGCAAGTCGAACGGCAGCATCAGATCGAGCAGGATATGGTCGTCATTGCCGGTATAGAGCGCGACGCGGTCGAGCGCACCCGCGGCGGCGACGCCGCGGAGCACGTCGAGGGTGCGGTAGCGGTTGAACGGCGCGATCTTGATCGCGATGACATTGTCGATCGCTGCAAAGCGCCGCCAGAAGTTTGCGCTGAGAATGACGCCGCCGACCGCGGGCTGAAGGTAGAATCCGACCAGCGGAATCTCGCGCGCCACCGCCTCGCAATGTGCGATGATCTCGTCTTCGGAAGCAGATTTCATCGCGGCAAGGCTGAGCAGGCCGGCGTGGTAGCCGATGCCGCGCGCAATCTGAGCTTCCGCAATTGCCTGCTGCGTCGGACCGGCGAGGCCCGCGACCATCGCGAGCGGCCGCCTGGTCCAGTCGGCCGCGGTTTGCGCCGCCAGCTCCAGCACGGGCTTGTAGAGTCCGACATCGCGGATCGCGAACTGCGTGGTATGCACGCCGACCGCAAGGCCGCCGGCGCCGGCATCGATATAGTAGCGCGACAGCGCGCGCTGGTGCCTGGTGTCGAGCGTGCGGTTGGCATCGAGCGCCAGCGGATGCGCGGGGATCACCGTGCCGTCGGCGACCAGTTTTCGTACCCCGGATTTGATTTCGCTGTGGTGCATGAAAATCCCTATCCAAATTCCGGGCCGGCGACCGCGAACGGCAATTCCGCGGCCAGCATGGTGGCGCGGCCGAACCGCATGCGCTGGAACGGCCGCTCGATGGTCCAGCCGGTTTCGGTGAGGCCGCGCAGGAAATCGTCCTGCGAATGCACGGCGTCAAGCAGCCACGGGCCTTGCTCTGACCGTACGATGGCGTCGACCAGGGTCAGCGCGCTGTCGTGGGTCTCGGCAAAGACAGGTCCGACATGGCGCGCGGTACGGCCGTCACGGACCAGCGCAACGGCGTTGCCTGATGATACCATGCGGGAGCCGGCGCGGCCGCCGAACTCGGTCAGCAGAGCGCCGCGGTCAAATCCCATGGCGCTGACATCGCGCGCGATGAAATCGGCGACGCTGCAATTCGATAGCGATTGTGCGGCGCTCACGCCTTTCGGGGCTTCCAGCCGCAGCCGCCGCAATTGCAGCGTCGGTGTGAAGCCGAGCGGGCCATAGACGTTGGCTCCATCAGGCGTCGCGTCGAGCCAGGTGGTGAGGCCGCGCTTTGTCGCAGCGTTGAGGCAGGCGTCGACCAGCCGGGTCGCGACACCGCGGCGGCGCCAGCTCGCGGTCACCAACACCATGCTGATCCATGCATTGCCGGCGGAGTACGGCAACAGCGCCGCGGTCGCGACCAGTTGCTTGCCGTCACGCACGCCGAACACGATTCCCTTGCTCAGGAAAAACCGCCAGTCGGCCTCGTTCTGGTTCCAATGCGCCTCCGTCGACAACAGCAATCCAGCCGGCGCATCGCCGACGCCGAGTTCGATGAGCTCGACGTGCTCAGTACCGGCCATCGCGCACCTCATACTTGGTGGGCTTGCCGAGGCTCGGCATCGACCGCGACACCCAGTCGGCGGTCCAGCGGATCAGCTGATCGGTGTCGACGACCGGCAGGCCGAACAGTTTGACGGCCTGCGACGTATTGGTCAGCCACGCCGTCGGCTCTTCCTTGCCGGTGATGACTGGCGCAATTCCAAACCGTTGGCCGAATTTGGCGGCGAGGTCGCGCACCGCGAGAATTTCGTGGCCGCTGACATTGATCGGCGAGGTCGGCGTGTCGCAATGTGCCAGGCAACGCAGCGCCTGCGAGGAGGCATCGCCCTGCCAGATGAAATTGACATGGCCGAGGCTGACGTCGATCGGCTTGCCCTGCAGCACCTTGCTCGCGATGTCGTGCAGCACGCCGTAGCGCATGTCGATCGCGTAGTTGAGCCGGAACAGCCGGCCCGGCGTCGAATGCTTGCGCGAGAAATATTCGAACATGCGCTCGCGCCCGACGCAGGATTGCGCGTATTCGCCGGGCGGATTTGGCGCAAGGTCCTCGTCGGCGCCTTTGCCGCTCACAGGCACGAAGGGATAGACGCAGCCGGTCGAGAACGCCACGATCCGCGAGCCGGCAAAGGCCTGCGCCACCAGTGCCGGGACATGCGCATTCATCGCCCAGGTCAGCGAAAGATCGCCCTCGGCGCCGAACTTGCGCCCTGCCATGAAGATGATGTTTTGAATTTTTGGCAGCGCCTTGATGGCGGCCTCATCGAGCAGGTCGCAATTAATCGTTTCGACGCCACGGGCCTGCAGCCAGTCCTTGACGCTGCCATCGCTAAAGCGTGCGACGCCGATAACCCGCCGGTCAGGTGCGGCGGCCTTGGCAAGCCCCGCCAGCGTTGGCCCCATCTTGCCCGCAACGCCCAAAACCATGATGTCGCCATCGACCTTGCGCAGGTCGTCGATCAGCGCCTGGCTCGGACGGCACAGCAGTTCGTCGAGGGCGGCGATATCCGGAATCGTCTCCGGCAGGTGGTTGCGTGTCAGCAGCATGCCTGTTCCCTTGTCTTATTGCAGCCTGACGTCACGGACCACGAACAGCCGCTCGAGGCCGAGCACCAGGCCGTACAGCGCCACGCCGAGCAGGGTCAGAAGAATGACGGCCATCACCATCGCCGGCGTATCGAGTGAGGCCTGCACCTGGATCATGAGATAGCCGAGCCCGCGCTCCGAGGCGATGAACTCGCCGACGATGGCGCCCGCGACCGCCAGGATGGCGCCGACCTTCATGCCTGAAAATACGTAAGGCAGGGCGCCCGGCAGCTGGATCTTCCGGAACAGCGTCCAGCGCGAGCCGCGCAGCGATTTCACGAGATCCAGCAGGTCGGGCTCGACCTCGCTCAGCCCGCGCGCGGTCGTCAGCAGGATCGGGAAGAAGCAGATCGAAAACGCGATCAGGATGTTCGGAAAGATGCCGTAGGAGAACCAGACGATGAACAGCGGTCCAAGCGCCACTTTCGGAATCATGTTCAGCGTGACGAACAGCGGCAGCAGCAACAGGCTGATCAGCGGCGACCAGGTGAACATGACCGCCAGCATGACGCCGACCAGCGCGCCGAGGCAGAAGCCGCCGAGGATTTCGGCGCCCGTCACCCAGAGGTTGGAGAGCCAGGCATATTTGGCCGACGTCAGGGTCGAGAGCGCGGCAAGTGGGGAGGGCAGGATGAATTTCGGCACCTGGAAGGCGTCGACCAGCACCTGCCAGAGCACGATCACGGCCAGATGCGCGATCAGGATGATCGCCACCGTCCTCGCCGATCGCCCTGCATCGCCAGACACTGCGTACTCCTCGTTGGGGCGCGTCCGGTTCCCGGGCGCGCGGTGGCAGTCTATCGCGGGGCGGCCTAGGTTTCAACCAGTTGGTTGATTAGGAGGGTGTCATTCCGGGGCGATGCGAAGCATCGAACCCGGAATCTCGAGATTCCGGGTTCGCGTCTTCGACGCGCCCCGGAATGACGCCGAACGTTACGGCCGCAGCGACTGCATCACCAGGTCGACCACATGCTTGCGGCGGGCCTTCCGGGCCGTCGGGCTCGACAGGTCCTTGCCGAAGATTGCCGACAGGGTCGGCGTGTTCGAAAAGTAGAAATAGCTCAGCCCGGCGATCGAAATGTAGAGATGCACCGGATTGATCCCCTTGCGGAACACGCCGGCGCGGACACCTTCGCTCAGGATGGCCGAGACCATACTGACCAGCGGCGAATGCATTGCCGCCAGCTTGCGGGAGCCGCGCACATGCCGGGCGCCGCCGCGGTTTTCGTCGTTCAGCAGCACGATGAAGTCGGGATGGGCGGCGAGGTGGTCGAAGGAGGCCTCGATCAGCCGCTTGATGGCCTGCAGCGGCGGCAGGCCTTCGAGGTTGAGCTTGCGTTCCTGGGCGCGGATTTCCTCATAGACCCACTCCAGCACCGCCAGATACAGCGCGTCCTTGTCGCCGAAGTAATGATAGACCAGCTGCTTGTTGACGCCGGCGCGCGCCGCGATCTCGTCGACCCGGGCACCGGCGAGGCCACTATCGGCAAATTCACGGCGTGCCGCCGTCAGAAGCTTCTCCCGCGTCGCCGCCGGATCGCGCCGCTTGGGCCCGGTGCTATCAGCTCGTCTTATAGGCATTTCCAACCAAACAGTTGACAATTCGTCTCGTCCTTGTTGCATTGGTAACGTCGTGGGCGTGCAACGACAAGGCCGGGATATTACCAGTCTGCAAACCAGGAGAGATGCCATGAAGGGCTTGAAGATTGCGTCACTGGCGCTTGCGCTTGCGGTCCAGGCGGCTCCCTCTCATGCCGGCGAGGCCGTCAACCTGATCCTGAACTGGGCGCCGACCGCGGACCATTCGCCGTTCTATTATGCCAAGGCGCAGGGCTGGTACGAGAAAGCCGGCATCGATCTCACCATCGAGACCGGCAAGGGTTCCGGCGTGTCGTCGCTGAAGGTCGGCTCCGGCGGTTCGCCGTTCGGCATCGCCGATCTCGCGACCATGCTGGTGGCGCGCAGCAAGGGTGCCGACGTCGTGGCGCTGATGAGCATCTACGCCAACACCGGGCAGACGTTCTACTGGCTGAAGAGCTATGGCGTGAACAGCGCCAAGGACTTTCCGGGCCACAAGATCGGCAATCCGCCCGGCGACGCGTCGCGGGTGATGTGGCCGGCGTTCGCCAAGGCCGCCGGTATCGCGCCCGACGCGGTCAGTTTCGTCAATGTCGGGCCGACCGCCAAGATCGCGGCGCTGAAGAGCCATACCGTCGATATCATCAGCGATTTTTACAACGAACACGATCTCAAGGTGATCGAGTTCGGTGCCGACCTCGGCTACGTCAACTGGAAGGACATCGGGCTCAACCCGTACGGCAACTCGCTGATCGTCAACGGCGCCTATCTGGAAAAGAATCCGAAAATTGCAGATGCGTTCGTCAAGGTCAGCCAGAAGGCGTTTGCCGCCTGCGTCGCCGACGTCGCGCCCTGCCTGAAGGCGCTGCTCGATGCCGCGTCGGGGCTCGACAAGGAGAACCAGGAACGCCAGTGGGAGCGCATCAAGTTCCTGATGACCGACGATTTCACCACCACCAAGGCGCTGGGCTGGATCGACGCCGAGCGGATGAAGAAGGACTATGAACTGGTGCAGACCTATCTTGGCATGGAGAAGCCGTTCGAGGTCGGCACCGCGTTCTCGACCAAGATGCTCGACACGAGTATCAAGATGGATGCGAGCAAGGTGAAGAAGTGACGCGTAGCGTCGTTCCGGAGTGATATCGCTCCTCGTCATGGCCGGGCAAGCGCGAAGCGCGTCTTCGCGCCAGATGACTCGGCCATCCACGTCTTGCTTCCTTTGGTGCAGAAAGACGTGGATGCCCGGGACATCGGGCATGACGGAGAGTGCGGCTGAGAGTTTATCCGCGCTCGCTAGCCTCCTCGTTCAACCCTGACTCCAGCCGCTCGCACAGCTTCGCAACCACTCTCTGCGTCGTCACAAGATCCTTCAGGCTGACGCCTTCGGCGAGTGCATTCACCCACGGCACCTGAAGCCTCGTGGCGGCCTCAAACGCTTCCTTCCCTCGCTTGGCCAGCACGACCAGATGCGCCCTCCGGTGATGCGGGTTGGGCTGCAGCTCGAGCAGGCCTTCATCCCGCATTTCGTTGACGATGCGCTGAACACCCTGACGGTTGAGTCCCATGTTGCGCGCCAGCCACGCCACGGGCTGCGGCCGCTCGGCCAGCGCAATGGCCCCCAGCACCTGCCAGCGCGCGCTGGTGAGTTCGAGGCCGGCGACGAGCCGGTCGCCGGCCAGCAACAGCCGGCCGTTGAGCCGGAATATGGCGAGGATCAGCCCGGTCAGGGCCTGTCCGGCTGGCGTATGTGGCTTGCTTCTCATTGGCAATGAGTATACGAAATGACAACATATTGTCAATATCGGAGTGCGTAATGATGCTCATCGGACAACTGGCCACCGTCGTCGCCGCGGCCTTCGCCGGCGCGGCCTTCTTCATCAATTTCGCCGAACAGCCGGCGCGTCTGCTGCTTGATGACAGGAGCCTGCTGACGCAATGGAAACCCAGCTATGCGCGCGGCTTTGTGATGCAGGCGAGCTGCGCGGTGATCTCAGGCGTCTTGGGATTGACCGCGGCGTGGCAGACCGGCGATTGGCGTTGGACCGTCGGCGCGATTCTCATGCTGGCCAACTGGCCCTACACGTTGTTCGGCATCATGCCGACGAACCGCAGGCTGAATGCCATCGCCGCCGCCGATGCTGGCCCGGAATCTCGCCGACTGATCGTGCATTGGGGAGGGCTGCATGCCGTGAGAACCGCGCTCGGCTTCGCGGCGACCGCAGCCTATCTCTGGGCGCAGCACTGACGCCTTACTGATCTCCTGGTTGATCTTTTCGCCGTGCGGACGCTTACTGCGTGTCGGCTACGGGGTATATCTGCAGCAGATCAGAGGCAATTTCGGATGACGGTCACGGACGAACCGCAAAACCTGCGCAGCCGCGCTTTCGACAAGGAGCAGCTGCGGGCGAAGTATATGGAGGAGCGCAACAAGCGGCTCCGCGCCGACGGCAACGACCAGTACATCGAGGTCAAGGGACAGCTCGCGCATTATCTGGACGATCCCTATACGCCCGTCACCCCGCGCGATCCCAGGACCGACCATGTCACCTTCGCCTTCATCGGCGGCGGATTTGCGGGCCTTGCCACCGCCGCGCGGCTGACGGAAGCCGGGATCAAGGATATCCGCATCATCGAGAAGGGCGGCGATTTCGGCGGCACCTGGTACTGGAACCGCTATCCCGGCGCGCAATGCGATACGGCCTCGATGGTCTATATGCCCCTGCTCGAAGAAACCGGGCACATGCCATCAGAGAAATACGCGCACGCGCCGGAAATTCTCGCGCATTGCCGGCGGATCGGAAAGCAATACGGCCTCTACGACAACGCGTTGTTCCATACCCAAGTCTCCGACCTGAAATGGGATGAAGCGCATTCGCGCTGGATCATCACCACCAACCGCGGCGACGTCTTCACGGCGCAGTTCGTCGGCATGGGCACGGGGCCGCTGCACGTGCCGAAACTCCCGGGCATTTCGGGCATCGAGGCCTTCAAGGGACATTCGTTCCACACCAGCCGTTGGGATTACGATTACACCGGCGGCGATCCCTTGGGCGCGCGCATGGACAAGCTTGCCGACAAGCGCGTCGGCATCATCGGTACCGGCGCCACCTCCGTGCAGTGCGTGCCGCATCTGGCACGCGCGGCCAAAGGACTCTACGTTTTCCAGCGCACGCCGTCTTCCGTCGATGTCCGCGCCAACGCGCCGATCGATCCGGAATGGTTTTCGGGGATTGCCACGCCCGGCTGGCAGCAGCGCTGGCTGGAAAACTTCACGGCCAACCAGGCCGGCGGCAATGCCGAGGAAGATCTGGTCCAGGACGGCTGGACCGACCTGTCGCGGCGGATCCGGGCCAAGATCATGCAGCTGCCGCGCGAGGAGCGGGTTCCGGCCAAGATGTTGGCCGCGTTTGAGGACTCCGACTTCGAGAAGATGGAGGAGATCCGATCCAGGATCGACACCATCGTTGATAACTGCGAGACCGCGGCAAAGCTCAAGGCCTGGTACCGCCAGCTCTGCAAGCGGCCGTGCTTCCACGATTCCTATCTGCAGGCGTTCAACACGCCGGGCACGCAGCTGGTCGATACCGACGGCAAGGGCGTCGAGAAAATCACCGAGAAGGGCGTCGTCGTCGCGGGCAGGGAATACCAGCTCGACTGCATCATCTACGCGTCGGGTTTCGAGGTCGGCACCGAATACAGGCGGCGATCCGGGTTCGACATGACGGGCCGGGGTGGCGTCAATCTGTCGGAGCACTGGGCCGAGGGGATGCGATCCAAGCACGGTATCCACGTCCACGGTTTTCCGAATGCCTTCTTCGTGCAGCCGACGCAGGGCGCAAACCTGATCTCCAACGTGCCGCATAATTTGACCGAAGCCGCAAAGACTATCGCCGTCATGGTCAGGCACGCACAGCAAAACGGCTTCAGGCAGATCGAAGTCACCAGGCAGGCCGAGGACAAATGGGTCGAACTGCTGTTGACCGGCGCCGGGCGGATGATCGGCGCGCCGGACTGCACCCCCGGCTATTACAACAATGAGGGGCGCGAACCCGGTCCGGCGGCCAAGCTGAATGTCGGCCATCCCGCAGGCCCGCTGGCCTATTTCAAATATATCGACACGTGGCGCAGCAATGGCGAGTTCGAAGGGTTGGAGTTCCGCTGAAGCTGTTTTCGGATTCTGTCACGACGCGAGGGAGTGAACGAGTATGACCCAAACAACAAGTGCGGAAACGCGCAAGGAAACTCCCAAGCAAGCTTCCGCGCCGGTCATTGCGCAGCATGCGGTGACCCTCAAGGCGCTGCCGTTTTCGGACACGCGCGATTTCGACGATGCGGCGCGGGGCTTCCTCGGCACCATCGAAAACGCGAAGGTGACCTCGCCGCAGGGCAGGGTGGTCTGGAGTCTCGAGCCCTATGGTTTTCTTTCGGCCGAGGAAGCCCCCGCGACCGTGGATCCGAGCCTGTGGCGGCAGTCGCGCCTCAACATGCATCACGGCCTGTTCGAGGTGGTCCCCGGCGTCTATCAGGTGCGGGGGCTCGACATCGCCAACATGACGCTGATCGAGGGCGACAGCGGCGTGATCGTGGTGGACACGCTGACCTCGATCGAGGGCGCCCGCGCCGCGATGGAATTGTACTTCCAGCACCGGGGCAAGCGCCCGGTCGTGGCCGTGATCCTCACCCATACCCACACCGACCATTGGGGCGGGGCGCGCGGCGTGCTGGACGACGAAACCCTGGCGAGCGGCCGGGTGCCGATATTAGCGCCGAATTTCTTCATGGAGCACGCGGTCTCCGAAAACATCATCGCCGGGCCCGCGATGCTGCGCCGGGCGCAATATCAGTTCGGGCCGCTGCTGCCCAAGGGCGTGCACGGGCAGGTCGATTGCGGTCTCGGCAAGTCGATGGCGGCGGGATCGGTCGCGCTGCTGCGTCCGACCGATTTGATCATTGCAACCGGCGACAAGCGCACCATCGACGGGCTTGAGTTTGAATTCCAGATGGCGCCGAACTCCGAGGCGCCGGCGGAGATGCATTTCTTCATACCGCGCTATAAGCTGCTCAATCTGGCGGAGAACTGCACGCATAATTTCCACAATCTGCTGCCGTTCCGTGGTGCCGATGTGCGCGATGCATTGGCGTGGTCGAAATATCTCGGCGAGGCGCTGCAGATGTGGGGCGGCAAGGCCGATGCGATGTGCGGCCAGCACCATTGGCCGGTGTGGGGCCATGATCGGATCGACACCATGATCCGACAGCAGCGCGATCTCTATAAGTTCGCGCATGACCAGACCATTCGCCTGATGAACCACGGCCTCACCGCGGCCGAAATCGCCGAAACAATCCGTCTGCCGGCGAGTCTCGACGGCGCCTGGCACGGACGCGGTTACTACGGCCATATCCGGCACAATGTGAAGGCGATCTACCAGAAATATCTTGGCTGGTATGACGCCAATCCGGTCAATCTCGATCCGCTGCCGCCGGTCGAATCCGGCCGGAAATATGTCGAGTATATGGGCGGTGCGGAGGCGATCCTCGATCGCGCCCGAAAAGACTTCGCCAAGGGCGAGTTTCGCTTTGTGGCGCAGGCCGTCGGCCATCTGGTGTTCGCCGATCCCGACAATCAGGCCGCGCGCGCGATGCTGGCCGATACGCTCGAGCAGCTCGGCTATGCTTCGGAGAGCTCGACCTGGCGCAACGCCTATCTGTTCGGTGCGCAGGAATTGCGGCTGGGCATGCCGAAGGTGCCGGCACGCGCGGCGATGGCGCGCGAAACGCTGGCCGCGTTGCGCACCGAGCAGCTATGGGACGTGCTCGGCGTGCGCCTCAACGGCCCCAAAGCCGAAGGCAAGCGTATCGTGTTGAATTGGCATTTTACGGACACCAACGAAAACTTCGTGCTCAATCTGGAGAACAGCGCGCTGACTTACGTGGCGGGCGCACAGGCGGCGGACGCCGATGCGACGTTCACGCTGGCGCGCAGCGTGCTCGACGAAGTCATCGCCAAGCTGACGACGTTTCCAGAAGCGGTCGAAAGCGGCGCGATCAAGGTCACCGGCAATCCGATGCGGCTTGGCGAATTGATGATGCTGATGGACGAATTCCCTCGCATGTTCGAGATCGTCGAGCCGAAGCGGACAGCGGTGAGTTGAGCGCCGCCCGTCGTCATCGCCCGCGAAAGCGGGTGATCCAGTATTCCAGAGACGTTGATGATAGAGCGGAGAGGCCGCGGAGTACTGGATGCCCCGCCTTCGCGGGGCATGACAGTTTTGTGTGGGCCAGCATCACGCCGCGTGCGATCCCACCGTCCTGCGGTACAACGCGCTGTAGAGCGACGCCGAAAGATCCCAACTAAAGGACCGCGCCATGGCGCTGCGACGCATCAGGTCGAGGCGGTCTTTCGCAGTGAAGGCATCGAACGCGCGGCGCACGCCGCCGAGGAAGGACTCCGCCGAAGGCTGCGAGAACAGGAAGCCGGTCTCGCCGTCCTTGATGGTCTCCGCCAGCCCGCCGGTCTGGTGACCGATCGGCAGCGATCCGAACCGCTGCGCATACATCTGGCTCAGTCCGCACGGTTCGAACCGCGAAGGCATCAGCGTGAAATCGCTGCCGGCGAAAATTCGCCGCGCCTGTCCATCGTTGAAACCGATGACGACGCCGATCGCGTCCGGCCTGCGGCGATGCGCATCGACCAGCGCCTGTTCGATATACGGCTCACCGCTGCCGGTGACGACGATTTGTCCGCCGGCCTCGACGATCGCGTCGGCGGCGGACAGAACGAGGTCGATGCCCTTTTGATGCACGAGGCGGGCGACCAGACCGAAGATCGGACCGCGCGATACCGCAAGACCAAACTGCTTGCGGACGTAGTCGGCGTTGGCTTGCTTGCCTTGCCAATCGCCGGCGCCGAACTGCTGCGCCAGTTGCGCGCAGGCGCGCGGATCCCAGCTTTCGTCGATGCCGTTCAGGATGCCGGTCAATTCCGAAGCGTCCGAGCGTTGCCGCAGCAAGCCCTCGAGCCCGCAGCCAAGCTCGGGCGTCGTGATCTCTTTCGCGTAGGTCGCGCTGACCGTGGTCAGATGCGATGCGTAAACGATGCCGCCCTTCAAGAACGACATCTGATCGTAGAATTCGAGACCGTCGATGTGGAACGAGGCTTCGGGCGCCCCGATCCGCCGCAGCGACTCCCGCGGGAACAGCCCCTGATAGGCCAGGTTGTGAATGGTCAGGATCGAAGGGATCTTGACGCCTTTCCAGGCGAGGTAGGCTGGTACGAGTGCGGCCTGCCAGTCATTGGCGTGGACCAGATCCGCTGCCCAATTCTTGTCCAGACTGCCTGCGGCGAGCTCGGCTGCGGCAGATGCAAATCGTCCGAAGCGGATGTCGTTATCCGGCCAGTCGCGCCCGGATTCGTCGCCGTAGGGGTTACCCGGCCGGTCGTAAAGTTGTGGACACAACAGTACATAAACTGGCAGGCCGTCTCGCGTCGACGCCCGGCCGAGCGAGCAGGCCGGCATCTCGGCCAAAGGCGCGCATTGCCCAACGATTTCAATGTGGGTGAACTGTTCGAGGATGTCCCGGTAGCCGGGCAACATGATCCGAACGTCGCTCCACGGGCGCAGCGCCCGGGGCAGGGCGGCGGAAACGGCGGCAAGACCGCCCACCCGGACGAAGTCATCCATTTCCGTGGTTACGAATAAGACCTTCAAGGAACGCCCTCGCACCAATCCTGACTATGACTTATGCAAGATAAGGTCCAACTTTCATCTACGGCAATGCGCCAGATAGCCGGTGGTTCCTGGAGAAACGCTTCCATGCCGTGGCCGCGCAATTTAGGGTCATGCCGCGCCAGGAAAACCAAAGGCGAACGAGAAGCCGCAAGGCCGAGGGAGCTTTGAGTATGACTATAGATAATCCAGATGAGCGGAATTTGACAGGGAGCTTCGCCGGCCTGCGCGTTATAGATTTTTCAACCACGATCGCCGGACCCCACTGCACGCGGATGCTCGCCGACATGGGCGCCGAGGTCATCAAGATCGAAACCGTCGAAGGCGAGACGATGCGGACCCGCCCGCCGGTGCGGAACAACTGCAGCACCGCGTTCGGGCAGCTCAATGTTGGCAAGAACAGCCTCGTGCTCGACCTGAAATCGCCGGCTGGCGTGGAAGCCGTTCGCCGGCTGGTCGCGGGCGCGGACGTGCTGGTCGAGAATTTCCGGCCCGGTGTGATGCGGCGATTGAAGCTCGACTACGCTTCACTGCACGCCCTCAATCCGAAACTGATTTACTGCTCGATCTCCGGCTACGGCCAGACCGGGCCGTCGGCCGAACTGCCGGCCTACGCGCCGGTGATCCATGCGGCCTCGGGGTATGAGATGGCGCATCTGGCCTATCAGCCCGGGCGCACCCGGCCGGATTATTGCGGCATCTATCATGCCGACGTGCTCACAGGCGTCTACGCGTTCGGCGCGATCTCGGCCGCGCTGTATCAGCTCGCCCACAGCGAAAAGGGCCAGCACATCGACGTTTCGATGCTGGAATCGATGCTGAGTCTGACACTGAACGAAGTGCAGTGGTCGCAATTCGAGGTCAAGGCGACGCAGCGGCCGATGTTCGGCCCAATCGAAACCTCGGACGGTTACGTCATGGTCGCGATCGCCAGCGAAAAGACCTTCCAGAGCCTGATGAAGGTGATCGGTCATCCTGAGTGGGTCAGCGACCCGCGCTTTGCGAAATATTCCGATCGCCGTGAAAACTGGGGCAGCCTGATGGAGGGCGTCGAGGCGTGGTCGCGCGCGGTGACGACCGAGCAGTGTCTCGTCGCACTCAATGAGCACGGCGTGCCGTCATCGGCCTATCGCACGGTGGCCGAGGCGCTGAAGGATCCGCAGATCGCCCATCGCGGCGCGTTGGCGGAGGTCCAGGATGGCGGCGGCAGCTTCAAGGTCCTCAACCTGCCGTTCCGCATGTCGGGCGCCAGGGTTTCTGCCGCGAAACGCATGTCGACGCTTGGCGAGCACACGCGTGCCTATCTGAAAGAGACCGGCCTGTCGGAAGACGAAATCGCGGCCTTTGCCGGCAAACCGCCGAAGTCGGCGCGCGGCTGAGGGAAATCGCGAATCGGCAACGAGGCTTGAGCCTGCGGCTTTTCATCCCGCCTTGCGATCGGTCTTGCCCGTGGCTGCGATTCCAGACAATCTTACCGTCAGCCATCGACGATCCGGAACACCGGACGGACGACACTTTGAGAGGGAGCATCCATGACAGCTGCGGTCCGAGCGAGCGCACTCGCGCGATTATTTCTTGTGGCGGGATTTGCAGTCTCGCTGTGTGCCGTTCCCGCCAGCGCCCAGAAGAAGGGCGGCAGCATCACGATGGGGCTGGAACTCGATATTGCAGGCTTCGACCCGCTGAAGGTCGGCGTGTACGATACGGCCGCCTTGACGGCGGCTGCGGCGATCTTCGACACCCTCACCTATCTCGATGACAAGGGCGTCGTGCAACCAAAGCTCGCGCTGTCCTGGTCGTCCTCCGAAGATTTCAAGACCTGGACCTTCAAGCTGCGGCCCGGAGTCAAGTTCCACGACGGCACACCGTTCAATGCGCAAGCCTTCAAGGACAATGTCGACCGGCAGAAGGATCCCGCCAACAAGTGCCGTTGCGCGTTTTACATTGCGTTCGTCAATTCCGTGGAGGCGCCCGACGAACTGACGGTGGTCTATAATCTGAAGGATCCTTCGGTGAACATGCCGGCGCTGGTGAGCTTCGCAAGCGGGAACAATTCCGTGCATTCACCGACGGCGTGGAAAGCCAAGGGAGACGACTACAACCGCAATCCGGTCGGCACCGGACCGTTCATATTGAAATCCTGGACCGCGGGCGACCGCTTGGTGCTTGAGAAGAACCCGGACTACTGGGACAAGGACCGCGTTTATCTCGATCGCATCGTCCTGAAGCCGCTGCCGGACGCGCAGTCGCGTTTCGCCAGCCTGCAATCCGGCGAAGCCGATGTCATCTGGGACGACGAGGCTGACGCCGACAATATCCAGAAGGCGCAGAAGGATCCGAAGCTGACGGTGCATACCTATGCCGGCTCCGGCGCGGCGGTCGCCGCCTTCAACACAAAAGTCGCACCGTTCGACGACGTGCGCGTGCGCCAGGCGCTGGTGATGGCGCTCGACCGCAAGAAGATGTCGCAGGCGCTGACCAATGGTCTCGCAAGGCCGGCGACCAACCCCTATGGCGACGGCTCCTGGGTGAAGTGCAAGGATGACGGCGCGCTTCCCGAAGACGCCGAGAAGGCGAAGGCGCTGATCAAGGAATACGGCAAGCCGGTCGAATTCAAGATGCTGGTCACGGCGACGCCGCGTGGGCGCGCCACCGGCCAGGTGCTGCAACAGTTTTGGAAGCGGGTCGGCGCCAATATGGAAATCGAACAGGTCGACCAGGCCACGATTCCGCCACGTGCCTTCATGCGCCAGTTTCAGGTGACGCCATGGCGGATTGTCGATCTCGCCGATCCCGACGTCCAGATGTATGCCAATTTCCGCACCGGCAGCCCGGTTGCGCTGGCCAATTACTCGAACCCGGAACTCGATCAATTGCTGGACCGCGCGCGGGTCACCGCCGACCAGGCCAAGCGCGCCGAGGATTACTGCGCCATCAGCCGGCTCATCAACAAGGAAGCGATCTGGTATTGGACTTTCCAGAACACCTATTACGCAATGTCGAGCGCGAAGGTTAAAGGCTTGCCGAAGATGTACAGCGGAATCGTCGACGTATCCCGCGTCTGGCTGGAATAACAGCGCATGCTGGGTTTCGTCGCGCGAAGGCTCCTGTATCTCGTGCCGGTGCTGATCGCGGTATCACTGCTGACGTTTCTGATCGCGTCGCTGCTGCCAGGCGATCTCGCCTACACGATCCTCGGCGATCAGGCGACGCCGGAGAAGGTCGCAGCCCTTCGTCAGGAAATGGGATTGGACCAGCCGATCTGGGTCCGTTACTTCGGCTGGCTCGGCAACATCCTCCAAGGCGATCTGGGCCGATCGTTCCGCACCGGACAAACCGTATTGCAGGCGGTTACCGAGCGGCTTCCGATCTCGCTGGAACTCATGGTCCTGGCCCAGGTCATCGCGCTCGCGATCGGCGTTCCCCTGGCGATCATTTGCGCGGCGCGCAGCGGGGGGCCGTTCGACCGCTTCATGACCGGCACCGCTTTCGGCATGCTGTCGGTGCCGACTTTCCTGTCGGCGATCCTGCTGATCTATCTGTTTGCGGTGGAGTTGCGCTGGCTGCCGGCGACGGGCTACGTGCCCTTCGGCGAAGATCCGGCCAAAAACCTGCGGTTCATGGTGCTGCCCGCGTTGACGCTTGCGCTCGCCGAATGGCCCGGCATCATGCGCGTGCTTCGCTCCGACATGATCGCAACCCTGCAGGAAGATTATATCGCGCTGGCCAAGGCCAAAGGCCTGAAGGCATCGCGCATCCTGTTCGTGCACGCGCTCAAGCCTTCGTCGCTCACGCTGGTCACGATCACCGGAATCAATATCGGGCGATTGATCGGCGGCGCCGTCATCGTCGAGACGGTTTTTGCGCTGCCGGGAATTGGCCGGCTCCTGGTCGGCGCCATCGCTACGCGCGACCTCATCATTCTGCAGGGCGTGGTGCTGCTGGTCGGCGCAGGGTTCGTGCTGATCAACTTCATCGTCGACATGCTCTACGCCATGCTCGATCCGAGGATCCGCCATGGCCACGCTTGAACTCGGCATCGACGCGTCAATTGCGGAAGCCCCGGCGCGGCGTGGCCGCCGGCTCGGACCGCTGTTCTGGATGGCGATCGTCTGGATGATGTTCGTGTTTGCGGTGGCGATCTTCGCCGACGTGCTGCCGCTACCGAGCCCGACCGACATGGACATGCTGGAGAAGCGCGCGCCGTTCTCGGCAGAGCACTGGCTTGGCACCGACGGCCTTGGCCGTGACGAACTCGCCCGCGTGATCTATGGCGCGCGGATTTCGCTGATTGTCGGGCTCTGTGCGCCGATCATCGGGCTTACCTTCGGCGGCGCGCTCGGCATGCTGGCGGGCTATTTCCGCGGCCGGTTCGAATCGGTGGTGGTCGGCAGCATGGATGTGCTGCTGGCGTTTCCGCCGCTGATCCTGGCGCTGGCCGTGACCGCCTATCTCGGGCAGTCGATCCTGCATTTGACCTTCATTCTCGGCCTGCTAGGCGTTCCCGCCTTCATGCGGGTGGCGCGGGCGGCAACGCTGACACTGGCGCGCCGCGAATTCGTGATCGCGGCACAGGCGCTTGGCGCGACGCATACGCGCATCCTGCTGCGCGAGCTGCTGCCCAACGTCATGCTGCCCTTGTTTGCGTTCTTCCTGCTCGCCGTCGCCATCACCATCGTGGCCGAAGGTTCATTGTCGTTCCTGGGTCTCGGCGTGCCGCCGCCGATATCGAGCTGGGGCAGCATGATCGGGGAGGGGCGCGAAAGTCTCGAGATGGCACCACGGCTGGCCTTCATTCCCGCCATCGCGATGTTCCTGACCGTATTGTCCTTTAACCTGGTCGGCGACACGCTGAGGGCGCTCACCGACCCTCGTCAGGGCGCGCTGTGACAGAGAGTACGCTGCTTTCCGTCGAGGATGTCATCGTCGATTTGCCGACGCCGCGCGGCAATCTGCGCGCGGTGGACCATGTCGACCTCACCGTCGGCGCCGGTCGGACGCTCGGCGTGGTCGGCGAGTCCGGTTGCGGCAAGACCATGCTGTCCCGCGCGATCCTGCAATTGCTGCCGGAAAAAGCAAAACTTTCCGGCCGCGTGATGTTCGACGGACAAGACCTGCTGCAGTTGTCACCGGAGAAACTGCGCAAGCTGCGTGGGCGCTCGCTGGCGGTCGTGTTCCAGGACCCGATGACCTCGCTCAATCCGGTGCTGACCATCGGCACCCAGTTGATCGAGACGCTGCAGGAGCATCTCGAGCTTGACATGGTGGCTGCGACCAAACGGGGCATCGAGCTGCTCGCCGCGGTCGGCATTCCCGCGCCGGAGCAGCGGCTGATGCAATATCCGCATCAGCTGTCGGGCGGCATGCGGCAGCGGGTGGCGATCGCGATCGCGCTGTCGTGCGAACCGAAGCTGCTGATCGCGGACGAGCCGACCACCGCGCTCGATGTCACGATCCAGGCGCAGATCCTCGATTTGCTGGCGCGCGAACAGCGCCGCCGGCATATGGCGATGATCCTGATCACCCACGACCTCGGCGTCGTCGCCGGCCGCACTGACGAAGTCGCGGTGATGTATGCCGGCCGCGTGGTGGAGCGTGCGCCGACGCCGGCCTTGTTCAAGAAAATGCGGATGCCCTATACCGAGGCGCTGCTTGCCGCGCTTCCAAAGATCGACGCCGCGCCACATACGCCGCTGCCGGCGATCTCGGGCCGTCCACCCGATCCGACCCGGCCGCTGAAAGGCTGTTCGTTCTCGCCGCGCTGCCGCTATGCGTGGGCCCAATGCCATGTCGAGAAGCCGCGGCTTGAGGAAGCGGACTCGCCCGGTCACCAATTTGCCTGCTTCCGTCCGATCGACGCCAGCGCGAGTGCCGGCGCATGATGCAGCAAGCCTTATCGGCCGTTTCAAACGACCCGCTGCTCGACGTCGATAACCTCGTCGTTGAGTATCCGGTCGGCAACAAGATCGTGCATGCCGTGTCCGGCGTGTCCCTGCAGATCGCCCGCGGTGAAACGCTGGGGCTGGTCGGCGAATCCGGTTGCGGCAAGTCGACGCTCGGCCGCGCGGTGCTGCAGCTGCGCCGGCCGGTTTCGGGCCGGGTGCTGTTCGACGGCCAGGACCTCACGGCGATGCAGGGCGATACGCTGCGCCTGATGCGCCAGCGCGTGCAGCTGATCTTCCAGGACCCGATCGCATCGCTGAACCCACGGCGGCGGATCGGCGATATCATCGCCGAGCCGCTGATCATTTCGGGCGTCAAGGATGCGGCCAAACGCCAACAGCTCGTCGACGAAGCGCTCAGCGCCGTTGGTCTTGATCCGGCGCTCGTGGTCGGACGGCTGCCGCATGAATTCTCCGGCGGGCAATGCCAGCGCATCTGCATTGCGCGCGCGCTGGTGCTCAATCCGGAATTCATCGTCTGCGACGAGCCGGTCTCCGCGCTCGACGTTTCGATCCGGGCGCAGATCCTCAATCTGCTGGAGGAGATGAAGGCGCGCTATGGCTTGACGCTGCTGTTCATCGCGCATGATCTGGCCGTGGTGAAGGCGGTGAGCGACCGCGTCGCGGTGATGTATCTCGGGCGGTTGTGCGAGGTCGGTCCTTCCGAGCAGCTGTTCGCAAAACCGGCGCACCCCTATACCGCGCTGTTGATCGAGGCGATCCCGGTGCCCGATCCGGACGTGCGTCCCGCCGAGACCGTGCCGATCGGCGAGCCGCCGTCGCCGATTTCGCCGCCGTCCGGCTGCCGTTTCCGGACCCGCTGTCCTCGCGCGGATCAACGATGCAGCGACGAGGTGCCGGAACTTCGCGCCGTGGCATCGGGGCAGTTCGTGGCTTGCCATCATCCGCTGATCTGAATATCGGAAGGTCGCGTTTGTCTCGACTGGATGGACGTGGCAATGTCATCCCGAGAAAATGTCCGTTCGAAAATGCCTGCTCAAGAACAAGAATGACGGGAGAGAACCGATGAAGAGTTTCCAGGTCGCCGAGTTCAATGCCCCCCTGAAAGAGGTCGATCATCCGACGCCGGAGCCCTCGGGATCGCAGGTGTTGATCAAGGTGAAGGCAGCCGGCGTCTGCCACAGCGATCTCCACATCTGGGAGGGCGGCTACGATCTCGGCCACGGGCGCAAGCCACTGTCGCTGAAAGACCGCGGCGTCTCGCTGCCGCGCACGATGGGCCACGAGACCGTCGGCGAGATCCTGGCCTTCGGTCCCGACGCCAAGGCCGCGACCGGTGGCCTCAAGGTCGGCGACGTCACGCTGGTCTATCCCTGGCTCGGCTGCGGCAAATGCGAGACCTGTGTCGGCGGCGACGAGAACATGTGCGTCGTCAAGCCGAACTCGCTCGGCGTCTATTGCGACGGCGGCTATGCCGATCACATGACGGTGCCGCACCCGAAATATCTGTTGAACCTGAACGGGCTCGATCCCGTCACCGCCGCGCCCTATGCCTGCTCCGGTGTCACCACCTACAGCGCGCTGAAAAAGGTCGAGAACGTCCTGCATACGCCGATCGTGATCTTCGGCGCCGGCGGCCTCGGCCTGATGGCGCTGTCGCTGCTGAAGGCGATGGGCGGCAAGGGCGCGATCATGGTCGATATCGACGCGCGCAAACGCGAAGCCGCCGAGGCGGCGGGCGCGCTTGCGACCGTCGACGGCAAGGCCGCTGATGCTCTGGAGCAGCTGCAGAAAAAAGCGGGCGGGCCGATCCGCGCGGTGATCGACCTCGTCGGCAACGCCCAGACCACGCAGCTCGGATTCGACTGCCTGACCAAGGGCGGCAAGCTCGTGATCGTCGGCCTGTTCGGCGGCGGGGCGACCTGGGCGCTGCCGCTGATTCCGATCAAGGCCATCACGATCCAGGGCAGCTATGTCGGCAATTTGCGCGAAACCCAGGAATTGCTCGATCTGGTCCGCACCAAGAAGATCGCGCCGATCCCGGTAACGACAATGCCGCTCGCGAAAGCCAACGAGGCACTGACCGATTTGCAGAAGGGCAAGCTGGTAGGGCGCGCGGTGCTGACGCCGTAGGCCTCCGTCATTCCGGGATGGTCCGAAGGACCAGACCCGGAATCTCGAGATTCCGGGTTCGATGCTTCGCATCGCCCCGGAATGACTCTCTCAACCATTCGGGAATCCCATGTCCGCCAATAACGCACTCCACATCGCCGTACTCGGCGGCGATGGCATCGGCCCTGAAGTGATGGCTCCGGCGCTCGAAGTCTTGCGGAAGATCGAGGCGACAACGGATCTGAAGTTTCGCTTCACCGACGCGCCGGCTGGCGCCAATAATTATCTGGCGACGGGAAAATCGATGCCGGACAGTACGGTGCGGCTGTGCGAAGAAGCCGACGCCATCCTGCTCGGCGCCTGCGGTCTGCCGTCGGTACGCTACCCCGACAATACCGAGATCGCGCCGCAGATCGAACTGCGCATGCATTTCGATCTCTATGCCGGCGTGCGCCCGGCACGGCTGATTCCAGGCGTGCCGAGCCCGATCGTCGGCGCCGATCAGAAGGGCATCGATCTTGTTCTGATCAGGGAATCCACCGAAGGCCTGTTCGCGTCGATGGGCAAGGGCGTCGTGACCGACACCGAAGCGCGCGAGACGCTCGTCATCACCCGCAAGACCTCGGAACGGCTGTTCGAGTTTTCGTTCCGTCTCGCCGAACGCCGCAAGGCGCGCGGCCGGGCGAATGGCGGGCTAACCTGTGTCGACAAGGCGAATGTGTTCAGGGCGTTCGCGTTCTTCCGCGCGATGTTCGATGAGGCCGCCCGGCGCCATCCTGATGTCAGGGCCGAACGGGTTTACGTCGATGCCTGTTCGCTCATGATGGTGAAGCGCCCCTGGGATTTCGACGTCATGGTGACGGAGAACATGTTCGGCGATATTCTTTCCGACCTCGCCGCCGGCCTGATCGGTGGCCTCGGCATGGCGCCATCGGCGGATATCGGCGACCGCCATGCGGTGTTCCAGCCCTGCCATGGCACGGCGCCCGATATCATGGGGCAGGGCAAGGCCAATCCAACGGCCATGATACTTTCGGCGGCGATGATGCTGGACTGGCTCGCCGACAAGCACGGTCTCGAAAACGTCGCCGAAGCCGGCGAGCGCATCGAGCGCGCGGTCGACAAGGCCTATGCGGACGGAATCAAGCCGATGGAATTCGGCGGCGGCAACGGCACGGTGGATATTACGAAGGCGGTGCTGGCGGCGTTGTAAACTGAACCGAGGGTTATCGTCGTCCCTGCGAAAGCAGGGACCCATAACCACCGGCCCGAGTTGTGTTGCTGAAGTGTCTGACGCCTGAGCGCAGCCGAGAGGCTGCGGCGTATGGGTCCCTGCTTTTCGCAGGGACGACGTGGATGTTTGCACGCGGCCTACGTACCGTTACCTGCCCTTGAACTTCGGCTTGCGCTTTTCCATGAACGCGGTGCGGCCCTCGCGAAAATCCTCAGAGTCCATGCAGGCGGTGCCGATCTGCTTGATCGATTCCATGTCACGACGGCTTTCGTCCTTCAGCACCTCGGCGATGGTGATCTTGGCGGCCTTGATCGCGAGCGGCGCGTTGCCGGAAATCGTGCGTGCGATCTCCATGGTCGCGTCCCACAAATCAGGCCCGGGGAAGACGCGATCGACGAGCCCGATTCGCAGCGCTTCGGCAGAGTCGATCCGCATGCCGGTATACATTATGAGCCGCGCCCAGGACGGCCCGACCAGCGAGACCAGGTGCTTGAGCCCGTCATAGCCATAGGCGATGCCGAGTTTGGCGGCGGGAATGCCGAACTGGCTGTTGTCGGCCGCAAGACGGATGTCCGCCAGCATCGCGACCTGCATGCCGCCGCCGAGGCAGAAGCCCCGGATGCAGGCGATCGTCGGCTTCGGATAGTCCGCCAGCAGCGCGCGTTGCGCGGCGCTGCGTTTGGAATACTCTTCGGACGCCTCGGCGTTGTGGCGGGTCTTCTCGAACTGGCTGATGTCGGCGCCCGAGACGAACGCCTTGTCGCCGGCGCCGGCCATGATCACGACGCGGATTTCGGGATTGTCGCGCAATTCGATCAGCGCGCTGCCGAGCCCTTCCCACATCTCGAGCGACATGGCGTTGCGCTTCTCGGGATTGTTGAAGGTGATGACCCCGACGCCGTCGCTGACGCTCTGCAGGATCTTGCCGTCGGCGTAGGAATTTTCGGTGTTGCCGGAAACATCTAGCATCGCTCGGACTCCAGTCCGGGTTCAGGAAGCTTCCGGCTGTCGTGCCATGGTTCAGCGACCCCGGGCAAGGTCCGGAATCAAGACCAATCCTGCCATGCGTTTTCGCTGTGGCGTGCTATGGTGGTTCGCAACAGACAAGAAGAATGACTCATCCGGCCTACACGACGAGCCTCTATACGCCATACGTCCTCGACGGTCCCGAGCTGCCGTACGCCGCATTTCCGGCGCGCCGATGGCAGTTCGATTTACGACGCCATGGGCGAGCGGTTTACGCTGTTGAGGTTCGATTCAGCCGCAGACGTCGCGGCGCTCGAAGCGGCGGCGCGCTTAAGGGGGCCGCTTGGGGTGCTCGATGTCGAGGGAGCGGACATTGCCACCGATGATGGCAACGGTCTGGTGCTGTCGGGTCTGGTGTTGTCGCGGCCGGACCAGCACGTGGCCTGGCGGGGCGTTCGGGTGCCGGACGATCCGCTTGGGTTGATCGATCGTGCGCGCGGCGCCGGAAGCTAGAGCCGTTCTGACGGAGTCACAACCGGGCTCTATTTGTTGCAGCGGGCTCTATTTGTCGAAGACGTCGATTTGTTCAAGGCGATTTGTTGGAGGCGTGGTTGTTCGCGGCGTATTTTTTTGACGCATACTTTTTTTCACGCGTGTTCTTCGCGCGAACCGGCCCCTGGTCCGCGCGAAAACACCAGGCGACCGATCAGTCTTCGTTCGCTGCGATCGATTCCATCAAGGACACCAGCTGACGTTGTACGGTCTGGTCCTTGATCTTGCTGTAGGCTCGCAACAACCGCAGGCTGAAAGCGCTGTCGAGGAACAGCAGGCTCTCGACCTCACGCGCCTTGCCGTCGCCGTCGTAGAAGAAGGTGACGGGCACATCGAGCGCGGTAGCGATCTGCTGAAGACGAGCTGCGCCGACACGGTTGACGCCCTTCTCGTACTTCTGGACCTGCTGGAAGCTGACGCCGAGCTTGTCGCCAAGCTCTGCTTGCGAGATCTTCTGCTCAACACGCCGCAGGCGAATCCGCTTGCCCAATTCAATGTCGGGTTTGCCGGCACTGCGCTGCTTCATCTTCTTTGCTGCTGATGTTTTCATTCTGGTTTTACCGTCCTTCGATCGGGAAACCCTGAGCGATTAGGCCAGGGGTTCATCCGCATTTACCGCGTTAAGTTCGTCAGGATCGTGAGTTCGTCGTTAGAACCACGGGATATCGAGTGATTGCGGGATGGTAGCCAAACGCATTTGCGTATTGGAAACACCCTGATACCGGCGCCGTCGGCTGCCTCCAGCCATTGGCGCCCGGGGCATAATTTTAGCAAAACCCCGCGCTCCTACATTTGGCAAACTATTCGACAAACTACAACCACCGCGAGTTCACTTGCCACAGATTTTGGGAGCATACTTACCGCGTAGCGCCTGTGTACCCGGTACTTCTACGGATATTTGTGGCGGGTTGTGGGCCGATGAAATACCTCTGCAGGTCTACGCGAGGACTTCCCTTGGCTTGTATCACGCGCATGCTTCAACCGTGATATCTGAAAAAATACAGCACGGTCGATACGATTTTCAAATCGATAGCGCGCTGGACAATTGAGTAAAAGTTCTGGATCATCAGGCAGGCTCACACACGATCCATTGCGTGACAGCGGCCGAATTATTTTGGGTGCCTTTTTCGTGGAGAGGCTCATGAAGCGACGATCCGGACCGCCTCCAATCTACCTTGCAAGCTCAGGAACTGAAAAAATGCCGGCGGCCCATTCAGAAGAACGATTGCTGTCGCTCCTCGCAACGCTGGAGGAATGCCGGGCGTTTCTGATGGATAAGGCCAGCCCGGAGACCGCGAGATTGCTGTCATTGGCCATTCTCGAGCTTCGGATGGAACTGCATCGGGTGACGGATTCCGAACTTAAGGCATTGTGCGACCTGATGGTGACGGATGCTCAGGCTGCGCAAAGCACCAAGGCCGCACCAGGCCCGCGGCTGCCGCCGTATCTGAAGCTCATTAAATAAGCGCCGCCTTCGGCCCGATAGGCCAGCGCAAAAACTCCCCGACCGGTCGAGCTGCAGGGCGGCTTGGCCGGTGCGACTCGTTGTCGCTCTTTGGTTGCGGGCAACCCCATCCCGGCTCCCGCCTGCGGTGACATCCACCGGTTCGGTCCTTCGAACACGCGCCGCGGCTCGTCGCGGTCGAAATCGCTGTCCGCTCAAGTCTCCTGCTCGAGCGCTGCGGTCACCGTGCAGACGACGCCGCGCGGCAGAAAGTCGACGGTGGCTTCGCCGCCGAGCTGGTCTCGCGCGCTGCGCTCGATCAGGCGCGAGCCGAAACCGCGCTGCACCGGCGCAGAAACGTGCGGCCCGCCGGATTCGGTCCAGATCATCCGAAGTTTGCGGCCATCGCTTTGCGCGATGATCTCCCAATCCAGCGTAACGATTCCACTGTCGTTCGACAGCGCACCGTATTTTGCGGCATTGGTCGCTATCTCGTGCACGATCATCGACAGCACCACGGCGAGCCGCGGCGATAGCGGCACCATCGGTCCGAACATCCGCACCCGATCCGGATTGTTGAGCAGATAGGGCTTGAGAACCCGTGCGATGACGTCCTGCAACTCGGAGCCCTGCCATTTCTCCTGGCTCAACAGATTATGCGCTTCGGCGAGCGCACCCAGCCGGCCCTCGAATTTCTCGCGCTCGGCCCGGCTGGCGCTGCGGAAGGTCTGGGTGGTGATCGACTGCAGGATCGCGAGCGTATTCTTGACGCGGTGGTTGAGCTCGTCGATCAGGAGATCGTGCAGCATCTCGCCGCGGGCAATCGCCGTCGCCATCCGCACCGCAAAGGCAAGGCCGACCAGCAGGAGCACGCCCCCGATCACGCTGGTGATCGCGAGACTGCGCCACAGGGGCGCGACCAGCGAGCTTTCCGCAATCCCTCCGGCGACCGTCCAGCCGGTGAGCGAGGAGCGCGTCACGCTGGTGATCAGCGGCACGCCCTCGAGCGACACGGTCGCAAAGGTTCCCTCTGGTTTGCGGAACAGCTCCGCATAGAGCGACGGCGATGCACGCTGGCCGATGGTGTTCTGCGGGTTCGGCACACGCGCGAAATTGACGCCTTCGCCGTCGAAAATCGAAATCGTCCAGTCCAGGCCCGGAAGCTGCTGCTCGATCATGGTCTGGAAAATTTCGATCGGCGGGCTGAAGGATATGGCGTAGAGCACCTCGCCGTCCCGAGTGACCGGCACTTCGACCGTCACGATCAGCCTCTTCTTGACCACGCCGGTGAACAGGTTCGAGTAGTGCGGACGCTTGGTCGCGAAGACCTTCTCGACGATGTCGAGGTTGTTGCGCAGCGGAAGGGTGGCGGTGTCAGGCGTGACCGAGGAGAACAGCTGGCGCCCTTCACGGTCTGCCACCAGCACGACGCCGTCCTCGCCGTATTGTTCGAGGAAACCGGTAGCGATGCGACGAAAACCGTCGAAGTCGCCCTCCCGCAGCGCGTTGGTCAGCGACAGCACCTGAAGCCCGCCGGTCATGCGCAGCATTTCGGCATCGAGCACGAGACGTATGCCGCGCACGGTTTCCAGCACGCGCTGCGTGGCGTCCTTGCGGTCCTGGACGTAATTGTTGAAAACGATGCCGGCCGCGAAAATGATCAGCGGCAGCGTGGTTCCCGTCACCAGAAGGACGAGACGCATCGGCAGTGAAAGCTTTGGCAATGCTCGTCCCGGATCGGCCCCCAACCGCCGCGAGCATAGGAGAAGCAACCGGCATCCGCCAAGGATTTTAGTCCGATTTCGCATTCGTGACCGGCGGTGCGGCGGCCTGCGTGGTGCGCCGCATCATTGCGTATGCTGCAGCACTATGCTGTTCGATCCGCGCATTGGAATTAGCTTCCATCGCAGCGCTCTTTTGAATACGCTCGGAAAATTGCAAGCCGCAACGTCGGCAAAGCTCACGACCCGGTACAAGGGCGGAGCACAGGGAGGGACAACATGAAGCGCAGAACTGTATTGGCTGGGCTCGGTGCGACAGCGGCCGCGGGCGTTCTTGGAATGCCGTCCATTTTGAAAGCGCAGGCGCCTGTCACGCTGAACGGCGCCGTGCAATTCAACGACGACCACGCGTTTACCAAGGCGCTGGTTCGGTTCGAAGAGCTGGTGAAGAAGTATTACGGCAAGCCCGTCAATTTCACGCTGCACAAGAACTCGTCCCTCGGTCTCGAGAAGCAGTATTTCGAGTACATGTCGCAGGGCAAGGCGGTCGATTACGGCATCGTCTCGCCGGCCCACATGTCGACCTTCGCCAAGGCGGCGCCGTTCATCGATGCTCCCTTTGTGTTCAAGGGCATCGACCACATGAACAAGGTCGTTGAAGCGAATATCCTGGCGCCGATCGCCGACGAAGTCGCTGCGAAGGCCGAGGTGGTGCTGGTCGGCTACTCCGGAGGCGGCATCCGCAACATCTTCGCCAACAAGCCGCTCAAGAATCTGGCCGACATCAAGGGCCTCAAGGTGCGTGTACAGGGCGCGCCGATCTGGTCGAAGACGTTTGCCGCCGCCGGCATGTCTCCGACGGTCATCGCCTATAACGAGGTCTACAACGCCATCCAGAATGGCGTGATCTCCGCCGGCGAAAACGAAGCCGCCGGCGTCGAGGCGATGAAGTTCTACGAAGTCGCACCGCACCTAAATCTGACCCAGCACGCGGTGTCGATCCGCCCGATCTGCTTCTCGGTCAAAACGCTCAAGACCTTGCCCAAGGATCTGCAGGACGCCATCATGAAGGCGGGCAAGGAGGCCGGTGATTTCGGTCGCAAGCTCGAGTCGAGTGAGGAAGTCATCAAGCTCGACGCGCTGGAGAAGGCGGGCAAGCTCAAGCGCGTGCCGTTCGAGGAGCGCGACGCCATGAAGAAGCTCGCCGATCCTGTGATGGCCACCTACGCCAAGGAAATCGGCGCCGAGGGTATCTTCGAAAAAATCAACATCGCCTAGGGCATGATCCGGAAAAGTGGGTACCGGTTTTCCGAAAAGATCATGCCCAAATAAGACGGCTGCCCGTCGCAGACCGGAGTTTCGGGGCAAGCTTCACCGCTTGCCCCGTTCGATGAGTATTACCGCGCGGGGGCGCCAATGACCGAACTGCCGATCGATTTCAACCCCTCTCTGTGGCGGCGACTGACGCGCGCCTATGGCAAATTGCTGGAAATCCTGCTCGCCGCCTGCGTCGGCATCCTGGTCATTCCCGTCACGCTGCAGATCATCTCGCGCTATACGCCCTTCATCCCGTCCTACATCTGGACCGAGGAAATGGCGCGGTTCCTGTTCATATGGACCATCATGATCGGGGCGATGGTCGGCGTCAGGGAGGCGCAGCATTTCGAAGTCGATGTGTGGCCCGATTTGTCGCGGCGCTCCGAGGCTGCGGTGCGGATATTGGCGCGCCTCGGCATCCTGGCGCTGGCGCTGGTGTTCGTGTGGGCGGGCATCGAGTTCACGCGCTTTGCCTGGAACAGGACGTCGGAGCTGGCCGATCTGCCGCTCTGGCTAATTCACGTCGCATGGCCGGTGGCTGGCTTCACCTGGATCGCTTTCGCGGGCGAACAGATCGTCGATGAAATGCGAATCCTGATGGGGGCTCAGCGATGAGCGGCAGTGTTCTCTCCTCCGGCGAGGCCGCGCTGGTATTGTTTGGCACCTTCATCGGGCTGCTGATCATCCGCGTACCGGTCGCCTTCGCGCTCGGGCTCGCCTGCCTGCCGATCCTGCTGATCGAGCCGCGGCTGTCGATGATGATGCTCGCGCAGGAAACCTTCAACGCCTACAATTCCTTCATCCTGCTGTCGGTGCCGTTCTTCCTGCTGACGGCCAACCTGATGAGCATCGGGGGCATCACCGACCGTCTGGTGGCGCTGTCGCGCGCGATGGTCGGGCACTGGCCGGGCTCGCTGGCACAGATCAATGTGGTGCTGTCGGTGTTCTTCGCCGGCATTTCCGGCTCCTCGACCGCGGATGCGGCGAGCCAGTCGAAGATCTTCATCGATGCCCAGACCAAGGAGGGCTACGACCTCTCGTTCTCCATCGCCATCACCGCGGTGTCGGCGGTGCTCGCGGTCATCATCCCGCCGTCGATCCTGATGATCGTGTGGGGCGGGCTGATCTCGACATCGATCGCCGCGATGTACCTGGCCGGCATCGTCCCGGGACTGTTGATCGCCGGCGCGCAGATGGTGACTGTGCACGTCTATGCGGTGCGCCGCGGCTATCCGACCTATCCGAAGTCGAGCTGGGTGGAGATGCGTTGCTCGCTCTGGCGCTCCATTCCGGCGCTGATAACGCCGTTCATCATCGTCGGGGGCATTTTGCTCGGCTGGTTCACGGCAACCGAGTCCGCCTGCGTCGCGGTGCTGTATTCGGTGGCGCTGTCGACCTTCTTTTACCGGGAGACCGGCGCGAAGGAGCTCTACAAAGCTTTGCTCGACACCGGGCGCCTCGCCGGGGTCGCGCTGTTCTGCATCGGCACGGCCAGCGCATTCGGCTGGCTCCTCGCCTATTACAAGATACCGGAGGGGCTGCTCGCCAATGTCTCGACCTGGGGCATGGGACCGATCGCGGCGGGCTTCTTCATCTCCTTCTGTTTTCTCGTCGTCGGCTGCTTCCTCGACGCCATTCCGGCGATCGTGATCGTCGGCACCGTGCTGGAGCCGCTGGCGCGGTCGGTCGATCTGCATCCGGTGCAGTTCGCGATCATCTCGATCGTCTCATTGGCGTTCGGGCTGGTGACGCCGCCTTACGGACTATGCTTGATGATTGCCTGTTCGATCGCAGGGGTAAGGCTGCGCTATGCGCTCAAGGACACGGTGATCATGCTGATTCCGATGATGCTGGTGCTGGCGGCGCTGATCATCTGGCCCAGCGTGTCGCTGTTCCTGCCGCGCCTGATCGTGCCGGAGATGTTGAAGTAGCAGGCCATCTATCCCGCGGCGATCATGCCGCGGGATGAGGCTCCGGCTTCAGAGATTGCTGTCGGTGATCGCCGAATACACCAGGGTGCGCAGTTCGCGTCGCAGCGGATAGGCGCTCGACGGCAGCACCTGCGTCATGAAGATCGTGATCAGTTCTTCCGCGGGATCGATGAAGAACGACGTCGTCGCCGCACCGCCCCAGTTGTATTCGCCGGGGCTGCCGGGAATCAGCGTCTGCTCCGGATGCATGGTGACGGCAAAGCCGAGACCGAAACCGATGCCGTTATAGGCCGCTTCGCTGAACAGCGAACGCGACATCGCCGGCAGGTCCGCTCCGCCAGGCAGATGGTTCGACGTCATCAGCTTCAGCGTCTTCGGACCGAGCAGCCTGACGCCGCCAAGCTCACCGCCATTGAGGAGCGCCCGGCAGAAGGTCAGATAGTCGGCCGCCGTCGAGCACAGGCCGCCGCCGCCGGAGACGAGGGAGGGCGGGGTAAGGAACGAACTCGTAGCCGGGTCATCCTGCAGCTTCAATGTGGCCTCGCCGGCCGTCATGCCGATCTGTACGCCGGCGGAATAGCAGGCCGCGAACCGATGCGCCTTGTCTGCCGGCACGAAGAAGTCGGTGTCGTTCATGCCGAGCGGATTGAAGATGCGCTCCTTCAGGAACTGCTCGTACGGCATGCCGCTGATCTTGCCGATCAGATAGCCGACGACGTCGGTGGCAACCGAATAGTTCCAGCCTTCGCCCGGCGAAAATTCCAGCGGGATCTTGGCGAGGTCCTCGATCATGCTTTGCAGCGTGCCGGCCTTGATGACCTCACCGATCTTGTTCTCGCGATAGGCGGCGTCGACATTGGAGCGCTGCTGGAAGCCATAAGTAAGACCCGAGGTGTGCCGCAACAGGTCCACGATCAGCATCGGCCGCGACGGCGGCCGGGTCAGGAAGGCCGGGAAGGTGCCGGCCTGGAACACGCCGAGGTTCTTCCATTCCGGAATGTATTTATGGACCGGCTCGTCGAGCGCGACGCGGCCCTCCTCGAGCAGCATCATGAAGGCCACGCTCGTGATCGGCTTGGTCATCGAATAGATGCGGAAGATGGTGTCGTCCTTGACCGGGACCTTGCGCTCGATGTCGGCAAAGCCCTGCACGGTGGAGTGCACGACCTTGCCACGGCGGTAGATCAGGACCTGCGTTCCCGGGAAGCGGCCGGCGTCGATGTAGCGCTGCTTCAGATGGTTCTCGAGACGGTCAAGCGCCGGCTTCGACATTCCGGCAGACTCGGGCGAGGCGGGGGTAGGGGCTAACATCAGGGCTGATCTCCGGCTGGCGAGGGAGCCTTGATAGCCGAAAAGTGTGCCCCGTTCCAACCGCCTGCGCTTACCCCGAGCGGTACGGTGGTGTAGGCTTGACCCAGCCACCATGCACCCCGCAGGACAGCCAAATGCCCCAATTCAACGAGACCGAACTGACCGCCGCCGTGATCCGCAGCTTCGAAGACACGCCGGATCCGCGGGCGAAATTCCTGCTGCAGGAACTGGTGAAATCGCTGCACGATTATGTCAGCCGGACCGATCTCACCTTCGAGGAATGGGAATACGCGATCGATTTCCTGACCCGGACCGGTCAGAAGTGCACCCCGATCCGCCAGGAGTTCATCCTGCTCTCCGACGTGCTCGGGGTCTCGATGCTGGTCGACGCCGTCAATCATCGCGAACGCGAAGGCGCCACCGAGACCACCGTGCTCGGGCCGTTCTATGTCGGCGAACACAAGGTGATGCCGCACGGCACCGATGTCTCGGCCAATTTGCCGGGCGAGCGGATGTTCGTGCAGAGCCGCGTCACCGACCTCACGGGTAAGCCGCTGGCGAATGTTCCCGTCGATATCTGGCACGCCGACGATGAGGGCTATTACGATTCACAGAAGGCGTCTTATGCCACCGAGGGACCCTCGTCGCGGGCGCGCTTCGTCACCGATGCCGACGGCCGGTTCTTCTTCCGCACCATTTTGCCGTGCAGCTATCCGATCCCGACCGATGGTCCGGTCGGCGAAATGATCATCCAGACCCGGCGGCACGCGATGCGGCCAGCGCATGTGCACTTCCTGGTCGATGCGCCCGGCTATCAGCCGCTGATCACCCATGTGTTCATGGAAGGCGACAAATATCTGGATTCCGACGTGGTGTTCGGCGTCAAGGACGAGCTGGTCGCGAAGATCGAAAAACGCACTGACGCAACGATGCCGGACGGCAAGCCCGCGGCCGCGCCGTGGCACCTGATGACCTACGAGTTCAGGATGAAGGCGGGCGATGGCGCCGCCCCAAAACCGATGATGGCGAAGACGACTGACAAGACAACTGACAAGGCCACCGAGCACGCCTGAAACCACTGTTTTTGCTTCTGCTCAATTCTTGTGCGCCGCACAAGAATTGAGCGAATCGCAAATTTAGAATGCGACTAGCTATCCTTCGGCGTCACCTCTCCAAATCATCAATTAATTGAAATAATTAGGCTTTTTTCGCTGAAAAAGGCTTGGCATGAAGCTTGAATAGTTAGTGCTGACGCCATTGATGCCGTCCCTTGAGACCACTCATCCGAATTGTATCGCCGCCATTCCGGGGCCTCCCCGGAACGCGCCTTTTTGCGCCTTGCGCGGCGGCACCAATCGGACGGCCTGTTCAGACGCAAAGGAGCGCGATACCCATGACGAAGCCCACCCATCCGACCTCACGCGGCCTCAGCCGCCGCCGGCTTCTGAAAGCGACGGCCGGCACGGCGGCGTTGCTGGCCGCGGCCAAGCTGAATTTCCCGGCCGGCGCCTTCGCGCAAGGGGCAGGGCCTGAAGTGAAGGGAGCCAAGCTCGGCTTCATCGCGCTCAGCGATGCCGGCGCGCTGTTCGTGGCCAAGGACAAGGGCCTGTTCGCCAAACACGGCGTGCCCGATGTCGACGTGCAGAAGCAGGCCTCCTGGGGCACCACGCGCGACAACCTCGTACTGGGATCGGAAGGCAACGGCATCGATGGCGCACACATCCTGACGCCGATGCCGTACCTGATCTCGGCCGGCAAGGTGACGCAGAACAACCAGCCGACGCCGATGTACATCCTGGCGCGGCTCAATCTCGACGCGCAGTGCATCTCGGTCGCCGCCGAATATGCCGATCTCAAGGTCGGGATCGACGTCAAGTCGTTCAAGGAAGCGTTGGAAAAGAAGAAGGCTGCCGGCAAGCCGATCAAGGCGGCGATGACGTTCCCGGGCGGCACCCACGATCTGTGGCTTCGCTATTGGCTCGCCGCCGGCGGCATCGACCCCGACAAGGACATCGAAACCATTACGGTGCCGCCGCCGCAAATGGTCGCCAACATGAAGGTCGGCACCATGGACTGCTTCTGCGTCGGCGAGCCCTGGCCCGGCCAGCTCGTGCATCAGAAGATCGGCTACACCGCGGTCAACACCGGCGAGATCTGGAACAAGCACCCCGAGAAGTCGTTCGCGATGCGCTCGGCCTGGGTCGACAAGAACCCGAACGCCGCGAAAGCCATCACCATGGCGGTGCTGGAGGCGCAGCAATGGTGCGACAAGATGGAGAACAAGGAAGAACTCGCCACCATCATGGGCAAGCGGCAGTGGATCAACTGCCCGGTCGAGGACATTCTCGATCGCGCCAAGGGCAAGTTCGACTACGGCACCGGCAAGGTGGTCGAGAACTCACCGCACATCATGAAGTACTGGCGCGACCACGCCTCCTATCCGTTCCAGAGCCACGATCTGTGGTTCATGACCGAGGACATCCGCTGGGGCAAGTTCGAGCCCGGGTACGATTCCAAGGCGCTGATCGCCAAGGTCAACCGCGAAGACATCTGGCGCGATGCCGCGAAGGCGCTCGGCGTGGCGGCTGCGGATATTCCGACCTCGAAGTCGCGCGGCAAGGAGACCTTCTTCGACGGCAAAGTGTTCGATCCGGAAGATCCGGCTGCGTACCTGAAGTCCCTGTCCATCAAGCGTGCTGATGTCTGATCCAGGTGAGGCCGCACGCCTTGGCGTGCGGCCGGCCATTTAAATACGGAGACGCATTTCCCATGAATATGCCAGCGATCAAGACCGAGCCCGCCACCGCGATTGTTGCGCCTGCGGCTGCGGCTGCCACCCCGGTCGTGTCGATGACGCCGAAGCGTCCGCCGCGCGCCGAAAAATACGCCAAGATGGCAAAGGACACCGCGGTGCGCGTCGTGCCGCCGCTGATCGTGATCGCGCTCCTGATGCTGTTCTGGGAGCTGGTCTGCCGTCGCACCGGTTCGACCCTGCCGCCGCCCTCGCGCGTGTTCAAGGACACCAAGGAGCTGATCTTCGATCCGTTCTTCGATCGTGGCGGCATCGACAAGGGCCTGTTCTGGCATCTTTCCGCAAGTCTGCAGCGCGTCGCGCTCGGCTATTCGATCGCTGCGATCGTCGGCGTCGCGCTCGGCACGCTGGTCGGCCAGTCGGTCTGGGCGATGCGCGGGCTCGATCCCTTGTTCCAGGTGCTGCGCACCATCCCGCCGCTGGCGTGGCTGCCGCTGTCGCTCGCCGCGTTCCGCGACGGCCAGCCCTCGGCGATCTTCGTGATCTTCATCACCTCGGTGTGGCCGATCATCATCAACACCGCGGTCGGCATCCGCAACATCCCGCAGGACTACCGCAACGTCGCCGCCGTGGTGCAGCTCAATCCGCTGGAGTTCTTCGGCAAGATCATGATCCCGGCCGCGGCGCCCTACATCTTCACGGGCCTGCGCATCGGCATCGGCCTGTCCTGGCTCGCGATCGTCGCGGCCGAGATGCTGATCGGCGGCGTCGGCATCGGCTTCTTCATCTGGGACGCCTGGAACTCCTCGCACATCAGCGAAATCATCCTGGCGCTGTTCTATGTCGGCATCATCGGCTTCGTGCTCGATCGCTTGATCGCAGGACTGGGCAAGATCGTGACCCGCGGCACTTCCGCAGGCTGAAGGAAACATAATCATGCACGCTTATCTGAAGCTCGACCACATCGACAAGACCTTCACCCGCGGCAATGCCACGACCGAGGTGCTGAAGGAAATCAACCTGACGATCGACAAGGGCGAATACGTCTCGATCATCGGCCATTCCGGATGCGGCAAGTCCACGCTGCTCAATATCGTGGCCGGCCTTACCGACTGCACCAATGGCTGCGTGCTGCTGGAAAACCGCGAAGTCAATTCGCCGGGACCGGATCGCGCAGTGGTGTTCCAGAACCACAGCCTGCTGCCCTGGCTGACCGTCTATGAAAACGTCCGCCTCGGCGTCGACAAGGTGTTCGCTTCGAGCAAGACCCGCAGCGAGCGCGATGCCTGGGTGATGCACAATCTCAACCTCGTGCAGATGGCCCACGCCAAGGACAAGCGCCCGTCGGAAATCTCCGGCGGCATGAAGCAGCGCGTCGGTATCGCGCGGGCGCTGGCGATGGAGCCGAAGGTTTTGCTGCTCGACGAGCCCTTTGGCGCGCTCGACGCGCTGACCCGCGCGCATCTGCAGGACTCGGTGATGGCGCTGCATCAGAAGCTCGGCAACACCATCCTGATGATCACCCATGACGTCGACGAGGCCGTGCTGCTGTCGGACCGCATCGTGATGATGACCAACGGGCCGAGCGCGCGGATCGGCGAAGTGCTGGAAGTGCCGCTGGCGCGTCCGCGCAAGCGGCTCGAGCTCGCAACCAACCCCGGTTACCTCAAGTGCCGGCAGCGCGTGCTCGAATTCCTTTACGAGCGGCACCGCTTCGTCGAAGCGGCGTAGTTCTTGCTTTGCTCCCCGGGGCGAAGGACTTCGCTCCCGCCGGGGCGAAGGATTTCGCTCCCGAACCGGGCAAGGCTTTGGAAGAGGCAGGAGAACGACATGACGCCAGAGCAAGTCAAACTCGTGCAACAAAGTTTCGCCAAGGTCGCGCCGATTTCCGAGCAGGCGGCGGTTTTGTTCTACGGTCGCCTGTTTGAAGTGGCCCCCGGCGTCCGGGCGATGTTTCCGGACGACATGACCGAACAGCGCAAGAAATTGATGGCGACGCTCGCCGTCGTCGTGGGCGGACTGACCAACCTCGAAGCCGTGCTCCCCGCCGCGAGCGCGCTCGCCAAGCGCCATGTCGATTACGGCGCAAAGGCCGAGCACTATCCCGTCGTTGGCGGCGCCCTGCTGTGGACCCTGGAAAAGGGGCTCGGCGACGCCTGGACGCCGGAAACGGCATCCGCCTGGACCGCCGCCTACGGCACGCTGTCCGGTTACATGATTTCGGAAGCCTACGGCAGCGCTCAAGCCGCCGAGTGAGGATACGCCATGAGCGAGCCGCTGGTCATTGTGGGCAACGGAATGGCTGCCGCGCGTCTGGTCGACGAGCTGGCTAAGGTTGCGCTGGGGCGCTACGCCATTGCCGTGATCGGGGACGAACCGCGGCTTGCGTATAATCGCGTGCTGCTGTCGTCGGTTCTCGCCGGCGAGACCGCCTCGCATGACATCGAGCTCCGCCCGGCTTCATGGTGGCGCGACCGCGGCGTTACCCTGAAATATGGCTGCCGGGCCACCGAGGTCGATGTCGGTCGGCGCGAAGTCAAGATCGCGAACGAGGAAAGCATCCCGTTTTCAAAACTGATCCTGACCACGGGCTCGTCACCGTTGCGGCTCAATGTGCCCGGCGCCGATCTTGCCGGGGTGCACACGTTTCGCGACAGCCGCGACGTCGATCTCCTGCTGACGCTGGCCGCGCAGAAGAAGCGCGTGGTGGTGGTCGGTGGCGGTTTGCTCGGACTGGAAGCGGCTTACGGGCTCGCCAAGGCCGGCGCGCCGGTGACGCTGGTTCATTTGATGGACCGGCTGATGGAGCGCCAGCTCGATGCGCCCGCCGCGGAACTGTTGAAATCGCTGGTCGAGCGCAAGGGCATCGAGATCCTGCTCAACGCCAATACTGCGCGCATCCATGGCGAAACCCGGGTCGAGGGCGTCGAACTGACGGACGGCCGCCGTATCGACGCCGATGCCGTGATCTTCGCAGCGGGCATCAGGCCGAATATCGGTCTGGCAAAAGAAGCCGGCATCGCCGTCAACCGGGGCGTCGTCGTCGATGACGTCATGCAAACCGCCTCGCCTGACATCTTTGCGATCGGCGAATGCGCCGAACACCGCGGCATCTGCTATGGCCTGGTCGAGCCGGCCTATGAGCAGGCGCGCGTGCTGGCGCGGCATCTCGCCGGCAGCGACGCCTCTTATAGCGGCAGCATCGTGGCGACCAATCTGAAGGTCTCCGGCGTCAGCGTGTTCTCTGCGGGAGATTTCGTGGGCACCGAGGGCTCCGAGACCATCGTTCTCAGCGATCTCAACTGCGGCACCTACAAGAAGCTCGTGGTCGCGGACGGACGGCTGACCGGCGCGGTGCTGATCGGCGATGTCAGCGACGCGCTCTGGTATCTCGAACTGATCCGCACCCGTCAGCCCACCGCGCGCATTCGCGCCGACATGATGTTCGGCCGTTCGCTCGCGATCCGTTCAGAGGCAGCATGAGCCGGTTGCTCGCATGACCGCCGTCGATCCCCATCTGCGCGCCACCCAGACCACCTGCGCCTATTGCGGCGTCGGTTGCGGCGTGCTGGCGACGCCCGACGGCCGGGGCGGGGCTGCGATCTCGGGCGATCCCGAACACCCGGCGAATTTCGGCCGGCTGTGCTCGAAGGGCTCGGCGCTCGGCGAGACGCTGGGCCTGGAAAATCGCCTGCTGCATCCGATGATCCGCTGCGACAATGGGACCATGGAGCGCGTGGCCTGGAGCGACGCGCTCGACCATGTCGCGCACCGGTTCCAGCACATCATCGCACGCGACGGCCCCGGCGCCGTCGCGTTCTATCTCTCGGGGCAGCTGCTGACCGAAGACTATTACGTCGCCAACAAGCTGATGAAGGGATTCGTCGGCAGCGCCAATGTCGACACCAATTCACGGCTGTGCATGGCGTCATCGGTCGCCGGCCATCGCCGCGCGTTCGGCGCGGACACGGTGCCCGGCTGTTACGAAGATCTCGACGAGGCCGATTTGCTGGTGCTGGTCGGCTCCAACGCGGCCTGGTGTCATCCGGTGCTGTACCAGCGCATGCTGGTCAACAAGCAGAGCCGCGGCGCCCGCATCGTGGTGATCGATCCGCGCCGGACCGATACGGTCGGCGATGACGATCTGTTTCTGGGGTTGAAGCCGGGCACCGACACCGCGCTGTTCAGCGGCTTGCTGGTGCACCTCGCCGACAATGGGGCGCTCGACCGCGATTACATCGAACGCCACACGTCAGGCTTCGACGACGCGATGGCGCGGGCGCGCAGCATGGCCGGCAGCCTCAGTGCAACCGCGCTGGCAACCGGCCTGTCCGAGCCTGATGTCGCGGCGTTCTTCCAGATGTTTGCCAGCACGCCGCGCGTGGTCACGATGTATTCGCAAGGCGTCAACCAGTCCGCGCAGGGCACCGACAAGGTCAATGCGATCCTCAACTGCCATCTTGCGACGGGTCGGATCGGCAAGCCGGGCGCGTCGCCGTTCTCGCTGACCGGACAGCCCAATGCGATGGGCGGCCGCGAGGTCGGCGGGCTCGCCAACCAGCTGGCGGCCCATATGGGTTTTACGCCGCCGGACATCGACCGCGTGCGCCGGTTCTGGAAGGCGCCGCGGATCGCCACCCATGAAGGGCTGAAAGCAGTCCAGATGTTCGAGGCCATCGCACGCGGCGAGATCAAGGCGCTGTGGGTGATCGGCACCAATCCGGCGGTGTCGCTGCCCAACGCGGATGCCGTCAGCGCGGCGCTGAAGAAGCTCGAATTGTTCGTCGCCTCCGAAAACGTTGTTACCAACGACACCGTCGATGCGGGGGCGCAGGTGCTGTTTCCGGCGCAGGCGTGGGGCGAGAAATCCGGCACCGTGACCAATTCGGAACGGCGCATCTCGCGGCAGCGCGCATTCCTGTCCGCGCCGGGCGAGGCGCGACCGGATTGGTGGATCATCGGCGAGATCGCAAAACGGCTCGGCTTTGGCGCGGCATTCAATTTTGCATCAGCCGCCGACATTTTTCGCGAGCACGCCGCACTGTCGGCGTTCGAGAACGATGGTGGCCGCGATTTCGACATCGGCGGCTTGCAGGCGCTGTCGGACGAAGCGTTCGACGCGATGGCGCCGGTGCAATGGCCGATCCGGCTCGATGCGCAACCGCAGGCGCGGTTCTTTGCCGAAGGCGGATTCTTTGCCAACGAACAGAAGGCCCGTTTCATCGCACCCGAGACTCCCGCGCTGCGGACCGAGACCACGGCCGCGCGCCCGCTGCGGCTGAACACCGGCCGTGTCCGCGACCAATGGCACACCATGACCCGCACCGGGATGAGCCCGCGGCTCGGCCAGCATCTGCCGGAGCCGTTCGTCGAGGTGCACCCGGACGACGCCGCACGGCACGGTGTCGCCGATGGTGACTTTGCGCGGGTCACGACCGATTACGGACAATGCACGCTGCGGGTTGTCGTCAGCGAGCGCCAGCAGCGCGGCATGTTGTTCGCGCCGATCCACTGGAGCGCGGTCACGGCGACCGGCGCACGCGTGGGATCGCTTGTCGCACCGCTCACCGATCCGTTTTCCGGCCAGCCCGAGAACAAGGCGACGCCGGCCTCGATCACCCCTTACGAATATGTGTTCCGCGGCTTTGCATTGTCGCGCACGCCGCTCGAACTGCCCGATCATGCCTGGTGGGCGCGCGTCGCCGTCAATGGCGGCTATGGCTATCTGCTCGCCGACAATGCCGATCTCAGGGGCTGGCAGTCCTGGCTCGGCGCCATCGCCGGCGATGACCTCGCCGAATACAAGGACTTTGGCGGCGGCGTCTATCGCGCGGCGTCCTTTGCCGCCGACCGTATCGAGACCTGCCTGTTCATCGGGCCGGCACGGGACGCCGGCGACTGGAATGTGGTCAAGGGCCTGTTTGCCGCCGACACGCTCAGCAACGACCAGCGCCGCATGCTGCTGTCGGGCAAATCGATCGATGGCCTGGCCAATGCCGGCCCGATCGTCTGCGCCTGTTTTGGCGTCGGCCGCACCACCATCTGCGAGACAATCGCAGCCGGCGCGCGTTCCGCTGCCGACATCGGCGCCAAGCTGAAGGCCGGCACCAATTGCGGCTCCTGCATTCCGGAGTTGAAGCGGCTGATCGCGCAGACCGCGCCGAACGCCGTGCCGCAGCAATTGGCCGTGGCGAACTAAAACCGGTCCCTCAACGTCATTGCGAGCGTAGCGACGCAATCCATTCTTTCTTCGTTTTTGCCGCCCGATGGATTGCTTCGCTTCGCCGCAATGACGGAGGAGGCGACGCGAACGGGCCAAGCACACACGTACGTCATCCTACTCCGACGGGAGCCGCGAGAATCGGAAATCGCAGTGGTTGGCGCCGCCAGCCAACGTTTGTGTCCTTTCGAGGTGGATGCCTCGCGTTGCATAGGCGTCGAAATCAAGCCCGCAGATGTTCGGTAGGATTTCCTTGTCTCCATGGCGGGCCGCGAATTTGCAGAAGCCGCAAGCCTTGTAGTTGATGCCGAATTCAAACTTGTCACCCGGGCCCGGTTCGACGAAATCGTAGACGAAATCTTCCGGAAATTCTTGTCGATGGCTTTTTGCAGCCTGCTCGCGCAGCAACGTCTGATTCTCTGGCGACATGAATTGACGCCCCGAGGCGAGGCGTTCCGCTTCGGGCACGGTGAGCAATTGCGCCTTGTAGGTTTCGCGCTCGATTTCGCCGATCACGGACAGCGATACGCCGTGTCGCCGGAGCACCCGGCTGATAGCGATAAAACCCATAAGGCGCATGAAGAAGTCGCTCATACGACTTGCCGCGCCTCCGACATAGGGCATTTGGGTGAGCACGATTTCGAATTCGTCCATCACCTCCTGCCTG
Source organism: Bradyrhizobium sp. AUGA SZCCT0222 (assembly GCF_018130205.1). Taxonomy (NCBI): domain Bacteria; kingdom Pseudomonadati; phylum Pseudomonadota; class Alphaproteobacteria; order Hyphomicrobiales; family Nitrobacteraceae; genus Bradyrhizobium; species Bradyrhizobium sp. AUGA SZCCT0222. The sequence continues at coordinate 143,916 of NZ_JAFCLX010000012.1, forward strand.
ATCCCACCAATATCGGATAGATGCGCGCGCTCGCACAACATCGCTTCGGCAAGGTCGAGGCGATGGCGCATGGCGGCCTCCATTGCACCGCGATGCTGCTCGTAAAAGGGATGGATGATCTCAGCCATTGGACATCCTCTCTGGTTCCAGCCCCATGCAGGAGCCGCTGGATCTAGTCGGCGGGGCATGGGATCTCCGGATGTTGCGGCGACCGTAACCGGGGAGATCAAGTCAGCGCAAAGCATAGTTCCTTCGCTCAAGCCCTAGAAAATCTATTGCAAGGCTGTCACCTATCGGTGTCAAACTACGACGCGATGACCTACACCCTTCCGCCACTCAACGCGCTCCGCGCGTTCGAAGCCGCCGCGCGACATCTCAGCTTCAAACTGGCTGCGCACGAGCTGCATGTGACACCTGCCGCCGTCGGGCAGCAGGTGAAAGCGCTGGAGGCGCGCCTCGGCGTACGCCTGTTCGAGCGGCTGCATAAGCAGCTCATCCTGACCGCGGCCGGCCAGGCCTATCTGCCCGAGATTTCCGACGGCTTTCGTCGCATTGCGGACGCGACCTCGCAATTGAAACCGGCGGGCGCGGTGCTGCTGCAGTTAGGGGTCCACGGCAGCTTCGACCTGCGCCGGCTGGAGTTGGCGGCGTTTCGCAGCGCGTATGCGGAAATCGGCTTGCGGGTGCTGCAGCCCGCTGGCCTGCACGAACTGGTCGAGGGCAAAGTCGACCTGCTGATCGCCCGCGGTCTTGGCCACCATCCGGGCTATCGCTGCGACCGCGTCAATGAGGGATCCGGTTTGGGCGACTGGCTGATTGCGCCTGAAGGCACCGCTGACTGTCCCGAAATCGTCAGCTTCCGCGATTGGTTGCGCGCGCTGCCGGTCGAGAACCCGCTCGAAGTCCATGGCCGCCCTCGTCTGGTCGGCAACATCAGAAGTTGAGGCGACCGTGAAGCAAAAGAAATTCGGCGTCAAAGGCCCGGAAGTGTCCGTCATCGGGCAGGGCACCTGGTACATCGATCGCGGCGACCGCAAGAGCGCGGTCGCAGCACTGTGCCGCGGCATCGAGCTCGGCATGACCCATGTCGACACCGCTGAAATGTACGGCGATGCCGAACTCGTGATCGCCGAGGCGATGGCCGCCGGCAAGCGCGAGGATCTCTATCTCGTCTCCAAGGTGCTGCCGAGCAACGCGTCGCGTCGCGGCACCATTGCCGCCTGCGAGCGATCGCTGAAGCGGCTGAAGACCGATTACCTCGATTGCTATCTGCTGCACTGGCGCGGATCCCATGAGCTTGAAGATACCGTGGCTGCGTTCGATCAGTTGATATCAGCCGGAAAAATCCGCTCATGGGGTGTCAGCAATTTCGACACCGACGATCTCCACGAACTGCTGGCGGTCGCCGGTGAGGGCAGGATCGCCTGCAACCAGGTGCTCTATCATTTGCAGGAGCGCGCGATCGAGCATGCTGTCATCCCGTGGTGCGAACGGCACGGCGTTGCCGTCGTCGCCTATTCACCGTTCGGTCACAATGATTTCCCCTCGCCGCACAGCAGGGAAGGCGAGGTGTTGCAGGCGATTGCCGATGCGCGCCGCGTCACCGCGCGGCAGATCGCGCTCGCATTTCTGACGCGCATTCCAGCGGTGTTTGCAATTCCGAAAGCCGCGAGCGCGGAGCATGCCGCGGATAATGCGGCGGCGGGAAAGTTGACGCTGAGCGCCAGCGAGATCGAAGCCCTCGACAACGCTTTTCCGCGTGGCCCGAAGCCGCGCGGTCTGCCTATGCTGTAGTGAACACATTTCACCTTGCGTCATGCCCGGCCATGACAGGCATCTTGTAGCGGGGCACGGTTCTTAACAAAGTGTTGCAATCGCGCCCTCAGCGCATATCCGCATCCCGTTATCGGACCTTGTTGTTCCCCCTCAAATGGCGTTTTTTAGAGCCTCGCCCGATTCGATCATTATTGCTTTCGAGATTGCCGTGACACCGCCCCCCGCCGCAGCCGCCAGGCTGGACAGCGCGCCATTGCCGTTGCCCGAGAAGAAGTACTCGACCCCGAAAGCGCCCGCTCGTGCTGATCGTCCGTTCAAGGGCATCGCGCTGATCCTGGCGTCGACGGTCTTCCTCGGCATCTCGGACGTGACGGCGAAATATCTGTCCGCGACGCTGCCTTCGATCGAGATCGCGTGGATCCGGTTCGTGGTGTTCGCCATGATCATGACGCCGGCGATGCTGCCGGGCTCGCCGCTGTTCGCGCTGCAAACCAAACGGCCCGGCCTGCAGTTGATGCGTGGCCTGACCGTGCTGGCCTCTTCGCTGTTCTTCATCTCCGGCCTTCGGTTTCTCCCGATCGCGGAAGCCTCCGCCACCGGCTTCGTCGCGCCGCTGCTCGTTACCGCGCTGTCGATCGTGTTTCTGAACGAGAAGGTCGGCATGCGGCGCTGGATCGCGACCGGCGTCGGCCTGATCGGCGTCATCATCATCCTGCGTCCCGGCACCGGTGCGTTTCACCCCGCCGCGTTCTTTCCGCTGGTCTCGGCGCTGGCCTGGGCCTGCACGCTAATCATGACGCGGATGATGAGCGGCACCGAGCGCGCCATCACCGTGATGACCTATTCGTCGATCGCGGGCGTCTGCATCCTCTCTGCATTGGTGCCGTTCGTCTGGGTGACGCCGAGCTGGCACGACATCGCTTTCGGCGTCTTCATCGGCGTCGCCTCGACCGCGGGACAGTGGATCGTGGTGCTGGCGTTCCGTTACGCCGACGCCTCGGTGCTGGCGCCGTTCTCCTACACGCAATTGCTCTGGGTCAGCATCCTCGGCTTCCTGATCTTCGGCGAGGTGCCTGACGTCTACACCGTGACCGGTGCCGGCTTCATCGTCGCCAGCGGCCTCTACACCGCCCATCGCGAACGGGTGCGCCGCTCGCAGCTTCTGACGGTCGCGGCCGAGTCGTCTCCGAACGCCTGAGCGATCCCGGCCGACGACCTTGCGCTGGATGAGAAGGACCGCGCCCCAAGCGTTGCCCGGGTACCACAGTGTGTCCGGAAAACACCCATTTTCCGAAGCCAGAACAAGGGATTCCCGCCAAACCGTAATTGTACGGTGGAACCCCATGCTAGGTTGTGCCCGGACAGCGCCAGAGAGCGCTGGGGGTAGTGGGGTTTGGGCGTGGCTTTTCGATCGGCATCCGGCGTGGAAAAACGGCTGCGGCAGCGCTTGGTTGCGCCGCTGTTTGGCATTGGCCTGGCTGTCGCGGTTGTGCCGGCGGCTCATGCCCAATCCATCTGGGGCGGCCCCGCCAACACGTCGGACTACAACGACGACAACAACTGGACCCCCACCGGCGCGCCCATTTCTGGCGGCCAGTCGGCCGTTTTCGACGCGACGGGATCTAGCACGGTCAATGTAACCTTCGGGCCGATCACCCCCGATTCCTGGACCTTCAATGCCAATTCGAAATCGTTTTCGATCAGCGGCGGGGATGTAACCTTCACCGGCGGCGGCAGCATCTTCAACGTCGCCAATGCCGGCCAGACTATCGGCATCTCCAATATCATCGGCGGCGCGGGCATTAACGTGGTGCAGGCCGGATCGAGCACGCTTCAACTGTCCGCTGCCAACACCTATAGTGGTTTCACGGTGATCGGGGCCGGCACCGTGCAGGTTTCCAACGCCAGCGCGCTCGGCATCAGCACGGTGCTCATGGGCGGCGGCACGTTGCAGGCCGTAGGCAATCTGACCATCGCCAACAATTTTCTCGTCAACAGCGCGGGCGGCAGCACCATCGACGTGAACTCCTTCGAACTGACGCTCTCCGGCATCATTAACGACATTGCCGCATTGCCCGTGTTGAACGTTATCAGTTCCGGTGGTCCTGGCACCCTGGTGCTGACGAACGCCAACGTGATCGCCGGCACGCTGAACGTGACCGGAGCTACGGTGAGAGCGACCACCGTCGGTTCGGTCGGCAACGCGACGGTAGCGCTCAGCAACGCCACGTTCCAGGTTGCTGCTGCCGACATGGTCTTCAACAATAACTTCACGCTCAATGCCGGTGGCGGCACTATCGATGCCAACGGCTTCGTCGGGGCCAGCTTCAGCCTGGCGATCGCAGGCGACATCAGCGGCGCGGGCGCGTTGAAGATCACCGATTCGACCAACACCGCGGGCACCGTGGTGCTGCTGTCCGGCATCAACAACACCTATACCGGCGGAACGACGGTCACCAACACCACGCTGCAGGTCACCAACAACAATTCGGTCGGCACCGGAACCGTCACGCTCGATAACGCGGTGTTCCAGCCCGATGGTCTCGGCGGCGACCTGACCTTCAACAACAATTTCAGGATCAACAACTCCCCCGCAGGCAGTGCGCTCGACGCCAACAACGTCATCCTGACGATCGTCGGCAACATCTCCGACGGCGTCGGCGCCGGCAAGCTGACGGTGCTGGACAGCGCGGGCGGCGGCAACGGCACCGTCGTCCTGCTCGGCACCAACACCTATACCGGCGGCACGACGATCTGCGATTGCGCGACGCTGCAACTCGGCGACGCCACCCACAAGGCGTCAATCGTCGGCACCGTCTTCAACGAGGGCCGGCTGTTCATCGTCAACGCCAACATGGCGGGCGTTACGTCGATCACCAACGACGCCTCGTTCGGGTTCGGCGTCACGACGTTCATGGGCAGCAATACCGCCGGCACCGTTGCGATCACCAACCAGGCCTTTGGCTCCACGGTGTTCCTCGAGACCAGCAGCGCCGGCAGCGCCACCATCATCAATACCACGGCTGGCACCACGGTGTTCGGTCAGGCCGGCGGCATCGAAACCAGCACAGCCGGCAACGCAACGATCCAGAACAATCTCGGTGGCGAGACCACTTTCTTTGCCAGCACCAGTGCCGGCAACGCGAGCATCGTCAACGAACTCGGCGGCAGGACGTCGTTTGGTCTGGCCGTAGGAACGGATACTTCGACCGCCGGCAGCGCCACGATCACCAACAATAATTTCGGGTTTACGGAGTTCAACGCATTCTCCACCGCCGGCAATGCGACCATCACGACCAACAACGGCGGCGTCACCAATTTCTGGGACAACAGCACCGCCGGCAACGCCAAAATCGTGACCAACGACGGCGGCATAACCAGATTCCTGGACAATGCCAACGGCGGAACCGCGCAGTTCATCACCAATGGCACCGGCGAGGTCAACTTCGGCGGCAGCATTGGTCCGGGTAGTGATGGACGCATCACGGTAGGCTCGCTTGCCGGTTCCGGCACTTACTATATCGGTGGCGGCAATACCCTGCTCGTCGGTGGAAACAACCTCTCCACCGAGGTGACCGGCGTGATTGCCGATGACTGCGGTTGCTTCCCGGGTCCCGGTTCGCTGGAGAAGGTCGGTACCGGCAATCTGATCCTGTCCGGCGTCAACGCCTACACCGGCAGCACGACGGTGAACGGCGGCACGCTCACCGTCAACGGTTCGATCGTCGCGTCGAGCGGCGTGACCGTCAACGCCGGCGGCACGCTCGGCGGCAACGGCATTGTCGGCAACACCACCATCAACGGCGGCGCGCTGGCGCCGGGCAACTCGGTCGGCCTGCTCACGGTGCAGGGCAGTCTGGCATTCACCGCCGCGGCCAGTTATCTGGTCGATGTCTCGGGAGCCACCGCCGACCGCACCAATGTGACGGGAGCCGCGACGCTCGGCGGCGCGGCCGTCAATGCGAGCTTCGGACCCGGCAACGTGGTCAAGCAATACACCATCCTCAACGCTGCAGGTGGCGTTGGTGGCACGTTCAATCCGGTGGTCGGCACCAACGCGCCGAACTTCAAACCCACCCTGAGCTACGACCTCAACAATGTTTATCTCAATCTCGCGCTGAGCTTCGGCCCTGGCCTCACCCCCAACCAGCAGAACGTCGGCAACGCGCTGGCAAACGCCTTCAATGCGGGTAGCGGCGTTCCGGTCGCGGTCGGCTCCCTGACACCTGCGGGCCTGACGCAGATCTCGGGCGAACTGGCGACCGGATCGCAGCAGGCCACCTTCGATGCGATGAACATCTTCCTCGGCCTGTTGACCGATCCCTTCATCGCCGGCCGCAATGGCGGCGCGAGCGTGGGCGGCGGCAGCGCTGCGTCGTTCGCCGCGGAGAGCGGTTCATACGCCTACGCCGCGAAGCGGCAGGGCACTGCGCGCGACGCCTTCGCCAAATTCCCGACCAAGGCCGATGTCGCGCGCAACGACCTGTTCGATCAGCGCTGGAGCGTGTGGGGTTCGGCCTTTGGTGGCGGCAGCAACAGCGACGGCAACGCCAATGTGGGATCGAACAACGCCTCGGTGCGCGCATTCGGTCTCGCCGCCGGCGCGGACTACCGGATCTCGCCATCGACGCTGGTCGGCTTCGCGTTGGCCGGCGGCGGCACCAATTTCAGCGTCAATGGCTCGGGCTACGGGCGGTCGGACCTGTTCCAGGCCGGCGCCTTCGTGCGCCACACTATGGGTGCGGCCTATGTCACCGCCGCGGCGGTCTATGGCTGGCAGGACGTGACGACGGACCGCACCGTCACCGTGGCCGGCGTCGACCGCCTGCGCGCCGAGTTCAACGCCAACGCCTGGTCCGGCCGCGTCGAGGGCGGCTACCGCTACGTCACGCCATGGATGGGCATCACGCCCTATGCCGCCGGCCAGTTCACCACCTATCAATTGCCGGCCTATGCCGAACAGGTGCTGTCGGGTTCGAATGCCTTTGCGCTGAACTATGCGGCCAAGGATGTCACGACCGGGCGCAGCGAACTCGGCGTCCGGCTCGACCGCTCCTTTGCGATGCAGAACGCGGTCCTCACACTGCGCGGCCGCGCCGCCTGGGCGCATAATTTCAACACCGACCGCAGCATCACGGCGCTGTTCCAGTCGGTGCCCGGTGCCACCTTCCTGGTCAGCGGCGCGGCGCAGGCGCCGAACACCGCGCTGACCACGGCCTCCGCCGAAATGAAATGGCTGAACGGCTGGTCCGCCGCCGCTACCTTCGAGGGCGAGTTCTCCGACATCACCCGGTCTTACGCCGGCAAGGGCGTCGTGCGCTACAGCTGGTAGCGTCGCCTGCTTTCGTTCTTCCCTTCTGCGCCCGGCTGTGGGACAGGAAGGAAACAACGAATAACAGGAGAGAACGCCGATGCGGGCTGCAATCTTCCGGAACGGTGAGATCGTCGTCGACCAGATGCCGGAGCCCAAGCCGGGCCCCGGCATGGTGCTGGTCAAATCGTTGGCCTGCGGCATTTGCGGCTCTGACCTGCATGCGCGCAAGCACGCCCACCGCATGGTTGAACTTGCAAAACATTTTCCCGGCCGCAAACCGATGGACCTTTCGCGTGACGTCGTGTTCGGCCACGAATTCTGCTGCGAAATTGTCGACTACGGCCCAGGCACTACGCGAAAACTCAAGGCCGGCACCAGGGTATGTTCGCTGCCGGCGCTGCTGACCGCGGAAGGCCCGCAAGGCATCGGCTATTCCAACGACAATGTCGGCGCCTATGCCGAGCGCATGCTGCTCAGCGAAGCGCTGCTGCTCGAAGTCCCGAACGGATTGGCGGCCGAGCATGCGGCGCTGACCGAGCCGCTTGCGGTCGGCGTTCACGCGGTTGCGAAAGCCAATATCAAAGGAGGCGAAGTGCCGCTGGTGATCGGCTGCGGCCCGGTCGGGCTCGCCGTGATCGCGGCCCTCAAGATCAGGGGATTGCACCCGATCATCGCGGCGGATTATTCACCGGCGCGCCGGGCGCTGGCCGAAAAGCTCGGCGCTGACATCGTCGTGGACCCTGCGCGCACCCAACCTTACACGACCTGGGCCGAGCACGCGGCGATGTCACCGGAGGAAAAAGCCGCGCGGCCGCCGCTGCAGGCCCTGTTGCCGGCGCTGAAACCCGCGCTGATCTTCGAATGCGTCGGCATCCCCGGCGTGATCCAGCAGGTGTTCGAAGGCGCACCGCGCGATGCGCGCATCGTCGTGGTCGGCGTCTGCATGGAGACCGACCGCTCCGAGCCGATGCTCGGCATCCTCAAAGAGCTCAACGTCCAATATGTGCTCGGCTACACGGCGGATGAATTCGCCTATTCCCTGCGCCTGATCGCGGAAGGCGAGGTCGATGCAGCCTCGCTGGTGACCGCAAGCGTCGGCATCGACGGCGTCGCGCAAGCATTTGCCGATCTGGCCAATCCGGAGCGGCATACCAAGATCATCGTGGAGCCGTGGCGGTGATTCCGTCGTCCCGGACAAGCGAAGCGCGATCCGGGACCCATACGCCGCGGCAGTAGTTGTTGAGCACAATGCTCGACGGTTGCTTTCAACAACAGATGATCGGGATTATGGGTCCCGGCCTTCGCCGGGACGACGACGTGATCCGTGTGCTAGGCAGGGACGATGAACAGCACACCAGCCCTGCCAAAACCTCCCGTCGGTGCGATCGCCGCCGGTGCCGTGCTCAGCGCCGTCATTCTCCTGCTATGGGCCCTGCAGCTGGTGACCGTGGCCAGCCTCGGCCAGAGCGATCCGGCGGGCAACGGCCTCGCGCAGGCCTATGCGGCGATCCAGATGATCGTGCTGTGGCTGCTGCTGATGGTCCTGACGATTCTCGCCGGCGCCAGAGGTGTAGCACCCCGGGCCGCTAAAATTGCCGCGCTTGTCATCGTTCCGGCCTCGGGTCTCGTGGCGGCGCTTGCTGCTGATTTGCTCGGGCGCCCTTTCGTTGCACCGTTTTCGTGGCCCATCGTTATTCCGGCGCTGGTGCCGCCGCTGATCGTTGTGTGGGCTCTGTTCGCGCTGTCGGCCGCGCGGTTGCGCGCCAGCATCGTTCGGATTGTCGGCGGGGTCCTGCTGGCGGCGATCGTTGTCGTCTGCGCCTCGATCTGGCCGCTGTCGCAGATGCGCAAGGCGGTGGACGATCAGGAGGCCGCGCGACTGCAAAAATACGACGCCGATCTCGCGCGCGTGGCCGCCAATGCGCCGCTATGGGAATGGACGCCGTTCCTCGACACGCGTGACGGCACCAAGCAACAGAAGGTGCTCGACAGTATTCGCAAGCTGGATCAGCGCCAGGTCCAGGCCGAGGCGATGCTTGAGCGTGGTGACTTTCCGCTTCGCTACCTCGCCTTCTTCGATCTCGATCCGACGCCGGCGCTGTGTGCGAAAGCCCGCGCGTTGCTCGGCATGCAGGTTGAGCCGCTTGTGCTTAATAGCGCCAAGCCCCAACCCTATGCAGCGATCGCCGACCAGGTATCCGGTGCGCTCGCCGCGATGGGCTGGCTGGTCGGATATGGCTGTTCCTGCGATGCGGAATCGACGGCGTGGGAAACCATGGCGAAGGCGTATACCGACCCCAGCTACGACCTTCATCGCCTGGCCGAGCTTCGTGACCCCAAACAACTCGGACGAACTGCGCGGGAGCGTCCGGAGCGCTTCTCGATGCTGAACGCGCAATCGCATTTGCGGGGATGGCTCAGGTTTGTCGATGAGGCCGGCCTGCAGGCACAGGCGCTGGCCGGCGCCCGCCAGGTGGGCAGCCGCACCGCCGACGCCGTCGAAATCCTGCGCGACAAATACGACGAGGAAAGCCGCTGGAAACTGCAGCGCTTCCTCGTCAGGCTCGACCTCGAGGCGACGCAGCCTCTGTGCATGAACGCGCTGAGCGAGCTGCACGCCCAGTTTGCAAAAATCTACCGCCCGGCGCCGACCGACGAGCCGCGGCCCTATTCCGAACTGCTGCAACGGCTGGGAACCAGCGAGCAGCTGCCCAATCTGATATGGCTGTCGCGGCATGGCTGCGCCGCGGGGCCCGAACTGGATGAGGCCATAGCGCTGGTGAAGGCGTATCAGGACTCGGCCGATCGGGCGAAAATGCTGGCAACGCTGACCGCGCTTCGATCGGCGCGTTAGCACCAAAGCCGGCGCGCGTGTAGAGTGATAAAAAACCAGTCGCAAGGGGAGACGAGTAAATGATCACACTGACCACAAAAGACGTCCTGCCGGAAGACGGCGCTGATGGCACGCTGGTGGGGCGGGTCTGGATGCCTGATCTCGCAGGGCCGGCCGTGGTCGCAGTCCGCAACGACGGCGTCTTCGATGTCAGCGCGCGGTTCTCTACCGTCAGCGCGCTGTGCGAGGAGGCCAACCCCGCGGAGGCGCTGCGCGGCACCGCGGGGACGCGCATCGGCGATCTCGAAAGCATCGTCGCCAACACGCCGCCCGATCGCCGCGACCGGGCAAAACCCTGGCTGCTGGCGCCGCTCGATCTTCAGGTCCTGAAAGCCGCCGGCGTCACCTTTGCGATCTCGATGCTGGAGCGCGTGATCGAGGAGCGGGCGCGCGGCAATCCGGCCTCGGCGGAAGCGATCCGCACGGAAGTGGTGCGGCTGGTCGGCGACGACCTTTCAAAGCTCAAGCCTGGCTCGGGCGAAGCGATGAAGCTGAAGGCGGTGCTGATCGAGCAGAACGCCTGGAGCCAGTATCTGGAAGTCGGCATCGGTCCGGACGCCGAAGTGTTCACCAAGGCGCCGACGATGTCTTCCGTCGGCACGGGCATGGATGCCGGCCTGCATCCCAAATCGACCTGGAACAATCCGGAGCCGGAAGTCGTGCTGGTCGTGTCGAGCCGCGGCGCGATCGTCGGCGCGATGCTCGGCAACGACGTCAATCTTCGCGACTTCGAGGGGCGCTCGGCGCTGCTGTTGTCGAAAGCCAAGGACAACAACGCCTCCTGCGCCGTCGGCCCGCTGCTGCGGCTGTTCGACAATGGTTTTTCGCTCGATGACGTGCGGAAAATGGATGTCGGGCTGACCGTGAAGGGACAGGACGGTTTTGTCCTCGACGGCCATTCCTCGATCAGCAAGATCAGCCGCGATCCCACCGACCTCGTCGCCCAGACCATCGGGCCGGTGCATCAATATCCCGACGGCTTTGCGCTGTTCCTCGGCACGATGTTCGCGCCCGTGAAAGACCGCGATGCGCCGGGCGAGGGCTTTACCCACAAGCGCGACGACATCGTCACGATCTCGGCGCCGCAGCTTGGCAAGCTCGTCAACCGCATGCGCACCAGCGACGAATGCGAGCCCTGGACCTTCGGCATCGGCGAACTGATGCGGAACCTCTCCAAGCGGAAGGTGCTGTAGCGTTGCTTCGTAGGGTGGGCAAAGCGCAAGCGTGCCCACCATTTCGCTTCGTGCAGGTGATGGTGGGCACGGCGCAAGGGCGCCTTTGCCCACCCTACGATGCCTGTGATTACGGCATCACGAGCGTAATGACACCGTCGTCGACGGTGCCGCCCTTGATGCCGTCGCGCGCCATCTCCTCGATGACAGGCCATTTCTCGCGGAACAGAACCGACGCCTCCTGTATGCTTGGCGCGTCGACCTTGACGCAGCAGGCCCGACGTTCACCGTCATTCGCGATCTGGAAGAAGAAACTGTAGCCACCCGGTTCCCCATCGCCATTCATTCGATTTCGTTCATGTCGCATTCAGTGTCCCCTGATTTGCGTCGATCGGGGACCAGTTGCGTTTTCAATTTGGATTTTCGTGCGGCGCGATTGTGTCGCCGGAAATTTTCGCCGCACCTGTTGCAAACATAAGACAATTGGAACCAGCGCAGCTCTGCGAACTGCCCATCTCATTGGCAGATGCCTGAGTGTTGTCCAGCGGACTAGAGCCTTTTCCGTTCCGATGGAATCGGAACGGGGCTCTGGATTCTGCTTTGACGCGTTTTCTTGACGCGACCCGGTGTCCACTTCGCTGGAAAACGCTCTACCGCCACATCCCGCGCATGCGAGCACCGACGTCAATGCGCGGACCGTTGCTTGCGGGCCGGGAAGCGGCTCCGCTCACCGCGAGCGGCCAGGTCGTCTTGTCGAACAAGGCGAGCAGGCGATCGGGAATGAAGCGGGTTCTCGACGCATAGACGTGGCGGTCGCCCTTCGCGTGCTGCCCGTGCGTGAAGAAACGCTGCGGGACGACAAGATGCAGATCATCCTTGGCCCTGGTCATGGCGACGTAGAGCAGCCGTCGTTCTTCTTCGATCTCGGCCGTCGTTCCGGTACCGAGGTCGGAGGGCATGCAGCCGTCGACCACATTGAGCACGAACACCGACTTCCACTCCTGGCCCTTGGCAGAGTGAATCGTCGACAGGATCAAATAGTCCTCGTCGAGCAGGGGAACCCCGGCCTGGTCACTGGTGGCGTCGGGCGGATCGAGCGTCAGCTCGGTGAGGAAGCGTTCACGGGAAGCATATCCGCTCGCGATTTGTTCAAGCTGGACAAGATCGGCCCGGCGGGTTTCGGCATCCTCGTGAATTCGATCCAGATGCGGTTCGTACCACAAACGCGCGCGTTCGAGATCGGCAGGCCAGGTTGAACGGCGCAGGTCCGCAATGACGGCGGTGAATGTTTTCCAGTCCTCGCCGGCGCGCGGCGGGATCGGTGCCCGGGCGAGGGCTGCGATCGGGTCGGGATCATCAGCCATGTGATCAAGCACGCGCTGCGCCGAGGCGGGGCCGACGCCCGGGATCAGGTGCATCAGCCGAAAGCCGGCCACACGGTCTTTCGGGTTCTCGACGAAGCGCAGCAACGCCAGCATGTCCTTTACGTGGGCGGCGTCGAGAAACTTGAGGCCGCCAAACTTGACGAAGGGGATGTTGCGCCGGGTCAACTCGACTTCCAGCGAACCGCTATGACTGGATGTCCGGAACAGGACGGCCTGCTCCTTCAACCGCGCGCCGGACTCCCGGTTCTCCAGAACGCGTTCCACGATGCAGCGCGCCTGGTCGGCTTCGTCGCGCACCGTGACAAGCTGGGGTTTTGTCCCCGAATTCCGGTCGGTCCATAGATTTTTGGTGAAGCGTTCGCGGGCCAGATCGATTACGCCGTTGGCCGCGGCCAGGATGGCCTGTGTCGACCGATAGTTTCGATCAAGCGTGATGATGCTGGCCGGTGGCGAGAATTGTGTCGGGAAGTCGAGGATGTTGCGCACCGTCGCAGCGCGGAATGAATAGATCGCCTGCGCATCGTCGCCGACGACCGTGAGGCCGTGGCCGCCGGGCTTGAGTGCCAACAGAATGGACGACTGCAGGCGGTTGGTGTCCTGGTATTCATCGACCAGGACATGGTCGAAGCGGCCGCCGATATCGTCGGCGATTTCAGCATCGTTCATGGTCTGCGCCCAGTAGAGCAGGAGGTCGTCATAATCGAGCACGTTCTGGCGCTGTTTGGCCTCGACATAGCCGGCGAACAATTCTTTCAATTCGGCTGCCCATCCGGCGCACCAGGGGAATGATGCCCCCAAAACCTGCTCGATCGGCGCCTCGGCGTTGACGCATCGCGAGTAGATCGAAAGACACGTACCCTTGGTCGGGAAACGATTTTCGGTCTTGGAGAAGCCGAGGTCATGCCGGACCAGATTCATGAGGTCGGCGGAGTCCTCGCGGTCGTGGATCGTGAAGGCGGGGTTGAGGCCGATCTGGTCGGAGTATTCGCGAAGCAGACGCGCGCCGATGCCGTGGAAGGTGCCTGCCCAGGCCAGCGCATCGGTCATCACGCCGGCATTGTCACCCATCACCTTCCGCGCGATCCGTTCGACGCATTTGCTCATTTCGGATGCGGCGCGGCGTGAAAACGTCATGAGAAGAATGCGGCGGGGGTCGGCACCGCTGACGATCAGATGGGCCACGCGATGCGCAAGCGTGTTGGTCTTGCCGGATCCGGCTCCGGCAATCACCAGGAGCGGCGCAACAGGGCCCGGCCCGATCGCGCCATGCTCGACCGCACGGCGCTGTTCCGGATTGAGATTGTCGAGATAGGCAGCGGCAATTGACACGAATGATCGTCCCCAGGAGCGAATCAACGGTCACTGATTCTCGCTTTGTTCGCAATGATCCCTCGCCATTGCCGGGCAGGGAACTCAGCAAGTTCCAGGGCGTTTGAATGGGTATGCGTTCTCATTCCGCAGAGGTGATGACTGCTTCAACGTGCATCCATTCTCGTCCCTGGCCAGACCATCTGGAAAAAGGGCGACGCAAGCCGGGTGGCTGTGCTGAACGACGCGGCCGAATATTTCGCGGCCCTGCGGGACGTGCTGCTCCGCGCGGAGCGGCAGATCTATATCGTCGGCTGGGATATTCACAGCGAGACCGACCTGGTGGGGCCGTCAGGCCGTGCCGAAGATGGATTGCCGATCAAGCTCGGCGCCTTCCTGAAGGCCTTGCTGCAGAGCAAGCCGGCGCTGCGCATCAACATCCTGACCTGGGACTTCGCGGCGCTGTATGCCGCGGAGCGCGAATGGAATTCCGCTGCAAAATTCACGGCGGGTTGCGACGGACGACTTTGCTTCTGCCTGGATGCCTGTCTGCCCCTGGGCTCCGCCCAGCATCAGAAGATCGTCGTGGTCGACAATTCGATCGCCTTCGTCGGTGGCCTCGACCTCACGATCCGCAGGTGGGACACCAGCGAGCACCGTCTCGACCATCCATTGCGCCGCGATCCCGACGGCAAGCCTTACCCGCCATTCCATGATGTCCAGTGCATGGTCGAGGGCCCGGCGGCAGCCGCGCTCGGCGAAATCGCAATGGCGAGGTGGACGGCGGCCGGCTGCACCAGTGAACCTTTGCTGCCCGTCGCAGGCGATCATTGGCCGGCATCCGTACTGGCGCAGGCGCAGGCGATTACGGCCGGCATTGCGAGAACCGAACCGAAAACCGAGACCTGCGAGGAAATAGATGAGGTCGCCCGGCTGTTCGAGGCCTCGATCAACGCGGCGAACCGCTTCATCTATATCGAGAACCAGTTCACCAGCGCCAACGAGATCGCGCGCTCGCTGGCGCGGCGAATGGTGGACGTTCCCGCGCTGCGTGTTCTCATCGTGACCCCGAAGGGGCATTCGTCATGGTTCGAATCCCAGGCGATGCAGGGCGGCCGGGGAGGCTTCCTCGATCCGTTCGTTGCCGCCGGTGTTACCGATCGTCTTCGTATCCTTTATCCGTCGGTCGCCGATGAGAAATCATCCGCGGCGGTGATGGTGCACAGCAAGGTCATGATCGTCGACGACGGCTTTCTCCGCGTCGGCTCCGCCAATATCAACAACCGCTCCATGGGGGCGGATACCGAATGCGACCTGGCGTTCGAGGCGACGTCCGAACGTCACCGTGATTTCATCCGCAGCCAGCGGCGCCGCTTGATCGGGCATTTTTGCGGGCTTGACGAAGCTGTCATCGCGGACAACGAGGACGACCTGTTTGGATTTATCGACCGCCATGCGGCGAGTGGCGCGGGCAGGGCGCTGGTGCCGATCGATTTCGAACATGCGCCGGCGCTGATCGGTATCGTCCAGCCGCTCGCGGATCCAAGGCATCCGCTCAACCTCCAGCGCGCCGCGCGGCGGATGTGGAACGGGCGTACCGTGATGGCGGCGGCCGGCACCGCGGCCGCGCTGGCGGGACTGGCCCTTGCCTGGCGCTATACGCCGCTGAGCAACTACACCGATCTCGGATACGTAGCCTCGCTGATTTCGCAGCACGCGCAATCGGCATTCGCGCCGCTCTATGCGGTTGCGCTGTTCGTGCTGGGCGGGCTGGTGGTATTTCCAGTGATCGTCCTGATTGCCGCGACGGCGGCGGCGCTGGGGCCCTGGATCGGCGCCCTGAGCGCCACGGTCGGGGTCCTCTTGAGCTCACTGCTGCTGTTCATGATCGGCCGTCTAGTGGGTCACAAACGCCTTCAGGCGGTACTCGGCGCCCGCGCCTTGCGCGTTCAGAACCGCATCACCGGCCGGGGTGTTGTCGCGGTGGCGATGATCCGGATGGTCCCGATCGCTCCCTTTACGCTGGTCAACCTTCTGGCTGGCGCGAGCCAGCTAAGGCTGAGCGACTTTCTGATCGGAACCCTGCTTGGAATGGCGCCGGGCATCATCACGATGGCCGCGCTGGGCGCGCAGATCGCGGACTTCGCCAGGAATGCATCATGGTCGAATATCGTGCCGCTCGGCCTGACCATCGTGCTGTGGATCGCCGTTTGTCTCGCGGTCCAGTTCCTCGTGACCTGGCTGAGCGGTCGGCGCTCGTGACGGATACGCTGCGCGTCATGACATGGAACGTGCACGGCACGTTCAATCTCAATCCGGACTTCGACCTTGAAGGTGTCTGTTCGGTCATTGAGAAATGGTCGCCTGACGTCGTGGCCCTGCAGGAAGTCGACTCGCGCGGACGCCTCGACGATGTGTTCGGACGGCTGGCGGACGCCGTCGGCGAGCACCGCGTGGAAGCCCACTCGATCGTCACGCAGGATGGTCACTATGGCCAAGTCCTGCTGAGCAGATGGCCCTTCGCCTGCGAACCCACAGTGACCGACGTCTCCTATCAGGAGAGGGAACCGCGCCGGGCGATTTCCGCGCGCATCCTCACGCCGATCGGCGAGGTGAATGTGGTGGCGACCCATCTTGGTCTTAGCATGCACGAACGTTACGCGCAGGCGCAGGCGCTCGCTGCGCTGGTGAATGCGCCCCGGACCATCGTCCTCGGTGACTTCAACGACTGGTTCTGGTTCAAGTCCGTGCGCCGGGCCCTGGCAGCGCGATGTCCGGTTCGAACGCGCCTGCGGACGTTCCCGTCGCGATTCCCCGTCCTGCGCCTCGACCGCGTCTACGCCACCCCGAGCGGGACGATTGTGAAGGCGTGGTCCGATCACGAGGCGAGGAGTTGTTCAGATCATCTGCCGGTTATTGCGGACATCGCGTTTTCTCATGATAATTTGTGATATCGGTTGATAATTCCAACTGTGCGATCGCAGCCATGAATGATTTGCGCATCCGGCCGATGCGGCCGGACGACATCTCGATAGCCGTCGACTGGGCGGCGGCCGAAGGCTGGAACCCGGGCTTCGCCGACGCCGCCTGCTTCGCAACCGTTGATCCCCAGGGTTTTTTCATCGGCGAGCTCGATGGCGCTCCGGCGGCGACGGTCTCCTGCGTCAATTACAGCGATCATTTTTCCTTCCTCGGTTTCTATATCGTGCGCGCGGATCTGCGCGGCCGCGGCTACGGGCTGGGGATATGGAACGCGGCCATCGCGCATGCGGGCCCGCGCGTGATCGGGCTCGACGGCGTGGTCGCGCAGCAGCAAAACTATCGGCGGTCCGGGTTCGAACTGGCTTATGCCAACGTCCGTTACGGGGGCACCGTCGCGGCCCCGGCCGTGCCATCTGGCGTCGTGGCGCTGACCGAAATACCCTTGGCGGCCGTGGCGGCCTACGACGCGACCGTGTTTCCGGCGCCGCGCACCGCGTTCCTGCGCGCCTGGATCAACGCGCCCGGGCATAGCGGTCGCGCCCTCGTGCGCGATGGCGCGCTTGCCGGATGGGGCGTGATCCGCGCATGCCGGAAGGGCCACAAGATCGGCCCGCTGGTGGCCGACGATCGCGCCACGGCCGAGGTCGTTCTATCGGCTTTGCTGGCCAGCGTGGGCGGCGGCGAGATCTTCCTCGACGTTCCCGGCATCAACCGCGACGCCGTCGCGTTGGCGCAGGATCTGGGGCTCACGCCGGTGTTCGAGACGGCGCGGATGTATACCGGCGCGATCCCGCCGCTGCGGCTGGAGCGGGTGTTCGGCGTCACGACGTTTGAGCTCGGGTAGCGGCGCTATTCCGCGGGCGCGAGCTGTCCGCCAGGCCGTGTCGCCGCGGTCTCGCGCACCCGGACCCGGGCACGTCGCTTGCGCCACCAGATCACGACGCCGGTTACCGACAGCGCCGCAACCACCAAGCCCATGATCGAGATCAGGATGCGGCCGGGCAGCCCGACGATACGGCCGGAATGCAACGGGAACTGCGCCTGCACGAAGATGTCGGCGGCGGTGCCGACCCACGGCAGCCGCGCGCCGATCGGGCGCCCGTCCTCGCTGTCGTAGTAAAGCTGCGCCGGTCCGACGCCGCCGCTGCCATGATCGTCGCCGGGGTGGAAGAAGCCCGCGGCATACACGCCGTGCGCCGGACCGTAATTGATCGAGCCGACCGGCGTGGTCCAGCCGCGGCTCTTGCCGTCGGCCGCCGCACGCGCGGCGATGTCGGCAAAACTGACCTTGGGTTCGATCGGATCGTCGAGATGCCGGTACGGACGCTGCTCATACGGCGTCGGGGTGTAGTCCGACACCGTCTTCATCAACGGCGAGAACACCTCGAAATACAGGTTGAGCGAGAACGCCGTGAAGGCGATCACGAACAGTAGCGCCCAGGTCCACAGGCTGAAGGCGCGGTGGATGTCGAAATTGATCCGGTAGGTGCTGCCCGAAGTCTTGATCTTCCAGGCCGGCGCCCAGCGCGCCCAAAAGCCACGGCCGAGCTCGCGCTCGACGGCAGGGGCGCGGCCCGCCCGGGCGCGGCGACGCGACGGCAGCGTCAGATAGAAACCGACGAAGCAATCGATGGTCCAGATGATGGCGATGACGCCGAGCACGCGCATGCCCCAGCGGTCGCTGCCCCAGAACTCCGGAATGTGCATGGTGTAGTGCAGCCTGTAGAGGAACGAGACGAAGTTCTCGCGCGTCACCGGCCACACCGCGCCCCAGTAGCGCCGCCCGAGCTCTACGCCGGTGTTGGGATCGAGGAAGATCTGGTTGTAATCGAGGCTGAATCGCTTGCCGGTGGCGGGATCGATCCGCGGCAGCACGAAGAACCACAGCGAGTGGTCTTTTTCCGGCGTCATGAACATGTGGACGACGCGCGCACGGGGATCGCGCTGCTCGATCAGCTTGACGAGATCGATGGAGGGTATAGCCGGACCGCTGCTGGTCACGTCGAACAGCTGCTTGTTGAGCAAATCGTCGATCTCGTGATCCCACGAGATGATCGCGCCGGTAATGCCCGAAAAAAACAGAAAGCCGGCCGTGAGAAGGCCGGCCCAGCGATGCAGTCGCCCGAAGATCGATCTCATGGCGTTCGCCCGTGTTGGGGTTGCCTCAATTATCAAACATCGTCACCGCCGGTCGGCCGACCGGCGGTGACGTATCCGTCGCAGTGTGTCGTGTTTGACCTACCATCGATAGGTCACCTTGCCGATCGCCTTGCGCCCCTCCGCGTAGAAGCATCCCGAGAGGCTGTAGCAGGCGGCGACATAGCGCGTGTCGGCGAGATTGGTGACGTTCAGCGAGAGGCGCCAATTGTCCTTGTTGTAGGCGAGCAGCGCATCCAGCACGGTGGCCGCTTCGACCTTGAAGGTGTTGGCGTCATCGCCCCAGGTCGCGCCGACATAGCGGATGCCACCGCCGAACTGGACCCCGGCAAGCGGGCCGCTCCGCAGCGTGTAGTCGCTCCACAGCGAGGTGCGGTTGAGCGGCACCGTGGGGGGCGCCTTGCCGACGTTGACCGGGTCCTGCGTGATCACGGCGTCGACATAGGCGTAGGCGGCGCGCAGGTTCCAGCCGTCGGCCAGCGACACCGTGCCTTCGAGCTCGATGCCGCGGGACTTCACCTGGCCGGTCTGTTCAGCGGTATAGAGCGGTGGCGGGTATGTAACGACGTTGGAGCGCGTCAGGTCGAACGCCGCGAACGTGAACAGCGCGTTCAGGCCGACCGGCTGGTACTTGACGCCGACCTCATACTGAACGCCGGTCTCGGGGTTGAGCAACTGGCCCGCCGCGTTGGTCGCCAGCACCGGCAGGAAAGATTCGGAATAGCTGAAATATGGCGCGATTCCATTGTCGAAATTGTACATGACCGCTGCGCGGCCGGTGAACGCCGAGGCGTCGGTCGTGGCCGAGGTGTTGAAGAGACCGCTGTCGACCTTCGTGGTGACGAAATCCTGGCGGCCGCCGAGCTGGAACGAGAGCCGGCCGAGCTTGATCTGGTCCTGCGCGTAGAGCCCGACCTGCGATTGCTTGATGCCGGTGTTGTCGCTCATGGCCCCAATGGTCCAGTCGTAGCTGTAGACCGGGGCGAACACGTTGATCTCGGGGGCCGAGGTCGTCACGCCATAGGCGGTGTCGCGGAATGAGGTGTTGCGGTAGTCTATGCCCACCAGCGTCGTGTGGCTGAGGAAGCCGGTGGTGAACTTGCCCTGCAGTTGATTGTCGACCGCGAAGGAATTGATGTACGAGTTGCTCGTGCTGCCGTAGCGCGCTAGCAGACCTGCGGCCTCGTTGGTGTAGCCGCCGCCATAGAACACTTTTTCTTCGTTGTGCTGGTAGGCGTAGCGCAGATTCTGCCGGAAGGTGATGGCGTCGCTGAAGTCGTGCGAGAGCTGGTAGCCGGCGGTCGCGATCTCGGTGTTGAAAGCGTCGAAACTGGGCACGCCCGCGAAAAACGAGACCGGGATGGTGCGGCCGTTATTGGGCCACACCGTGCCCGAAGCCGGCAGGAACTGCAGTCCCCATCCTGCCCGGTCCCTCTGATAGTTGGCCAGGAAGGTGATGGTCGTATCCTCGTTCGGCTTGAAGGTGACGGCCGGCGCGATGAAGACGCGGTTGTCCTTGGTGAAATCGACCTGGGTCTCGCCGTCGCGAACGACGCCGGTCAGCCGCCACAGCACGGTGCCTTCCTTGTTGGCGGGACCGCCCATGTCGAACTGGCCCTGATAGCGGTTGAAGCTGCCGCCCGAGATCGAGGCTTCACCGAACTGTTGCGCGGTCGGCAGCTTGGTAACGTAATTGAGGATGCCGCCGGTGCCGCTACCGCCATACATCGCCGACGACGGCCCCTTGAGGACCTCCAGGCGCTCGGCACCGTATGGATCGAGACCGTTGAAATGCACGTAGTTGCTGGACGGCACCCGCAGGCCGTCGATGTAGAGTCCCGGCATGGTCATGTCGAAACCGCGGATCTGCAGGCCACCGAAGCGCGTGTCTGAACCGCCGTTGACATCGCCGCTGACGCCGGCGGTGTAGCGCAACGCCTCACCGATCGACACCGCGCCCTGGTTTCTGACCTGGTCGGTGGTGACGACGGAAATCGATTGCGGGGTTTCGATGAGCGGCGTGTCGGTCTTGGTCGCGGTGGCGGAGCGAGTCGCGACGAATCCGCGCACCGGACCATTGGCGCGCTCGCCGGCGCCGGGACCCGATGGGATCGCAGCCGGCGCCGCTTGCGGCGCCCGGGCTGCGCGATTGGCGCGTACGCCGCGCGCGGTTGCGGCGCGGCGGGATGGCTGGGCCGTGGCCGGGCGCGCGCGCTGCTGCGGCGATTCCACTGTGATTGGCGGGAGTGACGACTGCGCCAGCGCGGCGCCGGTCGGCAGGGCGAGGGCAAATCCGCTGACTGCCCCGAGGCAGATCATTCGTGTCAGCTGAAGTCGGGTGGCGGAAGGCGAGTGGAACTCTTTGGGTATCACGCTGCGATGTATCCTGAAGCCTGCCGGCTTGGCCGGTACGATTTTTGAGCCTTCGCTCTAACGCAGGCACCTTCGCAGCGCGATGGGTGGTTACTAGAATTGCTCCAGATTGAAAACTTCCGGTTCAAATGCGGGCTAGCGCCCGCGATGCTAGCGACCAGCGACCGTCGTCCCGCCAAATCTGCAAGTGAGACATGTCTCGTGCGACGTCCGCTCTGCTTCCAGAGCGGACATCGCACGGCGCCCGGGCGTGATCGCGGATTACGCTACCTCACCGCGACCGGTGAAACCGTCGAGCCGGAGCCGCCCTGAATCTTGAGCGGCTGCATCACGAAGGCGAATTCTCCGACGCCCTTTTGCGCGAGTTCGTCAAGCTTGAGGTTCTCCAGCAGGTGGATGCCGTTCACCACCAGCGCGATCTGGTGCACCGGCAGCGACAATTGCTTGTCGGGGTTGGGCGAGACTTCGACTGGCCAGTTGTCGGCGCCGAGCAGCATCGGGTCTTTCGTGGCGAGCCAGAGCGCGGCCGGCACGCCGATGCCCGGGCAGGATTTCACGTAGCGCGGATTGTCCTTGCCGTAGATCTTGCCCCAGCCGGTATGGATGAGCACCGCGTCGCCGGGCTGCAGCGTCAGATTCTGCTTCTTCAGCGCGCCCTCGAGATCCTCCACGGTGATTTCGTAATTGTCACCCAGCATCTCGACGCCCTTGAAGCCTGCGACGTCGATCAGGACGCCGCGCGTGAACAGCGTGCCTACATTGTGGATGCCGAACTTCTTGAAGCCGTTGCGCTCGGCGTTCTCGTCGACCTTCTGGCAATTGTACCAGCTATTGAGATGGGTCTGGTGCGCAAAGCCGTCGAACTGCGTGCCGACCTGGCCGAGTTCGGTGACGACGAGCTCTTCGTTCGAACCGCGCATGTTGGAGAACTGGTTCATGAAGGTGCGTTTGGTGTGCACGTCGAAGCGCCGTGTCCCGAAAAACGGCATGCTGGGACCGAGCACGTATGCGAGCTCGATCACCTCGCCGCTCTTGATCAGCTTCGCGGCGTTCATCACGGCCGCGGGTTTCTGGTGATTGGCCGATCCGCGCTCGTCGGCCGCGCCCCATTTCGAAGGGCAGCGCTGGCTTTCCGCCGGAACGGTCCAGCTTGGCGCTTGCGCATAGGCGGCGGCGGAAAACGCAAGCGTGATCGCCGCACCCAAAGTGAATGCTTTCATCCCTGTTCCTCCCAAGAGCGGGTGCTCTGGAAAACGGCACCCCAGAATAGAGTATGCGGGTCCCGTCCGGGCGGTTCAAGGCATGACAACGTGCCTGAGACGATGTGCCATCCGGGCGAGGTAATCCACATTGTGCTGCAACGGAATTGCAGAAGCACGCTAAGATAGCGCGAAGCAGACGCAACTATCGACGTCGGTTGGGTGCCAAAGCAGACCCTGCACCGCAGCAAACAACATGGTGCCTCCGACGAAAAACACGGTAGATTGAGGTCGCCACGTGCTCGCGATTCGGAGGAGCCATGTCAACACAGCGCCGGCGAGGTTTGCAGGGTGCGGGTCCAGCGAAGCGACCAACCGTCGATAAATATCCTGCTCGGCGATTTCCTATTCAGCATGGAATTCAGCAATTGGAAGAGGAACTGCACGCCTTCAACGACCGGATCGCAGAATTGGAAGATGAGGGTCATCGCGGTCATGCGATGAACGTGTTGAAGGAAAATGCGATAGATCTCGCGCGACGGATCGACGAACTTCGCAGCTTGCTGGTCGAACCCACAAAGAGAGGTCGGTCTCCGTAGGCTGCTCCAAGCGATGCCTCAGGCTCAGTCTCTGATGCCTCGGGCTCAGTCTGATGCCTCAGGCTCAGTCTCCTAGAGCTTTCTCGTGAGCTTTCAGCGCGGCGGCCATCAGCTTCGGCAGGCTCCTGGCATAGGACTCGATGAATGCCGCATCGCCGCACGCTTGAGGGGCGCGGGCGGCCTGCTCGGCGATGCGAGCGGCCTTTGCCTCGCACTTCGCGAAGATGTGCCAAAACCATTCCGGCTTTTTAGCCATCGCATGCTTGTGCCTCTTGAGGACTGCGGCCCCAACGGCGCTCATCGCACTGACCGCACCCGCGCTCAGGGTACTGAGGGCTTGCGCGCTCATGATATCTTCGCGCGCTTGCGCGGGGCCGGTGGTTGCGGTTGCTCGGGCTTTGGTCGGCATGATCGGCTCCTGATGCGCCCCATCGGTTGCACTGAGCATCGACCTGCGAAGTTGAGGAACACTCAATTTAGATAGGTTGCGAACCGTTTTGGATTTCGCTCCGTTTTGTGTATCTTTTTAGATGTTCCCAGGGCTTTGCTTCAAAGAAGGCTTTGCTTCAAAGAAGGCTTTGCTTCAAAGCAGTGCAGGCGAAAGAGGCGGACGCGGCCGGTCGTGTCGCCGCTTGCGCCGCCAGGCGCCTCATTTTTCCAGCCCTTTGGCAATCTTGCCCTTGATCTTCTTTGCTTCGGCCGGATCGGGCCTGAGCGACAAGGCCTGCTCCCAGGATTTGCGCGCCTCGTCCTGGCGTCCCGCCCGCCAGTGCACATCGCCGAGATGGTCTCTTATTTCGTTGTTGTCCGGTTCAAGCGCGGCCGCGCGCTCCAGCAGCTTGATCGCCTCCTTGTAATCGCCGAGGCGGTAGTGCGCCCAGCCGAGACTGTCGAGCAAATAGCCGTCGTCCGGCCTGAGCTTGACGGCCTTCTCGAGCAGCGCCAGGCCTTCCCTGAGCTTGAGCTTCCGATCGACCCAGTTAAAGCCGAGTTGATTGAGCACGTCGGGTTGATCGGGATCGAGCTCCATCGCCTTGAGAAAATCCGCCTCCGCCTGCGGCCATTTGCCGAGCCGCTCAAAGCTCACGCCGCGGTAAAGCCAGTAGGTCCAGTGCGCCTTCTCCGGCTTGCCGGCCAGTTCGATGACCTTGCCGTAATCCCTGGCGGCGCGATCGAAATCGCTCTTGCGGCGCCAGGCATCGCCGCGACCGCTGTATGCCCGCATATTCTTCGGGTCGAGTCGGATCGCCTCGCTGAAATCCTTGATGGCGCGGTCGTTGTCGCTCTTGCTGGCGTAGACGCTGGCGCGATTGGCATAGGCCGCCGCATCGTCCGGCCTGAGGCGGATCGCCTCGTCGTACTCCTTGATGGCGCGGTCAGGATCACCCTTGGCGACGAAAACAGCCGCGCGATTGAAATAGGCGGCCACATATTTCGGGTCGTGGCGGATCGCCTCGCTGTAATCTTCGATGGCGCGGTCGTTGTCGCCCTTCTCCCTGTGGAGATTGCCGCGATTGTAATAGGCGGCCACGTACTTCGGGTCGAGACCGATCGCTTCGTCGAAATCCTTGATGGCGCGATCGTTATCGCGCTTGTTGGAATAGACGACGCCGCGATTGTAATAGGCTTTCGCATCTTTCGGATCGAGACTTATCGCCTCGCCGTAAGCCTTGATGGCGCTGTCGTAATCGCCCTTGGTGGTGTAAACCGCCCCGCGATTGAAATAGGCCGCCGCATATTTCGGGTCGAGGCGGATCGCCTCGCTGTAGTCCTTGATGGCGCGGTCGTGATCGCCCTTTTCCCTGGAGGCATTGCCGCGATTGAAATAGGCGGCCACAAATTTCGGGTCGAGGCGGATTGCCTCGTCGAAATCCCTGATGGCGCGGTCGTTGTCGCCCTTGTTGGCGTAGGCGCCGCCCCGATTGCTGTAGGACGTCGCATTTTTCGGATCGAGGCGGATCGCTTCGGCGAAATCCTTGATGGCGCGGTCGTGATCGCCCTTTTCGGCGTAGGCGTGTCCGCGATCGTTATAGTCGTCGGCATTCTTTGGGACCAACGCCGTTTGCCCCGCTCTCGGCCGCAGCCGCGCCGCCTCGTCGAAATCCTTCCTGGCCCGGGCGGCGTCTCCCTTGTTTTCATGGGCCCGCCCGCGGATCTCATAGGCAAGCGCATATTTCGGATCGAGGCGGATCGCCTCGTCGTACTCCTTGATGGCGCTGATATAATCGCCTTTGAAGAAGTAGGCGCCGCCACGATGCAAATGGGCGCTCGCATCTTTCGGATTGAGGCGGATCGCCTCGCTGTAATCCTTGATGGCGCGGTCGTGATCGCGCTTGCTGGTGTAGGCAAGCCCGCGATTGAAATAGGCCTCCGCAAAATTCGGATCGAGGCGGATCGCCTCGTCGTGATCCCTGATGGCGCGGTCGTTGTCGCCCTTGCCGGAGTAGGCATTGCCGCGATTGCTATAGGCATCCGCCAATTTCGGATCGAGGCGGATCGCCTCGTCGTGATCCTTGATGGCACGGTCGTTGTCGCCCTTGCTGTGATAGGCCTTGCCGCGACCGGTAAAAGCAAGTGCATATTTCGGATTGAGGCGGATCGCCTCGTCGTAATCCTTGATGGCGCGGTCGTAATCGCCTTTCAAGAAGTGGGCTCGACCGCGGGCGTTATAGGCACGCTCCGCTTTCGGATCGAGGCGGATCGCCTCGTTGTAATCCTTGATGGCGCGGTCGTTATCGACGGTGCCGTAGGCATAGCCGCGATTGACATAGGCGTTGGCCCGGCTCGTCTCGCTCTCTGCTGCGCCGCGCGCCAACACCTCCGAGCATCCGGCGATCTTGCGTTCCTGGTCGGCGATTTGACCGCAATCCTCCCACGCCTTGTCCGCCGCGCGGGCCGGCGACGCGAGCAGGGGCAGGAACGCCGGAGCAAGGAAAAGGGTTAGGAAAAGGCAACGCCGAAACATCTCGTACTCCATCCAAAGCGCGTAGGGGGAGGCGGCGCGGCGCATATTGTCGTCACGGCGTGGATCGCCCCCCCGGGTATGGCCAGCATAGCCTGCGACGAGAATGAGGCCGCTCGCGCGATTGCGCAAGGCGAGATGAAAGGCTCGTCCATGCCCATGTGCATTCTGTCGTCTTGTGCGAGCGCGTGCGGCCATGGCGGGCAACTCACCGTTACTTACCGGAAATAGCCGCCGCCCTCTTTCGAACGGCCGCTTCGGGCCGCAAAGGAGACGTTAATGCGCAAGCAAATGCATTTGAGCTCGTGGCTGATTGCGAATGAACAGGACCAATGTCGTTGTGCATGCCGATGCATCGATGCGCAGGGTTTGAAGCGCCTCTCTCAAGATTTGACGAATCGCGCGATGGCGTACTTCAAATATTGCCGATTGGCTCCGATGAGCATCGGGCGCGACTGTCTGATCCGGGATCTGGTGCTGTAGGGGCGGAAATGGATTGAAGCACTATGAGGTGGTGGACTTCACTCCCCGTGACCTCTTCCGGTTTCTGCCAGGTTATCTTCCGGGCCTTCGGTCACGTTGGACGGAGCAGGCCCCCCTTTGACGGGCGTCGTCATGGCGTCGTAGTTACTCGCAAGACGCAACAGTCGTTTCTTGATGAAGGGGTCGGCTTCGTTGGCAAGTTGCCTGATATGCCGGGCTCGGTCTTTATAAAACGCGTCGTCCATAAAGATCCCCAAATGCTGCAGGTCCGGCATCCAGCGGCTAGTGGCTTGGAACGATTAGCAGAGCCCTGAAAACGCTCGTGTGAACGAGATCACAAGAGCATGCAAAATGAACGATCAGTGGAACTTTGGCGGCTCGGCACGAATGTTCGTCGCGCGAAATGGAGTTGGTAGCCTGATAGCAAAGTGTAACGGACCATCGGGCGCAAACGGCCGCTTCTGGCGCGAAGCGGTCATTCGGCCAAATGCGGATGTCAGTGCCTTACGTCAAACGCGAATCGATCGGTGGCTACAAACGACGACGACATCGCGCGACGCTTAACGCGCTGTATCGGATCAAATCGCTGTTTCAGCACAAGACTTTGATGGACGTTGCATCGAAGGTTACCAGTCCTCGTCGTAGATCCACTCTCTTTGGATTCGAGGCCGCGCCCTTACGTGCGGCGACTGAAGCGTGCGCTCGGGCTTGCGCAAGGTCGGAGTCGGCTGCGCCGGAGGCGGTGACGTCTTGGGCGGGTTCTGCTCGGAAACCCTCGCCAGTGCGCGTTTCATCTCTTCCTGGTTCGCCTTGAGCTCCTCAATGGCCTTTGAACTGTCGCGGACTATTTGTTGCTGGTTCGCCTTGAGCTGTTCGATGTTTCGCTCGAGAGCCGCCAGATCGCGTGCCATCGTTTGCAGCAACTCTGCGTGATCAGGAAGCGCTGCAGTGGTTGTCGGCGCGGCGTCTTGCGGTGCGGGCTGGGGCAAGGGCGATGCTGGCGGTGGTGTTGGCTCCGCCGCGGCCACTTGAACGGTAGAGGGCGCCTGCAGGGCGGGTACCGGCGGATTTTCCGGCGGCAATGTTGAAACGAGCTGGGGGGCCCAACGGGCGACGACCAGCTTGGCCCCGGCTCCAT
Source organism: Bradyrhizobium sp. AUGA SZCCT0222 (assembly GCF_018130205.1). Lineage (NCBI taxonomy): Bacteria > Pseudomonadati > Pseudomonadota > Alphaproteobacteria > Hyphomicrobiales > Nitrobacteraceae > Bradyrhizobium > Bradyrhizobium sp. AUGA SZCCT0222. The sequence goes on from NZ_JAFCLX010000012.1 coordinate 171,657, forward strand.
AGGAGGACTGCAAAACCAGGGCAGCGACAACGATGCACGCCGCCAGCACCAAGCCGACGAGCGCCCGGCGCGCCGGCTTTCCAGGCGGTGATTGCGGGCGAGGTCCGGCCGAAGGAGGTCCGGCCGAAGGTGGGCGCTCGGCATCGTGCTCCATTTTTGCAACCTGTTCACTCACACGCGCAAGCTCTTCACTCGCGCGTGTGATCTGTCCGTAGGCGTGCGCGAGTCGTTCATCGGGGCGCGGGACCGGGGCATCGGGGGAGGCATTTGCCTTCGAAGTGGGTGTGGAGTTCATTGGCGCTTCCCTTTTCCGTCCAACGTCATCCCAAGGTTGAGGTCGACTATTCGTCGGGTCGACCAGCCGCCGACACTGCGTTCAGTCTTGTTCAAAGAATGGCCGCATGATGGAGAGAATGCTCCTATGCTGGTCGGACATCAGCAGACCAGCCGGGCCGGCCGATAGGTGCCGTCTCCAGGCCTGCTCAAAGCAATCGAACAGGCAATCAGTTCAGATGGTGGGCCTTCTGGAGGCCGTAAACCGATGTTGGAATGCCTTCCATTCGTGCCTTCAACTGGAGGGACAGAAACTGGGAGTAGTGACGTGACTGGTGCAGGTTACCGCCATGGAACCAAAGCCCCTCCTGCTGCGTCGGCTTCCACATATTTCGCTCTTCGCCTTCCCATGGGCCGGGGTCTTTGGTCGTATTCGAGCCTAGTCCCCAGACCTTGCCTACCTTGTCGGCAACTTCCCTGGAGATCAGGTCCGCGGCGAAGCCGTTCATCGAACCGTAGCCGGTGGCGTAAACGACGAGATCAGCCGGCAGCTCGGTCCCGTCGGTCAAGATGACGGAATGTTCCGTGAGCTTTTTGACATCGACGCCGCTCTTCAGCTTGATGCTGCCATTGGCTACCAATTCCGAAGCGCCGACGTCGATGTAGTATCCGGATCCACGCCGCAGGTATTTCATGAACAAACCGGAATCGTCGTCACCATAATCGAGCAGGAAGCCTGCCTTCTCGAGGCGTTTGTAGTAGTCGGCATCGCGTTCCCTGATCGCGTTATAAACCGGGATCTGGAACTCGTGCAGAATCTTGTAAGGCAGTGACGCAAAGATCAGGTCGGCCTTGGCCGTCGTCATTCCGGACTGGACCGCCTGTTCGGAGTAAAGCGAGGCCAATCCGAGCTCCATCAGCGAGTCCGACTTCACAACGTGGGTCGTCGAGCGCTGAACCATGGTAACGTCCGCTCCGGCTTCCCAAAGCGCGGCACAAATATCGTGGGCGGAATTGTTCGAGCCGATCACCACGGCTTTCTTGTTCTTGTATTTGTCCGGCCCCGGATGCTGCGACGAATGGTGGTGATCGCCCTTGAAAATCTCCATGCCTTCGAATTTCGGCGTGTTGGGCTTGGCTGACATTCCCGTCGCTAGTACGAGCTGTTTTGGCTTGAGGACGATTTCTTTGCCGTCGCGCTGCACGATGACGGTCCACTCGCGGCTCTTGTCGTCGTAGGATGCCTTCTTGCATTCGGTTGAGCCCCAGTAATTGAGCTCCATCACCTTTGCATACATTTCGAGCCAGTCCCCGATCTTGTCCTTCGGTGAGAAGACCGGCCAGTTCCGGGGAAACGGCAGATAGGGCAGATGATCATACCAAACAGGATCATGCAGGCAGAGTGACTTGTAGCGTTTGCGCCAGCTGTCGCCAGGTCGTTCGTTCTTTTCGATGATGATTGTCGGCACATTGAGCTGGCGCAGCCGGGCTCCGAGTGCGATGCCGCCCTGACCGCCACCAACAATGACGCAATAGGGTTGGCGCGTGTAGCCGAGTTCGGCCGCTTCGGCCTCGCGTTCTTCCTTCCACGTTTTTCGGTTGCGTTCGGCGCCGTGTTTTGCCCCCATCGGACGGTCGAAGCCCACGGCCTCTTCGTGTCCCTTGAGTTCGCTCATGGTCGTCAGCAACGTCCAGATCCGGCCGTCTTTCAGGCGGATGTGGCCAAAGCCACGCGCGACCTCCGTTTCGAATTGTATCCAGCTCTCTATAATTCCATCTGTTTCGGAAGCGTCCTCTCCGTCCGCAATTTTCCAGCTCGACGGCTTCGTATCGGCGAGCCGCGCCGTGAGCATGTCGCGAACCTGTTCCTTGCCCTCCATTGTCTTGATGTTCCAGGTGAAGGTAACGAGGTCGCGCCAGTAGCAGTCAGCCTGAAAGAGATCGACGGCGCGTTCCACCTCGCCAGCGGACAGCGCTTTGTCGAGCGCGTTGAGCAGATCAGACACTTTTCCGTCCGGGGCCTTGTCGAGCATGATGTCCTCCCTTGTGCCGATGGCAGAGCTGCGCTCTTTTCTCGTTCCGGCGAACTGAAGCCGAGGCTCCGACGAAAGCGATGAGCTCGCGCAGTGTCATTCGGTCATTCAGGACATATCTAAATTCTAGCACTTTGCGCCGAAGAGGCGAGGGGGAATCAGCCAATCGGGGTCAGAATGCGGCCAGGCATCGGGATTGGGTCCGACACCTGATTTTCAGGAAACGTCCGGTTTTTTGACGCGCAAGCGACCGCAACGAGCAGCGCATGCTGAGCCATCGAGCGATCTCCTCTCGTTCAGAAAGGCTGAGCGCCTGTTTGGCACGGTGCCGATCCGGAGGACGAATGCCGCCGGCCTGCCAGCGATCCCGGATCTCGGATCGCTGGGCCCGCCGAGTAGTAAATGCGACGTCGCTGCTTCATGTCCACACTCCATCCTTGCTAAAAGATTAGAGTGTTGCGCTGACCAATTGAGCCCACCCCCCATTTCGGACATTCGATTGCAATGTTAATGCGAACATCACCGCGACACGACGTTACTTCGGAGAATGGTCCACTAGCGAATGCAGAGGAGGCCAGCATGACGATTTACATTTCTCAAGGTCGTTACACCGCAGCGGCCATCAAGGGGATGACTGCGAAGCCGGAGGACCGTTCCGAGGCGGTCGCGGAGTTGTTCGCCGCCGCCGGTGCTCGACTGATCAGTTGGTATCTGACTTTGGGACCCTACGATTGGCTAATCATAGCGGAAGCGCCGGATGAACCCACGATGATTTCAGCGGTGCTTGCGGCCGCGGCGGGTGGAAGCCTTTCAGACATAACCACTACCGTGGCGCTCACGGCGAGTGATACGGCAAAGGCCTTCCAGCGGGCAGGCGAGCTTACTCTGAAATTCAGATCGGCGGGCCGTGCCGATTACTACGGAGTAGGGATCGATTCGGGCCGTGAGATTGGCGAGGCTTGAATGCCAAATTCTGGGATCTGCGCTGCCGCCGACATGACGGAGCCAGCAGGGTCGTGGGCAATAGGCGTGCCCGCTGCTGCTTCGTCAGCTGAGCGTGGGCTGCCGGATCGCTCATGCAACTCGAATGAACGGCCGTTTCCGGCGCAAGGCAGCCGCTTGTTGCCGTTTGCAATTTGGCATCGTTCGGCCGCATTATGCGCGCTTGATGGCTTGCGGGGAATGACGCCCGCAGCGAAGCGAAGGGAGGACCGACATGACGGTTTCGACGGAACGCGCAGTCCTTGCCGGTGGCTGCTTCTGGGGTGTGCAGGATTTGCTGCGCCGCTATCCCGGCGTGATCTCAACCCGCGTGGGCTACACCGGCGGCGAGGTGCCGAATGCGACCTATCGCAACCATGGCAATCACGCGGAAGGCATCGAGATCATCTTCGATCCGAAAGTGATCGGCTATCGCAAGCTGCTGGAGTTCTTTTTCCAGATCCATGATCCCTCGACCTTGAACCGCCAGGGCAACGATCTGGGCCCGAGCTACCGGTCGGCCATCTTCTATACCAATGATGAGCAGAAGCGGGTCGCGGAAGACACCATCGCCGACGTGGATGCCGCCGGCTTGTGGCCGGGCAAGGTCGTCACCGAGGTGGCGCCCGTCGGGCCGTTCTGGGAGGCGGAGCCCGAGCATCAGGATTATCTGGAGAAATATCCTGACGGTTACACCTGCCACTTCATCCGGCCGGACTGGACGCTGCCGCACCGGGCGGAGAAAGCGGAGCCGGGTGTGAGGGGAGCCGCGTGACCAAAGCCTCCGATCTCCTGGTGGCGGCCCTCGAGAACGAGGGCGTCGAATACATCTTCGCCATTCCCGGCGAGGAGAACCTCGACGTGCTGGAGTCGCTGCGGCGTTCGAAGATCAAGCTCGTGCTGACGCGGCACGAGCAGGCCGCCGGCTTCATGGCGGCCACCTATGGCCGGCTCACCGGACGGGCGGGCGTCTGCCTGACGACGCTCGGTCCCGGCGCGCTCAACCTGACGACATCAGCGGCCTACGCGCATCTCGGCGCGATGCCGATGGTGATGATCACAGGACAGAAGGCGATCCGGAGCAGCCGTCAGGCGCGCTTCCAGATCGTCGACATCGTCGCGACCATGCGGCCGCTGACCAAGATGGCGACGCAGATCGTGTCAGCGCAGAGTATTCCGACCCTGGTTCGCGATGCCTTCCGCGTGGCGCAGCAGGAGCGGCCGGGCCCGGTGCATCTCGAACTGCCCGAGGACATCGCGGCCGATGAAGCCACTGCCGATATGATTCCGCCGCACACCGTCGAGCTGCCGGTGGCGCCATCAGCGGCGATCGATCGCGCCGCTGCCATGATCATGGCCGCCAAAAAGCCGCTCGTGATGCTGGGCGCCGCGGCAAGCCGCCCGCAACTCGCCGAGCCGCTGTCGGCATTCGTGCGGCGATGCAAGATTCCGTTCTTTAACACCCAGATGGGCAAGGGCGCCGTCAATGCCGGCTCCAATCTCTATATGGGCACCGCCGCGTTGTCGGAACGGGATTGGGTGCACGAGGCCATCGACCAGGCCGACCTGATCATCTCGATCGGCCATGACACCGTCGAAAAGCCGCCGTTCCTGATGGGCCATAACGGACCGCAGGTGATCCATGTCGGCGTCACGCCGGCGACGGTGGAGCAGGTCTACTTCCCGCAGGCCGAGATCGTCGGTGACGTCGGCGCCGGCCTTGCCGCATTGGCCGATCGCCTCGAAGGCAAGCTCCCCAACGCCTCGGCATTGCTAAGTTTGCGCGAAGGGATTCTTGCCCACCTCGCCGAGCGCTCGACCGAGGACCGGTTTCCGCTGACGCCGCAGCGCATCGTGCACGACGTCCGCTCCGTCATCCCGCCGGATGGCATCGTGGCCCTCGACAACGGCATGTACAAGATCTGGTTCGCCCGCAACTATCGCACCAGCGTCGCCAACACGTTGCTGCTCGACAACGCGCTCGCGACCATGGGGGCCGGGCTGCCTTCGGCGATCGCAGCGGCGCTGCTCCACCCCAGGCGCCGCGTGCTGGCGGTCTGCGGCGACGGCGGCTTCATGATGAATTCGCAGGAGCTGGAAACGGCGGTGCGGCTCAAGTTGAACCTCGTCGTGCTGATACTGGAGGATCGCGCCTACGGCATGATCCGCTGGAAACAGGAAGTCGATGAATTTCCCGACTTCGGCCTCGAGTTCGGCAATCCTGATTTCGTCGCCTATGCGAAGTCCTACGGCGCCAGGGGCGCGCGCGTCGGCAAGGTCTCGGAGCTCTCGACCATGCTGGAGGGAGCTTTCAGCGAAGGCGGCGTGCATCTCGTCGTGGTGCCCGTCGACTACAGCGAGAACATACGCGTGCTGGTCGACGAGCTGCACTCGGTGGCCCAGGCGGTCTGAAAGCGCGCTTCTGGCGCCAAGTGCCAACGACAAACACCCCCGTCGTCCCGGCCTTGAGCGCAGATGCGCAATTGCGCATCGGGGGACCCATACGCCGCGGCAGAGATTGTTGCGCACGATGGTCGACGGCTTTTTTCAACAACAGATGACCGGGGTTATGGGTCCCTGCGTTCGCAGGGACGACGAAATACCTTTCTCCTCACACCGGAAGCGCGTAGCCCGCATGAGCTCCGCGATATGCGGGGCGATGCGACACAAGATCCGGATATCGAGTTGCTCATCCGGGCTACGGACTACAACATCTAGCCCGTCGGGCAAATCAGTTCTGATTTACGGAATTCTTGTCAAGCCCTGAAATTAAAAATATTTCTGTTTACCAGAATAGAAATCAGAGGTATGTGTTTGTCCATCCCGTCCTACTCAGAAGGGCGTCGGCCGTCGTCACGGACGTTGGGCGGGTTGCGGTGGACGCTTGTTTGCGCTGAGACGATGGCGCGGACTAAGCGTACGGCAAAACCGTGTGGTCCTGGCACCCGTTGCAGGTGTCAAGCTGTCGGGTAGGCGAGAGCTGAACGGCAGCGACGGAGTCAACCAAGAACTCGTCTCCGGGGAGAGCACGGCATAAGCCGTAAAGCCATTGCGCAGGGAAGGCCGGGTGTTCTCCGCTGCCCTGTATGCTCGTGTGCACATTGTTTTGTGCAAACCGCACGCGAGACCGCGGGTGCAGCGCGCACCCGGTCTTCCCTGCGCCCTCTTGATGAGAGGGCGGGAAGTTTCTGGCAAAGCTCGGGCGCATCGCGTCGCGAGAATGCGAAGGCGCGTTTTGGATGATGGTGCCTACAACAAACACCGCCGTCGTCCCGGCGAACGCCGGGACCCATACGCCGCGGCCCATCGGTGAGTGCGCTGACGTTAGATACCTTTCGCAAAATAACCGCCGCGGAGTATGGGTCCCGGCGTTCGCCGGGACGACGAAAGACGGGACGACGAGAGATGAGTGCTTTTCCTCACACCGGCAGCGCGATCGAATATTTCACCTGGCTCAGCGCAAAACTCGACTCGATCGACGCAATCCCATCCAGCCGCGTCAGCTTGTTCTTCAAGAACGCCTCGTAGGACGACAGATCGGCGGCGACGACACGGAGCAGGTAATCGCGATTTCCCGTCATCAGGTAGCATTCCAGCACCTCGTCCCATTTCGAGATCGCTTTCGCAAACCGGTTGAGGTCTTCTTCCTTCTGCCGCGCCAGCTTGATCGAGATGAAGACGCTGACATGCAGGCCGAGCGATTTCTGGTCGACGGTGGCGATATAGCGCGTGATGACGCCGCGCTCTTCGAGCAGTTTCACCCGGCGGTGGCAGGGCGACACCGAGAGTCCGACCTTCTCGGAGAGCTCCTGCATGGTCATGCGGCTGTCGGATTGCAGCAGGCTGAGGATCTTGCGGTCGATGGCGTCGAGGGCGTGCATTGGAATGAACTCTGGATAATGGGGTTCAGATTGGGATTTTATCCCAATTTTGGCCGGTATGTCGCGTAAATTTGAGATTTCTGTGAGCCTGATGACCGCTAAAATTTCGCCAGCTTGACCCCTGAGTCCGGAGCACCGCCATGCCCATCGAGCCCGCACGCCTGGAATTATTGTCCGCGCTGTCGCGAAAAGTGCTCTGGCTGTCGTCGTGGACCATCCACCACGCCAATCACATCCGCGCCAACGCCGACGGCCTGAAGGTCGGCGGCCATCAGGCCTCTTCGGCATCGCTCGCCAACATCATGTCGGCGCTGTATTTCTCGGTGCTGCGGCCGCAGGACCGCGTCGCGGTGAAGCCGCATGCGAGCCCGGTGTTTCACGCCATCCAGTACCTGTTCGGGCATCAGACCCGCGAGAAGCTGGAGAATTTCCGCGGCTTCAAGGGCGCGCAATCCTATCCGTCGCGCACCAAGGACGCCGACGACGTCGATTTCTCCACCGGCTCGGTCGGCCTCGGCGTGGCGCAAACCCTGTTCTCCTCGCTGGTGCAGGATTACATCACGTCGCATGGCTGGATGAAAGATCGTCCCGAGGGGCGCATGATCGCGCTGGTCGGCGACGCCGAAATGGACGAGGGCAATATCTTCGAGGCGTTGCTCGAGGGCTGGAAGCACGGGCTGCGCAACACCTGGTGGGTGGTCGACTACAACCGCCAGAGCCTGGACGCCGTGGTGCGCGAAGGGCTCTGGGAAAAGTTCGAATCCATGTTCCGCAATTTCGGCTGGGACGTCAGAATCGTGAAATATGGCACGCTGATGCAGGCAGCGTTCGCCGAACCCGGCGGCGAGGCGCTGCGGCGCTGGATCGATAATTGCCCGAACCAGATGTATGCCGCGCTGTGCTTCCAGGGCGGTGCCGCGTTCCGCAAGCACCTGCAGGACGACATCGGCGATCAAGGTCTGGTGACGCAACTGATCGACCGGCGCAGCGACGAGGAGCTTTTGGCGCTGATGTCCAATCTCGGCGGCCACGACATGACCAGCATGATCGATGCCTTCGAGTCGATCGATCATGATCGCCCGGTCTGCTTCATCGCCTACACCATCAAGGGCGTCGGGCTGCCGATGCAGGGCCACAAGGACAACCATGCGGGTCTGATGACGGTCGCGCAGATGGAAAAATGGCGTGCGGCGCAGAACATCCGCCCCGGTCATGAATGGGAGAAGTTCGAAGGGTTGTCGCATGATGCAGCTGATCTCGAAGCGTTCCTCACCGAAGCGCCGTTCAACGCCGAGGGCCGCCGGCGCCTCACCGCGCCCGTAATCGAGGTGCCCGAGCGGCTCGCCTTCAAGGCGGCGGCGCAGATGTCGACCCAGCAAGGCTTTGGCCTCGTGCTCAACGAACTGGCGCGCGGCGACACCGAACTGGCCTCGCGCATCGTCACCACGTCGCCTGACGTGACGGTGTCGACCAATCTCGGCGCCTGGGTCAACCGGCGCGGCCTGTTCGCCAAGGCTGAAAACCACGATCTGTTCCGCCAGGAGAAAATCCCCTCGACCTTCAACTGGGATTTCTCGCCGAAGGGCCAGCACCTCGAGCTTGGCATCGCCGAGATGAACCTGTTCATCATGCTTTCGGCGCTGGGTTTGTCGCATCAGATCAACGGCGAGCGGCTGCTGCCGATCGGCACGCTGTACGATCCCTTCATCCAGCGCGGCCTCGATGCGATGAATTACGCCTGCTACCAGGACGCGCGCTTCATGGTGGCGGCGACGCCGTCGGGCATTACGCTGGCGCCGGAAGGCGGCGCGCACCAGTCGATCGCCACGCCCCTGATCGGCATTGCACAGGACGGCCTGGCCTCATTCGAGCCGGCCTTTGTCGATGAACTCTCCGTGATCATGGGCTGGGGTTTTGCGCATATGCAGCGCGAAGCGGGTGAAGGCGGATCGGTCTATTTGCGGCTGTCGACCCGGACCATCGACCAGCCGCAGCGGATCATGACACCGGACCTGCAGCGCGAGATCACCGAAGGCGCCTATTGGCTGCGCAAGCCGGGTGCGAACTGCGACGTCGTGATCGCCTATACCGGCGCGGTCGCGCCCGAGGCGATCGAGGCGGTCGGCTTCATCGGGGAGAGCCACCGGGACGTTGGACTATTGGCGGTGACCTCGGCGGACCGGCTGCATTCAGGCTGGACCGCGGCGCGAAAACTGCGCCGCGACCGCCGCGGCGTGGCGCATCTCAGCCATATCGAACAATTGCTGGCGCCGCTGCCGCGCGACTGCGGCATTGTCAGCGTGATCGACGGCCATCCGGCGGCGCTGGGCTGGCTCGGCAGCGTGCGCGGGCACCGGGTGGAGGCGCTGGGCGTCGAGCAGTTCGGCCAGACCGGCACCATCGCCGACCTCTACCGCCACCACGGCATGGACGCCAACGCCATCATCGATGCGGCGGAAAGCCTCACGGTGGGAGCGCCGGTGCGGCATCGGAAGATGGCGGTGTGACGCGTCGCCCCGGCGGAGGCCGGGGCCCATACTCCGCAGTGGTTGTGTTAATCGGTGTCGGCCGGAGTGCCAAAATGAGAGTTCACGGCGTATGGGCCCCGGCCTTCGCCGGGGCGACGGTTACCGTCTTGCATCCGTCACGCGCCTGACCTTATATCCGGTGCCTGCCGCGACGCGGCATCCCGCATATGGCGGGTTCAATTGCCGGGATTTTCGTGCAAGGATGCCTGCCGAACGCCCCCGTTCCCTTAATCCTTCCGTCCTGTGAAATAACGAGGTTTCCGATGGTCAACCGTATGCAATTCTACATCGACGGCGCCTGGGTCGATCCCGCCGTCAAGAAGTCCACGCCCGTCGTCAATCCGGCGACCGAAGAGGCGATGTATGAGGTTGCGCTCGGCTCGAAGGCCGATCTCGACAAGGCCGTCGCTGCCGCCAAGCGCGCCTTCGTGACCTTCTCGCAGACCAGCCGCGAGGAGCGCGTCGCGCTCTTGGAAAAGATCATCGAGATCTATAAGGGCCGCATGAAGGACATCGGCGCTGCCGTTTCCGACGAAATGGGCGCGCCGCTGCCGATGGCAGAGCGCCTGCAGGCCGGCGCCGGCCTCGGCCACATCGCTTCCACGCTGGAAGTGCTGAAGAACTATCATTTCGAGGAAAACCTCGGCACCGCCACGGTGCTGCGTGAGCCCGTCGGCGTCATCGGCATGATCACGCCGTGGAACTGGCCGCTGAACCAGATCGCCTGCAAGGTCGCGCCCGCGCTTGCCGCCGGCTGCACCATGATCCTGAAGCCGTCGGAATTCACGCCGACCTCGGCATTGATTTTCGCGGAAATCCTCCATGAAGCCGGCGTGCCGAAGGGGGTGTTCAACCTCGTCAACGGCCTCGGCCCCGAGGTGGGTGCCGCGATGAGCGAGCATCCTGACATCGACATGATCTCGTTCACCGGCTCGACCCGCGCCGGCGTCGATGTCGCCAAGCGCGCCGCGCCGACCGTGAAGCGTGTCAGCCAGGAACTCGGCGGCAAGTCGCCGAACGTGATCCTGGAAGGCGCCGACCTCACCAAGGCCGTCACCGGCGGCGTCATGCACATGTTCAACAACTCCGGACAATCGTGCAACGCGCCGTCGCGGATGATCGTGCCGCTGTCGAAGATGAAGGAAGTCGCCGCCATCGCGAAGGCGGTCGCCGACAAGACCAAGGCGGGCGATCCCCGTGCCGACGGCACCACCATCGGCCCGGTCGTGTCCCGCATCCAGTGGGACAAGATCCAGGCGCTGATCCACAAGGGCATCGAGGAAGGTGCAACCCTCGTGGCCGGTGGTCCCGGTCTGCCCGAGGGCGTCAACAAGGGCTTCTACGTACGCCCGACCATCTTCGCCGACGTCACCAACGACATGACCATCGCCCGCGAGGAAATCTTCGGACCGGTGCTCACGATCCTCGGTGCCAAGGACGAAGCCGAGGCGGTCAAGATCGCCAACGACACGCCGTATGGTCTGGCCGGTTACGTCACCGGTGACACCGTCGAAAGCGCGCGCCGCGTCGGCAAGCAGATCCGCGCCGGCAACGTCAACCTGCAGGGCGTCCCGAACGACCGCACCGCGCCGTTCGGCGGCTACAAGCAGTCCGGCAACGGCCGCGAGTGGGGCAAGTACGGCCTGGAGGAATATCTCGAAGTGAAGGCGGTCGCCGGCTACAACGCCGCGTAAGCTGATGCGGCGCTGCTAACGCCGTCTATTCAAAACAATGCCGGCTGCCCCAAAGCAGCCGGCATTGTCGTTAGAGTGCATGGTAGAGGCTTGCATCAACGCGCAGCCGCAATGATGCGAAGACAAAAAAACAAAAAGGGAGATCGGATATGAGGAAACTGGCCATTGCGCTTGTCGCGCTGATTCCGTTGACCGGCGCAGCTCAAGCCCAGACTCCAAAGGATCTGATCGCCGCGCTGCTGGTGAAATGGAACGAGCCGACGCCGCCGTTCAAGATGATCGGCAACGTCTACTATGTCGGCACCAACGGCCTTGCGTCCTATCTCATCACGTCGCCGCAGGGGCATATCCTGGTCGATACTGTCATGCCGGACGCCACGTCGCAGATCAAAGGCAATATCGAGAAGCTCGGCTTCAAGATCACCGACATCAAATATCTCCTGAATACCCACGCCCATATTGACCACGCCGGTGGTCTGGCCGAAATGAAAGCTGCGAGCGGCGCCCAGCTTGTCGCCGGCGAAGCCGACAAGCCGTTGCTCGAAGGCGGCTACTATCCGGGAGCGCGCGAGGACACCGCGCTCGCGTTTCCGCCGGTCAAGGTTGACCGCACGGTTCGCGAGGGCGACACGGTTACGCTTGGCGACGTGAAGCTGACCGCGCGCGAAACGCCCGGCCATTCGCCGGGCTGCACCAGCTGGGAATTTTCGGTGAAGGACGGCGATGCCACCCGCTCGGTCCTGATTTTCTGCAGCGGCACGGTGGCACTGAACCGCCTCGTGACCAACCCGACCTATCCCGGGATCGTCGCCGATTACCGCAAGACGTTCGCGCGGGCCAAGGACATGAAGGTGGACGTCCTGCTCGCGCCGCATCCGGAAATGTACAAGATGCAGGAGAAGCGCGCCAAACTGGCCGACGGCGCGCCCAATCCGTTCGTCAATCCCGGTGAATTCAACACCTATGCCGCGACGCTGGAAAAGGCCTTCGAGGAGGGCCTGGCCAAGCAGACCGCCGCCGCGCAGGAAAAGAAGGGCTGAACCGGCGCGGGCAGGGATGGCGCTGACTTATCCCCCGAGCGCGCCTTGCGTGTTCACATACAGCGCGTAGATCGACTGGCTCGCGGCCATGAACAGCCGGTTGCGCTTGAGGCCGCCGAAGCAGAGGTTGGCACAGCGTTCGGGCAGGGCGATGCGGCCGATCATGACGCCGTCGGGCGCGAACACGACGACGCCGTCGAGTTCGGGATCGCCCATCCCCCAGCCGCACCACAGATTGCCGTCGATGTCGGCGCGCATGCCGTCGGGCGTGCCGGGACCGGCATCGACGAAGACGCGCTTGTCGGAAAGCGTGTTGCCGCCGGGCGAGACGTCGTAGGCGAGGATCTTGCGGGTCGGCACGCCCCGGGATTCGATGACGTAGAGAATCTTCTCATCCGGCGAGAAGCAAAGCCCGTTCGGCCCCAAAATGCCCTCGGCGACGATGGTCGCTTGTCCGGTGGCGCCATCAATCCGGTAGACATTCATGTCGAGTTCGGGCTCGGCCTTGTAGCCCTCGTAATTGCCGAGCAGGCCGAAGATCGGATCGGTGAACCAGATCGAACCGTCCGATTTCACCACGACGTCGTTCGGCGAATTCAGCCGCTTGCCGCCAAAGGAATCGATCAGCACCGTGATCGAGCCGTCATATTCGGTTCTGACAACACGCCGGCCGCCGTGCTCGCAGGTGATCAGGCGGCCCTGGCGGTCGCGGGTATGGCCGTTGGCGAAATTCGACGGCTTGCGGTAGTGGCTGACCGCGCCGGTCTCCTCTTCCCACTTGATGATGCGGTTGTTGGGAATGTCGCTGCACAACAGATAGCGCCCGTCGCCGAACCATACCGGTCCTTCGGCCCAGCGCAGGCCGGTGGTCAGCCGTTCTACCGCCGAAAGCTTGAGCCAGTATTTCTCAAATCGCGGATCGAGGGCGTGAATCGCCGGATCGGGATAATAGGTCGCCGGCTGCCAGCCGGCGCGGGGTGTTACCTCGGACATTTGCTGTTCTCGTTGCTGTTGCGTTTCCTCGCGGTTTGGTTTGCTATCATTGTCGGCCAGCGACCGCAAATCGGTCGCAACGAAGAGGAAAGAAATGCCACGCATATTGATGACCGGCGCCGCCGGAGGAATCGGCACCAGCCTGCGCAAACTGTTGCCGCCGATCTATCCGGATCTGCTGCTGAGCGACCTTGCGACGCCTGCTGATCTCGGCGCAAACGAGAAATTCAAGGCGGCTGATCTGGCCGATCCCGCGCAGGTCGAGGCGATCTGCGAGGGTGTCGACGGCATCCTGCACTTCGGCGGCTATTCGGTCGAGGGGCCGTGGGATTCGATCCTGCAGTCCAACATCATCGGCTGCTACAATCTGTTCGAGGCGGCGCGCAAAAAGGGTGTCAAGCGCGTGGTGTTTGCTTCGTCCAACCACGCGGTCGGCTTCTATCCGCGCCACCACCGGATCGGCACCGATGTCACCCCGCGTCCCGATAGCCGCTACGGCGTCAGCAAGGTGTTCGGTGAAGCGGTCGGATCGCTCTATGCCGACAAGCACGGGCTTGGGGTAACGTGTCTGCGCATCGGCAATTTCGGCGAAAAGCCGCTCGACCATCGCCGGCTCGCGATCTGGCTGAAGCCGGAAGATCTGGTGCAGCTTTGCCGGATCGGGCTCGACCACCCCGACATTCATTTCGAGATCTTCTACGGCGCGTCGTACAACGAGCGCGCGTGGTGGGATAATCACCGCGCCTACGAGCTCGGCTATCGCCCGACCGGCCGCGGCGAAGATCATCGCGAGCATGCGATGGCCGAGCAGGCCAAGCTCAAGCCTGATCCCGTCAGCGATTTCTACCAGGGCGGCACGTTCTGCGGCATGGAGTTCGACGGCGACAAGAGCAGGATCGTGGATTGGAAGTGACTTCCGTCATTCCGGGGCGTGCGAAGCACGAGCCCGGAATCCATACTCCCGATGGTGGTTATGGATTCCGGGCCTGCGCCAAGTGGCGCATCCCGGAATGACGGCGTCTATGTCGTGCCCTCATCCCCCGCGATCCGCCGGAGATAATCCGACTTGCTAAATTGCATGTGGTCGACGCAAAGCTGCGCCAGCGCCCAGTTGTCACGGCCTTTCAAGAGTTCGATCATGAATTCGTGCTGGCGCCGTGACAGCGCGAGCCCCTCTTTGTCGGCCAGATTCTTGGCGCGCATCGGCAGCGTCAGGTTCATGTAGTCCTGCAGCGAACGCACCAGATAGGGATTGCCGCAGGCGGAGAACAGCGCGACGTGAAATGCGTCGTTGGCTTCGTGAATGCCGCGCAGATCCTGGGCGTCAGCCCTGGCGCAATATTGCCGCTGCAATTCGTTCAACTGCTCGATCAGGCTTGCTGACGCGGGCAGGGCGATCATCAGCGCCGCCTGCCGCGTCAGCATTTCCCGCACCTCGTAGATCTGCCGCACTTCCTCGGCCGAATAGAACCGCACGGTGGCGCCGATGTTCTTCTCGCGCAGCACGATGCCTTGGCGCTCAAGTTGAAACAGCCCCTGGCGCACGAAATGCCGGCTGGCGCGGTAGCGCGTCATCAGCGTGTCTTCGACCAGCCGCGAACCCGGCGCGAAGCGGCCGAAGATGATGTCCTCTTCCAGCCGGCGGATCACCTCCGCCTGCTCTTCCTCGCGCGTCAGCGCGGAAATCTCGGTCAAAGCTTCCTGCGGCTTCATTGCAAAGCCTCCCAGCCTGACAGCCGATAGCAATCCTCGACCAGCCGCAGCGTCTCGAGATTATCCTGCGGTGCGGTCTCGAACGGCGTGTTGTCCCGTAATGATTGCACGAAGTGCGCAATCGTCCGGTTGTACGACCCCTGATATTCGGTGGCGAGATCGTAGACCTTTTCCTGGGGCGCAGCACCCGAGCAGATGAGTTGCGGCCCGTCGAGCTTGATGGCGCCCTTGTCACCGAGAATTTCCAGCCGATCGATCTGGGTGGCTGGATGCCCGTGCGCGGCAAAGCTCGCAAACACCGTGACGCCGGCGCCGTTGCCAGCCTGGAGCTGGATCACCGCGCCGTCTTCGCCGACCAACTGCTCGCTCGAGCGCGAAAGCGCAGCCGCCGTCACGCGCAGCGGCCCGAGCAGCATCCGCAGCGTATCGAGGTGGTGGATCAAGACCTCCGCGACCAGCATGCGCTTCTCGCGCCGCATGAAGGGCTGTCGCTCCAGCGCCGGGCACAGCCCGTCGGGTCCCGGCAGCACACCCGACGTGAGCAAGGTGAGTTGCGCCTGCTTGATGTTGCCGATACGGCCCTCTCGCAGCCAGGCCGCGGCGTCACGATAATATCCGCGAAAACGCCAGTTCTCGTGCACCATCAACCGCGTCAGGTCGCGGACCTCGGCAGCGAGGTCGGTCGCTTGCTGCAGGTTCGGTGCCAGCGGCTTCTGACAGAGCACCGGCAGGCGCTTAGCTGCCACGAGCCGGACCAGCGGCGCGTGCATCTCGCGTGGCGCCGCGATGTCGATGGCGTCAAGTTCGGTCTCGGCCAGCATCGCTTCCGCGCTGGCGTAGGTGTTGGATATTGCGAATTCGGTTGCACGGCGTGCGGCGTTGTCGGCCGAGGGATCGGCGACCGCAACAACGCGCGCCTGATCTGCTATACTGGCCCAGGCGATCAGATGATGGCGGCTCACCATGCCGGCGCCGACGAGGCCAACGCGCAACGGCTTGTTCATGGGATGCTCGCTTCCGATCATCGCTGGAAGTCAGCACGCACGGGTATTATTGTCAATAATGCAACATGATTGGTGACGAAACAGCGTAGTTTTGACGCCGGATATCAAATATTGACAATAATTTCTCAGGCTCCTTTAGTGCGAGTCTGCAGCAACAGGGAAGAACAAGATGGCTGATGACGGACTTCGCAAGGGACTGGCAAGTTATGGCGATGCTGGCTTCTCGCTTTTCCTGCGCAAGGCCTTCATCAAGGCGATGGGCTATTCCGACGACGCGCTCAACCGCCCGATCGTCGGCATCACCAACACCTACAGCGATTACAATCCCTGCCATGGCAACGTGCCGCAGATCATCGAGGCGGTGAAACGCGGCGTGATGCTGACCGGTGCGATGCCGATGGTGTTCCCGACCATCTCGATCGCCGAAAGTTTTTCGCATCCGACCTCGATGTATCTGCGTAACCTGATGGCGATGGATACCGAGGAGATGATCCGCGCCCAGCCGATGGACGCCATTGTCGTGATCGGCGGTTGCGACAAGACCCTGCCTGCGCAGATCATGGCTGCCGTTAGTGCGGACCTTCCGACCGTCGTCATTCCCGTAGGGCCCATGGTGGTCGGGCATCACAAGGGCGAAGTGCTGGGCGCCTGCACGGATTGCCGACGGCTGTGGGGAAAATACCGCGCCGGCGAAATCGACGATATTGAGATCGAAGCCGTGAACGGCCGCCTGGCGCCATCGGTCGGCACCTGCATGGTGATGGGCACGGCGTCGACGATGGCGTGCATCACCGAGGCGCTGGGCCTGTCGCTGCCGATGAGCGCGACGATTCCGGCGCCACACGCCGAACGCTTCCGTTCCGCGGAAGCGAGCGGCAAGGTCGCCGCCGCGTTGGCCAAGGCGAAGGGGCCGCGGCCGAGCGAGTTTTTGACCGCCTCGTCGTTCCGGAATGCGCAAGTGGTGCTGCAGGCGATCGGCGGCTCCACCAACGGCCTCATTCATCTGACCGCGATCGCCAACCGCACCAAACACCGCATCGATCTCGAAGGTTTTGACAAGCTCGGCCGCGAGGTGCCTGTTCTGATCGACCTGAAACCGTCGGGTGAGCACTACATGGAGCACTTCCATCATGCAGGCGGCCTGCCGAAGCTGATGGCGCAGCTCGGCGATCTCATCGATCTCGATGCAAAGACCATCACCGGTGCGACGCTGCGCGATGTCGTGGCTGACGCCGAGGAAGTACCGGGGCAGGACGCGATCCGTCCCCGCAGCAATCCGATCAAGCCGGAAGGCGCGATGGCGGTGTTGCACGGCAACCTTGCGCCGCGCGGCGCCGTAATCAAGCATTCGGCGGCAAGCCCCAAGCTCTTGCAACATACCGGCCGTGCGGTCGTGTTCGAGTCCGTTGAAGATATGACGCTGCGGGTCGACGATCCCGCGCTCGACGTCAATGCCGACGACGTGCTGGTGCTGCGCAATGCCGGGCCGAAGGGCGCGCCGGGCATGCCGGAAGCGGGCTATCTGCCGATCCCGAAAAAGCTCGGACGCGCAGGCGTCAAGGACATGGTGCGGATCTCGGACGCGCGCATGAGCGGGACGGCGTTCGGCACCATCGTGCTGCACATCACGCCGGAATCCGCTGTCGGCGGTCCGCTGGCGCTGGTGAGGAATGGCGATATGATCCGGCTCGATGTCGCCAAACGCAGCATCGATCTCTTGGTCGACAATGCCGAGCTCGAAAAACGCCGCGCCGCGCTGGCGCCGGCAGCAACACCCGAATGGGCCAGGCGCGGATACGCGCATCTGTTCAACGAGACCATCCTGCAGGCCGACGAAGGCTGCGATTTCGATTTCATGCGCGGCGAGGGGAAGGGCTAGGCTTCGGTTGCCGCCTCTACTTCCCCTTGCTGGTGAACTTCTTCACCGCAACACGGAAATCATCGGTGTGCATGGCGTCGATGATCTTCTGTTCCTCGGCATCAAGCTGCTGTTTGGTCGGGGTGACCGCGGCCTGGTAGACCAGTGACTTGGTACCGCTGATCGCCGCCGGCGGGTTCTGGGCCAATCGCTCGGCGAATTTTTGCGTCGCCGCCTTCAGTTCTGCGGCCGGAACGACCCTGGCGACCAAACCCCAATCGTAAGCCTGCTGCGCCGAAAAACTGTCTTCGGCGAGAAACAGCTGCAGCGCGCGGCGGGTGCCGACGGTGCCCACCATGCCGACGGTGCTGCCGCCATCCGGCGACACGCCGATCTTGGCGTAAGCCGGCGTGAAGCGGGCGTCTTCAGCGGCGATGCAAAGATCGGTCACGAAGGCGAGGCCCATGCCGGCGCCGGCCGCCGAGCCGTGAACGCTCGACAGCACGATCTTCGGCATCCGCCGGATGGTTTCGATAAAGGCGTGGTAGTGCCTCAAGAGTTCGCCGACCACCGGCGCAATGGTGTCGGCGGCTGCGGCAGCACCGATGGTCTGCAGATCGCCGCCGGCGCTGAAGGCGCGGCCTTCGCCCTGGATCACCAGCACTCTTATCGCGTCATTGCCCTCGACCTCGGCGCCAAGCTGTTCCAGCTTTTTCGCGATTGACAGGTCGATCGAGTTGAACGCCGCGGGCCGGTTCAGCGTGATGGTCGCAATCGGACCTTCGATCGTGAGCCGTGCCGGCTCATCGGATGGGGCAGCGGTATGATCTTGTGTCGTCATCGGAAAATCCTCCGGGCGGAACGGACGCCCGCATTTAAATCGCAGAAGCCCGGGGGAGACAATCCCGGACCCGGCCGCAGGATGCGGCCTTATCCGTCCTTCCGGGGCAGGGGTGCCCTTGCGCGTTGCCGAACCTTTGGGCTTAATGGGTGCCCATCGTTCGGGACGCGGACACGAGCGCCGCTCTCACGAGGCGAGCAAGCCAACATCAGCAGTGAGAGGAGACGACATGGGTAATTCCTGTGCGCCTGCAATTGGGTTGTCCCGATGACGCAAGGACCGGATTTGCAAGGGCCTGTCGTAATCGTCGGCGCCGGACATGCCGGCTTTCAGGTTGCGGCCTCGCTTCGCCAGCACGGCTTTGCCGAGCGCATTGTGCTCCTGAATGACGAAGGCCATCTGCCATACCAGCGGCCGCCGCTGTCCAAGGCCTATCTGAAGGGAACCGGCGGGCCTGACAGCCTGATGTTCCGGCCGGAAAAATTCTTTTCCGACCAGAAGATCGAGCTGATTTCCGACCGGGCGGTGTCGATCGACCGCGGGGCGCATAAATTGTTGCTCGCCTCCGGTTCCTTCCTCGACTACGGCCACCTCGTGCTGGCGACCGGCGCGCGCAATCGCCTGCTCGACATTCCCAACGCCAATCTGGAGGGCGTGCGCTATTTGCGCACCCTCGACGAAAGCGAGGCGTTGCGGCACCGGATCGGATCCGGCCAGCGCGTCGTTGTGATCGGCGCCGGCTTCATCGGACTGGAATTCGCCGCGACCGCCCGGGGCAAGGGCCTGGAAGTCGACGTGGTCGAACTCGGCACCCGCGTGATGGCGCGCGCGGTGACCGCGGAAATCTCCGAATTCTTCCAGTCGAGCCACACGGCGGCCGGCATTCGCATTCATCTCGGCGTGCAGGTCACGAGCATCGAGAGCACCGGCAGCAATGTTACCGGCGTCAGCCTCAGCGATGGCCGGCATATGCCAGCCGATCTCGTGGTGGTCGGTGTCGGCGTCCTGCCGAACGTCGAACTGGCGGCCGATGCCGGCCTGCCGGTTGCGGCCGGCATCATCGTCGATGAACATTTGCTGACGGCCGATCCGGATATCTCGGCGGTCGGTGATTGCGCGCTCTATGCCAGCCCGCGCTTCGGCGGATCGCTGCGGCTGGAATCCGTGCAGAACGCCACCGACCACGCGCGCTGTGTCGCGGCGCGGCTCACTGGCGATGCCAAAGTCTATGACGGGCTGCCGTGGTTCTGGAGCGACCAGGGTCCCCACAAGCTTCAGATCGCGGGTTTGACGACGGGCTATGACCAGGTGGTGGTGCGCGGCGATCAAGGGGCGGGAGCGTTCTCCGCCTTCTGCTACAAGTCCGGGCAACTCGTCGGCATCGAATCCGTCAACCGCGCCGGGGATCACATGTTCGGACGGCGCCTGCTGGCCGCCAACGGCTCGATCGGGCCGGAGCAGGCGGCTGATAGCAGCTTCGATCTGAAGAGCGTGCTGACTTAAGTCGGAGGGGCTCTGCCGCCGGTCCACTTGCATCGGCGGATCATTTCGGCAACGCTGCAGCAGGCCCGCCAGAGGCTTCGGTGAGTCAATCGGGGAGGGTAGCATGTCCGCCTGGACACGCTGTCTGATGCTAAGCAATGCCGTCATCCTTGCCGTGGTCATGGCCAGCCCGACCTCGGCCCAGACCAAGCTCCGATGGGCGCATGTCTATGAAATCACCGAGCCCTACCACACCGAAGCGCTGTGGGCGGCGAGCGAGATCAGGAAACGTAGCAACGGCAAATTCGATATCGAGGTGTTTCCCGCTTCCCGCCTCGGCAACGAGAATCAGCTCAATGAGGGGCTCGGGCTCGGCACCATCGATATCGTCTACGTCGGCATCAACTTCGTCGCGGCAACCTACAAGCCGCTCGGCATCACCGGCGCGCCGTTCATGCTGCGCGATTTCGACCATTGGAAGGCCTATCGCGCCAGCAAGCTGTTTGCCGATCTTGCGAAGGACTATGAAGACAAGACCCGGCACAAGATCGTCGCGCTGACCTATTACGGGCAGCGTCATGTCACCGCCAACGAGCCGATCAGCAAGCCCGACGACATGAAGGGCATGAAGCTGCGTGTGCCGCCGGCGCCGCTGGTGCTGATGTTCACCAGATCCGTCGGCGCCAACGCGACGCCGATCGCATTCTCCGACGTTTATAATGCGCTCCGGCAAGGCCTGGTGGACGGTCAGGAGAATCCGCTGCCCACCATCATGGCCAAGAAATTCTACGAGGTGCAGAGTCACATCGTGCTGACCGGCCACATCACGGAATCGATGGTGACGGTGATCGGCAGCCACGTCTGGAACAAGCTGAAGCCGGACGAGCAGAAGCTGTTTGCGGATACGATGAAGGAGGCCGCTGCGAAGGCGACGGAGGCGATCGAAGCTTCCGAGCGGGTTTTGGCGACACAGCTCAAGAAGCTCGGCATGACCGTGGTCGAGCCGGATCGAGAGGCATTCCGGCAAGCAGCGGTTCCGCTGCACAATGATGCCGCCGCCGGCGCCGGATGGACGCGGGCGCAGTACGACGAATTGCAGTCGCTGAAGTAACGGCTGCGTTTCGATGCCACCGCCGCGCATTTTCCTGCTCAGGTGACGTCAGGCGCTCACGACGATCGGCGTGAACGCCTGCAGCTTTGCGATCGCCTGCCAGTCCCACGCGATACCGATGCCGGGCGCCGACGGCGGCTTGGCCTTGCCGTTCTCGATCGCAAGGCGGCTGGTGGTGATGGTGTCGAGCTGCGGGATCCACTCCACCCAGGCCGCATTCGGCACGGCGGCGCACAGCGAGACGTGCAATTCCATCAGGAAATGCGGACAGATCGGAACGTTGAAGGTTTCAGCGAGGTGGGCGACCTTGAGCCACGGTGTGATGCCGCCGATACGCGCCACATCCGCTTGAACGATCGAGCAGGCGTCGCGCTGCAGATATTCGCGGAAGTGGCTCGGGTGATAGATCGACTCGCCGACCGCAATCGGCAGGGAGGTCGAGGCCGCGAGGCGAATGTGGCCGCCGAGGTCCTCCGCCGGCAGCGGCTCTTCGAACCAGGCCAGGTCGAGCGGCTCGTAAAGTCGCGCGCGGCGGATCGCTTCGCCGACGGTGAAGGCCTGATTGGCGTCGACCATGATCTCGAATCCGGGCCCGACCGCCTCGCGCACCGCCGAGAGACGCGCGATGTCCTCGCTGACATGCGGCCGGCCGACCTTGATCTTGGCGCCGCCAAAACCCTGCGCGCGCACCGCGAGCGCGTCATCGACCAGCGCCTGCGGTTCGACATGCAGCCAGCCGCCTTCGGTGGAGTAGACGGGCATGGCGGCTTGCGCGCCGCCGGCCTCCTTCCAGAGCGGCCGGCCTGCGGCCAGGCATTTGACGTCCCACAGCGCGGTATCGATGGCGGCGAGTGCGAGGCTGGTGATGGCGCCGACCGCGGTCGCATGGGTTGAGAAGAACAGGCTCTTCCAGATCGCCTCGATGTCGAGTGGATCGCGGCCGAGCAGCCGTGGCACCAGATGATCCCGCAGCAAGCCGACAACCGACGAGCCACCGGTGCCGATCGTGTAGGAGTATCCGGTGCCGACGACGCCGTCGCTGGTGTGAATGCGCACCATCGGGGTTTCCTGCGCGGCGAACGACTGGATCGCGTCGGTGCGCACCACCTTCGGAACCAGATCGACCTGCAGGATTTCGACGCGTTCGATCTTGGCCATGTTTTTCCTTCTTGTTGGCTCAGATAGCGGCCGCTACTTCCGCGGCCGTCGGCATCGAGGGTGCCGCGCCCATCCGTTGCACGCAGATCGATGCCGCGGCATTGGCATAGGCGAGGGCGTCGCGGATGGCTTTTCCATCCGCCAACTGCGCCGCGAGCGCGCCGACAAGGCAATCGCCGGCGCCGGTGGTATCCACCGCCTTCACCTTGCGGCCGGGGATGACCGACGGCTGACCATCGATCATCGCAAGCACGCCGCGGCTGCCCAGCGTCACGCAGACGATCTGGTCGCGGTTTGACGGCAGCAACCGGACAGCTTCGATGAAGCTGTTGTCATCATCGGTATCGCGAAGCTCGGTGCCGGCGAGAAGCACAAGCTCGGTCTCGTTGAGAACGAGGATGTCGACGAGGTCGAGCAGCTCGCGTCCGAACCTGGTCGCGGGCGCGGGGTTGAGGATCGTGGTCGCACCTGCAGCGCGGGCGCGCTCGAAGAATGCAGCGATCGTGGGCAGCGGGATTTCGAACTGGCTGACTGCGATGTCGCCCCTGGCGAGAACGGGCGTGCCGACATCCTCGGCACTCACCAGCGCATTGGCGCCGGGTACGACGACGATGGTATTGTCGGCATTGGCGATGGTGATGAGCGCCGTTCCGGTGTGGGCCTCGGCGGTGTCCTTGAGATGCGCGAGGTCGACGCCTTGCGCGGCGAGAAACGCCCGCAATTGTTGCCCGAAGGCATCCGTTCCCAGCCGGCCGATCAGCGTGGTTGATACCCCGAGCTTGGCGGCCGCCACCGCCTGGTTGGCGCCCTTGCCGCCGGGGAAATACAGCACCGCTTTGCCGGCGACGGTCTCGCCGACAAGCGGATGCCGGTCGGCGGTCGCCACCACATCCATGTTGATGCTGCCGGCGACGAAGACGCGCCCCATTCTAGCTCCGATTCATCCGGTCACGAGCTGGCCGCAAACGCCATCTTGACCACTTCGATATCCGTCAGCGTCGGCAATCCCGCCTCGTTGCCGAGCCGCTGGATCTTGAAGGTCGACGCGGCGCGCGCAAATTCGAAATGGTCACGCCAGCTTTTGCCGGGGTTGCTCAAATAGGAATAGACGTAGGCGCCATGAAAGACGTCACCGGCGCCGTTGGTGTCGATCACCCGCTCGCGCGGGATCGGCAGTGCGGGCAGGCTGCGAACCGAACCGGTCTCGTCGTACCACAGCAGGCCCTTTTCGCCGAGCGTGACGCCGCCGACCCGGCAGCCTCGGCTCTTGAGATAATCCAGCATTGTCTCTGGCGTCTTGTCCATCTGTTCGCACAGCCGCTCGGCGACGATGGCAACGTCGATGAATTCCAGGAGCTCATGGGTGTTGTTGCGCAGGCCGCCGCCGTCGAGCGAGGTCAGGATGCCGGCTTCGCGACATAGCTTGGCGTAATGGATGGCAGCGTCCGGCTGGTGGCCGTCGATATGCAGCGCGCGGCATCCCTTGATATTGAGGATGGGGAAGGGATGGATGTGTTCGTCGTCGCGGCAACGCACGATGGCGCGCTTGCCGTCCTTTGGCATGATGAAGGACAGCGAGGAGGCGTTGACCTTGCGCGGATGGATCGAGATTCCGTATTTCGCGCTCATGTCCCAGAACATGCGGCCGAGCCAGTCGT
Organism: Bradyrhizobium sp. AUGA SZCCT0222; assembly: GCF_018130205.1. Taxonomy (NCBI): domain Bacteria; kingdom Pseudomonadati; phylum Pseudomonadota; class Alphaproteobacteria; order Hyphomicrobiales; family Nitrobacteraceae; genus Bradyrhizobium; species Bradyrhizobium sp. AUGA SZCCT0222. Next base: position 195,905 of record NZ_JAFCLX010000012.1, read on the forward strand.
TGGCGACAGTCGCAATCAGGTCCGGCACGATGCCGAGCTTGGCGCAGCAGAACGCGGCCGTGACGGCGTTGCCGCCAAACGACACCGCGTAGGCCGAGGCCACATGCTTCTCATCGCCGGTCGGCATGTGGTCGGTGATGAAGGTGACGTCGATATAGGTCTGTCCGATGAAGAGGGCCTGCATTCGTTTTCCGTCATTGTACTTCAGAGTGTTGGGCTGAAGGGTGGGTCCGGCCCGGCGCGCTACACTAGCACCGCTTGTCGGATGCATTCGCTGAAATTATTCGCAGCCGTGCCGTGTTTGCGGCTTGAGAAGGGCATGTCAGGGGATTAGGACCGTCCTTGAGGCATCGTCAGGATGCCGGGCCATAACGGCTGACCGCTGCCCGGGGTTCCGGACGGTGCGACAAAAGGGGGAGGGCTTTTGCCGTGATTACAGGTCTCGATCATGTGGTCGTACTCACCGGCGATATTTCGGCGGGCGAGGCGGCCTATCAGGCGCTGTTTGGGCGGACGCCGGCCTGGCGCAACAGTGGCGACGGCGCCGAGCGCGTGTTGTTCACGCTCGATAACGTGACGCTGGAATTGATGGCGCCGAGCGGCGACGGCGAGGCGGCGGAGCGCATTCGCGCCGTGCTCGCGGCGCAGGGTGAGGGGCTGGCGAGCCTTTGTTTTCGCACCAACGACATCACGAAATTGCATCGCAGGCTCGACCGGCTGACCCTGAAGCCGGAGCCGGTCGCCGAGGTCGAAAGCCGCGATGCGGTCACGGAGGCGACCTTGTCGTGGAAGCGCACCCGCGCCGCGTCCGATGCGACGCGTGGCATCCGCATGTTCTTCCTCGAACTGGCAAAGGAGCGCCCGCTGTCGATGCGAACCGGGCCGGCATCGATCACCGCGATGGATCATGTCGTGGTCTCGACGCCGGATCCCGAGCGGGCCGCCGCGCTCTATGGCGCGCGGCTCGGGCTCGACATGGCGCTCGACCGGTCGCATCCGGACTGGGGCCGGCTGATGTTCTTCCGCTGCGGCGATCTCATCGTCGAGGTGACACACCGGCCGGGCAAGCCGGCGGACGGGGCGCAAGATAAACTCCAAGATAAACTCCAAGATAAACTCCAAGATAAACTCCAAGATAAACTTCACGACAGGCTGCGGGGCCTGTGCTGGCGCGTCGCCGATATCGACGCCACCCATGCGCGGCTGACGGCTGCCGGCGTCGACGTCTCCGAAATCCGCACCGGCCGCAAGCCGGGGACGCGGGTGATGACCGTGCGCAACGGCACCTGCGGCGTGCCGACGCTGCTGGTACAGCCGTCGGTGAAGCCGGGCGCGCTCGATTGATTCAACGTCATTGCGAGCGAAGCGAAGCAATCCATGCCGCCGCTGGGGATACATGGATTGCTTCGTCGCTGACGCTCCTCGCAATGACGGGGATAGCGTGCTACATCCCGTCCAGGCGATCATCGAGCGATTGAATTGGCAAAGGCAAAACGTGTTCTGAAATGGCAGCGCGACCCCGAGGGGATGCGGATCCGCATTCTCGAGGCCGCCAAGCAGGAGTTCGCCGCCCACGGCCTCGCCGGGGCGCGCGTCGACCGGATCGCGGCCAATGCCGGCGCCAACAAGCGCATGCTGTATTATCACGTCGGCAACAAGGAAGACCTCTACCTCGAGGTGCTCGAAGGCGCCTATGAGCAGATCCGCGCCGAGGAGCGCACCCTCGATCTCGAACATCTCGATCCGCCCAAGGCGATCGAACGGCTGATCGATTTCACCTGGAACTACTTCATCCGCAATCCGGAATTCCTGGCGCTGCTCAATACGGAAAACCTTGCCAAAGCGCGCCACCTCAAGCGCTCGACCAAGGTCAAATCGATGCATTCGCCGTTCGTCGAGATGATCCGCACGGTGGTCAATCGCGGCGTCGAAAGCGGCGACTTCCGCGTCGCGGTCGATCCGGTCCAGCTCTATATCTCGATCGCCGGACTGTGCTTCTTCTATCTGTCGAACAGCGCGACGCTGAGCGTGATCTTCGGCCGCGACCTCCTGAAGAAGGAAGCGCGGGACGAACGCCTCGCCCACATGGTCGCGCTGGTGCTGGCGGCCCTGACCGGAAAATCCACCGCGGATTTCGGTAAGGTCAAGGCGGCGGGATTGCGGGCTCCGGCAATTCAGCCGGTTTGAGCTTTTTGTCGTCCCGGCGAACGCCGGGACCCATACTCCGCGGCGGCTATTGTAACGGAAGGTATCTAACGTCAGCGCTCTCACCGATGGGCCGCGGCGTATGGGTCCCGGGTCAAGCCCGGGACGACGGCTGTGTTTGTTGTTGACACTATCATCCAAAACGCACTTTCGCATTCTCGCGACGCATTGCGCCCGAGCTTTTGCCAGAATTCCTTGCCCTCGAAGATAGAGGGCGCAGGGAATGCCGGATGCGCGCTGCACCCGCGGTCTCATGTGCGGTTAGCACAAAAAATGCTGCACATGAGCATACAGGGCAGCGGAGAACATCCGACATTCCCTGCGCAATGGCTTTACGGCTTATGCCGTGCTCTCCCCGGAGACGAGTTCTTGGTTGACTCCGTCGCTGCCGT